>NZ_JBQFPG010000019.1:0-69605 GCF_056534355.1 Ruegeria sp. D7
AACGAAAGCTTCCTCCGCTACATGTGAGCGCCGTTGAGACCCCAAATGGTATTTTGGCCTTTACCGGCCAAAGTGGCGCAGGAAAGTCGACAACTGCCTACGAAATCCTTAAGGAAACCGGTTGGCGCTTGTTATCTGACGATGTTGCGGTCATCGACCCGACTGAAAGCAAGACGCTGCTCCATTGTGGTATTTTCCGTCAAAAGCTGTGGAAGGATACAGTCGAACGCGCCGGATTGCAGCCTGATACCCTTACACGAGATACAACCCGCGCTGAAAAATTCCACGTTTTTTCGCCAGAGTTTTTCGTCGCGGAACCACGTCACTTGCATAAGCTTGTGATCCTGGATGTTGCAGATGAACCAAAATTGGATCTATTGGGGCCCTCCGAAGCATTTGCCCAAGTCATGAACACGATTTATCGACCCGACCTCGCGCGCCTCTTCGGAGACTTGCCGGCAACCATGCAAAACGCAGCAGATATCGCGAGCGAAATTGAGACCTTCAGGTTCAGCCGGCCTTGGGGTGTCGACGAGATGTCGGGCTCAATACACTATCTGATTGAGCATTTCGGTTAGTAAACATCTAAACATGAGGCTTGGGGCCATCTGTCAAAGGAGAGATTGTTTGCTATAACTACAAACCCGTATTCCACACATGCAATAGAATTGTATCCGCTCATTCTTCACAATCAGGTGCGCGATGCCGACGTTCGTCGCTTGTAGCGGTTCCAGATAGGCCAAGCCTTTTCGAGCAGCAACCTTTGTGTAAATCCGGAAACCGCCACCGCTCGCTGAAGCGAGGAGTATTCCGGCCTGGCACCCAGAAGATGATCCATGCGCTTCACAAGAAGTGCTTCAAGAGCCGCCTGTTCACGAGAGGTCAGTGTATCGCGGTAGGCATGAAGTCGGCTTGGATCGGGCTTTCGCAATGTCAGGGCATGAAGATGCATATCTCCATCAGGTACAAGATTTGTCTCGCGGGCATTGGTGTCATAGTCAAAGATTTCCGCGTCGAAGGGCACTTCGAGGAAATCGAGAGTTTTTCGCACCGTACCCTCAAAATTTTGGACCAGGTCGCTATAGTTAAGTGCCAGATAACGCGGGTCGCCAACGTGCGCAGAGTGCGCCTCGTGCATTCGCTTGAAGCGGGTCCGTACAGTCCAGATTGCGGAGGCTGACATTTCCTCTCCTGGTTCGGTCTGGCGAGTTTTTTCCGATGAGAGAATGCCTCTTGGGTCTCGAATAATATTAATCACACGGGCCTCAGGGAAGAGCCTCCAGATGTAGTCGAGATGGTATATTCCATGTGGGTTCTTGAATCCGAAGCGTCGCGCCTGCGGTTTGTGCAGCGCTAGGTTCTCTTGTGCGAGACGACCGATAACCCATAAGAACGGGACTGGGTCCTCCTTGCAGTCAGCCAAAATTTTCCGCACGCTCTCGCGAGGAATACGCCAATAATCAAATCGCTTAATTTCGAAAATCTCGGATACGAACTCGTCCAGCCTGTTCTGTGGAATGCCGTCCCAGTACTTCTCTCCAAGAAGCCGGTAAAAGGCACACTCATAGCTGATCCAGATTTCCGGGTGAGCACAAATTACGGTGCGGAGCAGTGTTGTTCCTGACCGCTGCACACCAGTTATGAAAATTGGTCTGTCTAGCTCAGTCTTTTTCGCCATCCGCCAAATCTGTCACTTTGAATTATTGAAATTCTATACTTTTACAACGTTAGTGCCGTGAAAGCCTGACGTCCAGAAGGTCTTTGCTGCCAATACTCAAGCTGGCAGGTCGCTCCGTACCCACCAGAACGACAAGCACAAGTATGATGGATCACGTGGCTAATTCCAGGCCGACGCCCGGTTGGCCTGACGGCGCCTGAACAACATTCAGATATACGCTCCAATGGTACGGGTATGCTTCTCGCCTATGACCCGAGTACCAAGCTTCCTCCAATTCGTAGAGAGGTATTGGGTTTGTTAACCTTAGTGGCCAGTTTGTTCATCATCGTTTTCTCTGCAGGTCCGCTCGGTGTCAGGTTGACGCGCGCCGAGTGTGGCCTTCAGATCAACGATCAATTCACCAGCCCGCTCTGGAAATCACCTCAGAAGCTGTTTCAGATACGCGCCATATGTGGACTTGGCAAACAGCTGCGCACGTTCGACAAGCGCAGCATCGTCAATCCAGTCGTTTTGCCACGCTATCTCGTCGAGGCTTCCGGTCTGCATGCCCTGTCGATCCGTTAGGGTGCGGACGAAGTTCCCGGCATCCAGCAGGGAACCATGAGTGCCGGTATCCAGCCAGGCAAACCCGCGACCCATTGTTTGAACATTCAAAAGCCCTTCTTTGAGGTACATCTCAAGCAATGTGGTGATCTCAAGCTCGCCCCGCTCGGACGGTTGGACCTGACGGGCACGGGCAGGGGCGTCGCCGTCAAGAAAATAGAGCCCAGTCACCGCGTAGTTTGAGGGCGGTACTTTCGGCTTCTCGATGATGCCGCGTACTTTCTGACCTTCGAAATCAACCACGCCGTAGCGTTCGGGGTCGGCAACGCGATAGGCGAACACAGATCCACCACGCTCTTGTAAATCTGCTTCGCGCAGCAAATCCGGCAGACCGTGGCCGAAGAAGATATTGTCACCCAGGATCATCGCGGACGGGGCACCTGCAAGAAAATCCTCTGCCAAAGTATAAGCCTGCGCCAGACCGTCAGGCGAAGGCTGAGTGATCCAGGTAAGCGACAGACCATATTGGCTGCCATCGCCCAACAGACGTTGGAATTGTTCCTGATCCTGTGGCGTCGTGATGATCGCGATCTCGCGGATCTGCGACAGCATGAGCACGCTCAGAGGATAGAAGATCATTGGCTTGTCATAGATCGGCAGTAGCTGCTTTGAGACTGCCATGGTGATCGGATACAGTCGGGTTCCCGAACCACCAGCCAAAATTATACCTTTGCGCTGCATGATCTATCCTTCCAAAGCTGGCCTAGCCCAGGTGCTGACCTTCAGCTCGGTCAGCACCTGGGCTAGGCCAGCTATCCAGTCATGCCGTCCGAGCCCGTAAATGTCATTGAGCCGCGAACACTCCAACCGCGAATTCAGCGGTCTGGGGGCCGGGGTAGGGTAATCTGCTGTCGAAATGTCAGTGATCTGAGTTATCAGACCTGCCTGCGAGACAATTTCGCGCGCGAAACCGGCCCAACTGACATCGGGCGCACCGGAATAGTGAAACAGCCCGCCTTCGACCTGCCCTCCAGTCTTGGCCATAGTCAGCAGCGTGTCGGCAATATCAGCTGCCGATGTCGGCCCCCCGATCTGATCCGCCACGATGGTCAGCGTGTCACGGGCCTCGGCCAGCCTCAGGATGGTTTTGACAAAGTTGTGCCCGTGGGCCGAAAACACCCAACTTGTCCTTAGGATTGCATACCATCCCCCCGCCTGGGAAATCTGATGCTCTCCCGCCAGCTTGGTCTGGCCGTAAGAACCCAAAGGGTCTGTCGGGTCCTGCGTGGTGCGGGGCATATCCCCCGCCCCGTCAAACACATAGTCGGTTGAGATGTGTAGGAAGGGCAAATCACGCTCTGCTGCCGCGCGCGCCATAGCCCCTGGTGTATCCCCGTTGATCACCCGGGCTAGCTGGGGCTCATCCTCGGCCCTGTCGACCGCCGTGTAAGCTGCGGCGTTGATGATCACGTCCGCATCCGTGCTTCGGATAGCGTCAACACAGCTCTGCGGATCAGATAGATCTGCTTGAGAGCGGTCCAGCGCCTCGACCGAGATGCCGTGCGTCGGCGCGCGTCGGCGCAGTTCCGTAGCGACCTGCCCGCTATGGCCGAAGACCAGTGCCTTCATTCGGCCACCCCGAGCCGCTCTCCCACGCCGCTGCGGTTCTGCAGAGCAGCCAGCCATGCGCCATTGTCCAGATACCACTGAACCGTCTGTTCCAACCCGGTTTCAGGTGTGTAAGAGGGGCGCCAGTTCAACTCGTTCCGAATACGGGCTGGGTCGATGGCATAGCGACGATCATGACCGGGGCGGTCAGTGACAAAGGTGATCAGATCGGCGTAGGGCGTTTTGCCCGGCTTCAACCGATCGAGTATCGCGCAGAGCATTTTGACCAAATCGAGATTGGTCATCTCGTTCTCACCGCCAATATTGTAGCTGCGGCCCAGCTCACCTTTTTCCAGCACCAACAGCAGTGCCTCGGCATGGTCTTCGACATGCAGCCAGTCGCGGATGTTGTCCCCTGCCCCATAGATCGGGATGGGTTTGCCAGCCAGCGCGTTCAGGATCACCACCGGGATGAGTTTTTCCGGAAACTGATAGGGGCCGTAATTGTTCGAGCAATTGGTCAGAACCACCGGCAGGCCATAGGTTTCGCGCCAGGCCCGGACAAGGTGGTCGGACCCGGCCTTCGAGGCCGAATAAGGCGAATTGGGCTGATAGGGGCTGTCTTCGGTGAAAAACCCGGTCTTGCCCAAAGATCCGAACACTTCATCGGTTGAGATATGATGAAAGCGGAAGCTCTCGGGCTTGCCGGCACCGATCCAATAGGCGCGCGCGGCTTCCAACAGGACATAGGTGCCGGTGATGTTGGTGTCGATAAAGGCCGCAGGACCATCGATCGAGCGGTCGACATGGCTTTCGGCGGCCAGATGCATGATTACATCCGGCTGGTGCCTGTTCAAGATCGCCGCCATCGCCCCCGCATCCCGGATGTCAGCCTGCTCGAATGCGTATTCAGGCACATCCGCAACGGAGGCGATATTCTCCAGACAGGCCGCATAGGTCAAAGCATCGATATTGACGACCGCATGGCCTTCAGCAATTGCGCGGCGGATGACAGCAGAGCCAATAAAACCGGCACCGCCCGTGACCATAATTTTCATTCACCATCCTCAATCACAAACGGAGTATCTATATTTCGCAAAAATGGAGCTGCTTTATCTTTATCTGACAATTGCGGTTCGGCTAGGTCCAGCGGCCAATTAATTCCAATATCGGGATCATCCCACCGAATGGCGCCTTCTGTTTCCGGAGCGTAGGTGTCGGAGCATTTATAGATGATCTCGGTCTCCGGCTCTAATGTCATGAAGCCATGAGCAAACCCGGCGGGCACCAGCAACATTCGACCGTTTTCAAAACTGAGTTCTGCGCCGACCCAATCGCCGAAGGTGGGAGAACCTTTGCGGATGTCTACGGCGACGTCAAAAAAGCGTCCGCGCCCACAGCGAACCAGCTTGGCCTGCGCTCTTGGAGGCGCTTGGAAATGCAGGCCACGTATTGTGCCAACAGCACCGGAAAGCGAGTGGTTATCCTGAACGAAGACCGTATCGATGCCCGCATCGGTAAAACTGTTCACGTTGTAGGTTTCTTCGAAAAACCCGCGATGATCACCAAATCGCCTCGGCGTGATCAGGATCACCTCCGGGATTGCAAGAGGTACCAATTCCATAGTTACAAATTCTCGTTCCACAATGCGGTGTTGCCACCTTCCGAGACCATGCCATACCTGTTCCGGCAACGCCAAAGCTTTTGTGAACTTTCTAGTAAATAGGGCTCACACTTTCAGGAGTAGAAGTTGTATCGCGCCTTATCTCGGCATGATGCATTGCTTCCGTGATCCAAAACATCAAGTATAAACGGCCATCAAACCATAAACAGTGAGTATTATAATGGCTTGCCCAGTGACTTGATGGCGCACGTTTAGGCTGCACTCACGATGTTGGATGTTGCGACTCGCATGAGGTATCTGCGCTTTTAACCCCGGCAACCTGCTGATAAAGTTGAAAGGCAATCGGACCGGAAAACCGAGACGCAAAAGATTGACATGCCAAGCATTGAAGCTCTTGCTGCAGCTCAAAATACACACTCACAAACGTTCTGGAACTCGGTAACGCCTGCTGCGTGTCCGTAAGCTTGGATGCTTTCATAGTCTTCGTTCCTCCTCGGCCATAATGCCCCTCTCATGGATTGCTGTGCAAATCACTGCCGGGCAGTGGTGTTCCGGACCGTCGCTGACCTCAATTAAGCACGCTTATGAGATGGGCACATCGGAGTTACATGGAACCAGCATCATCTTGGCAGCCGTCACGCTGACCATAAACCGAAGCATGTACACGGAGAATCTCAACCGAAGGCCGCGACAAAAGTAGGTCGGACACGAATGGACTCAGCTACGTCTCTTTGGAGGATCAATCATGCCGTGTAAAACCGCTTGGCTGGGAAGGCACCGTTTCCAAAGTCCTGAGCTCAGGCAGAAAACTCTGTTGTTGCCGGATTGTTTCGAAGTTGTGAAAGAATGAAATCGAGCGTCTTGCCGTGTTTGTCGGCAGTTCGATAGAAACAAGAAAACAGCAAATTTGGGCAACCAGGCAGAGCCGCCTCACTTGCTATGAAAACCTGTCAATGTTAACCATTTTTGTAGAGTTGAAGGTATTTCTGTGCGATCCATACTCAAGCATAAATTTCGAAGCTTACGACGAAGTGCGCTTGAGCATCTCTATGACCTGACATCAAGTAATTGGCATATGCTTGACACTGTCCCGCTGCATAGCATCTCCACATCGACCCTTGAGAAAGATGTTTCCTATTTTGGCGAAGCGCAGATTCACGACCCAAATGGAGCAGCGCGAATCTGGCCACAAAATACGCGCGCCCTCCGTCATCATCTGGAACCACAAATCATCCCGCGGCCATATACGCTGGAGCTATCAGACGTACTTGTCTCGCATTTTACGGTTGTCGAAATCGCAAACCCCGAACATGTTCCAATTGAAGTATTCCCAGAAACGATGCGTTCGCGAGAGCACATACACTTCATGGACAAAACTAAAAATCAACGAAGATCGCTTGCGCAACAGCATCTAAATAAAGAACCAGATTATAACTGCGGTTATCTATTTGGCTCCATCGGGTGGCAAAATTATTATCATACGATTGTAGACCATGCGGTCAGATATGCAGAATTCCAAGCCGCTGGGAAAATTCCCAGGGAAGCTCATATCATATTTCCAAAGACTCCAAACAGTTATCAGGCTGCCATTCTGGATCTTTTAGAAATTGCGCCGAATAAGCGCGTGTTTGCAGATCAAAATTGCATTAAGCTGAAAAGCCTCCTGCTCCCATCAATGCGCCGACACGGGCGTGCGGTGACACGCTCGGGGCTTGAAGCTTTCCGTTCACAAGTTCTACGCAATGTGTCTGTCAAATCATTCGATGGACCGCGCCGCGTTTTTTTGACTCGCAAGGATGCAGCAATGCGCCGAATCTTGAACGAACCGGAGGTTGAATCGGTTCTGCGCGGGTACGGATTTGAAACGGTTCAGACCGAACACTTGAGCGTAGTCGAGCAAGTTCAGCTATTCTCCAACGTCGAAATCATTGCAGGGCCTCACGGGGCCGGTTTGACAAATGCTGTTTTTGCAAATGCTCCGCACATTATTGAGTTCTTGCCAGCTGACCTGTGGGACTTGGGATACTATGTTGGGTTAGCAACATCTTGCGGCGGTACATATGATGGGATTGTTTGCGATGGGGTTGCCGCAGGAGACGACATGACTGTCGATCTAACCGTTTTAGAGATCGCGCTGTCAGGGTATGAACGGCTCGTATAAGGAAGGCAAATAGATCAGGTTCCGAAGGTGTAGACGCCCCCGTAACCTGCCGTTCCTCCCGGCCCAGGCCGTCTACATCCTATGCTTCCTTTGCGGGATAATATAGATTGTGCTATCGACACTCCAATGGACCCGCAGTCGGTAAATCGCTTAACTTAAAACTGAGCTTACAAACGCACGGCCTGCTAGGGTCTCGCACGGTTTTTGATCGTGGAAAGCCGCCCCGTGCCGAAAGGCGTACCTAAATCTGTAGCCACAGCCAAGCTATGCAGCTTCGACGCCTCACCTTCACAATCTTTATTGCTCAGCCGACAACATTAAAACTAACACCGCCGTGAAAAATATTAGCAACGCAAAGCTGTCCGGTCGCGTAAGCGCCGGTATCGATCGAGATAATACCTTTTTCCGCAACTGGGTTGCTAACGATGGTATGGCCGTGAACGATCCACAAACCATCCTCTCGCATGACCTTTCCGAAGTCATGGTGGCCCCAGATAAAGTTATGTTTGTCTTGTAGGTCGATTTTTTGCTTTGGGTCAGCTCCGGCATGTACGACGATGACATTGCCGTTTCGGTGCTGGTAAAGCAGATTATGCAACCAGAAGATTTGCTCTGGCCCCATCGCTTGGCGAAGGGCGTCCCGTACAGCTTCCAGCCTGTTTGGATCGCAGGTTTCCGTAACGTTCGAAACACCAAAGCTAGCCAGTGTTTGCAAACCACCATAGCGCAGCCATCTAGACCCATTCGCACGTGGATTTTCTAGAAATGCCAACAGCATCTCCTCGTGGTTTCCCATGAGAAAATGAGAGTTGGGGCGACCAATAAGTCTGCGCAAAACGCCTGCGCTATCTTCGCCGCGGTCGATATAGTCTCCAACAAAAACAATCTGGGCGGCCTCTGGCAGTTGCAACAGCGCACGCTCCAACAGATCAGAACGACCGTGGATATCACCGATTGCATAGAACGATTGTTCAGGCTCTATCGGCTGAAATACTTGATATTTCTCTCGCCGCTTGGCGGCCCAGGCTTTCAACATCTTTTGCTCCAATCCATCGCAACGGCAGTGCTCAGATTTCGCTCGCCAAATAAGGCAGCGCCTGTGCTAAAACGTTTGCTGCGACAAGATCAATCGATTGGAATCGTATCCTTTTTCATGCTCTGAACAAGCCCGATACCTACTATCGCCCCCAAACGATTTAAGTTTCTTTTACGAAGATTGAAGTCGATAGCAACCAACTCAGGACCAGTGTCGGGGTTAAGTGGAAAGTTCGGCGAGTTGCTGGAACCGAGAGGCTCCAAGCGTGGATTGACCCTTAGGCTGTGAAGGTGTGAACGCTCCCGTTGGCCTCGGTGTGCCATTGTGGGTTAGCAAACAGCCTGAATGGCGGAGATAAGCATGATCGATCAGATCTAGCAAAGAACAACTTTCAGCGGCATCGCTAATCCTCTTTTGTGGCAAACTCCCTACCCTCGTTACGCGCAAGACTACGCCCTTTTGCACGTTACTTTCGCCACACCGCTAACTTGCTATTACACCTGATAAGTAGCGCTTATCAGGTGTAATTGATTTTACCCGAAAACGGAGGCAGAATGGCGGCCATGACAGCCCCTGCGCCCTATCTCCCCGCCGCCTCCCCTGCCCTCTCGCAGGCTGATCAGGACGCATTGACGGATCTTTATGTGCGTGGCACGCCACCCAACACGTTGCGGGCCTATGAACGGGATCTGATTTATGTGACGGCCTGGAAGGCGACGCGTTGCGGATCGGCGCTGGACTGGCCGGAATCCGAGGCCACGGCGCTGGCCTTCATCCTCGATCATGCCCGCGATCTCGGAGATGCCCCGGACACAGACATCGCACTTCAAACGGCGGAGAAACTCATCGCGCAAGGGCTGCGCAAGTCCCTCGCCTGCCCGGCACCATCGACACTGGACCGGCGCATCGCCTCCTGGCTGGCCTTCCACCGGATGAAGAACCTCCCCTCCCCGTTTGACGCGCCGCAGATCAAGCAGGCCCGCGCCAAGGCAAGACGTGCCGCCGCCCGGCCCCCGACCCCGAAATCCGCCCATCCAATCACCCGCGATGTGCTTGAGCAGCTGCTGGCCACCTGCCGCGGCTCGCGCCGGGATTGTCGCGACCGGGCGATCCTGATGCTGGGCTGGGCTTCTGGTGGTAGACGGCGCTCGGAGATCACCGGGTTGATGCGCGAGGATGTCAGCCTGAACGCGTTTGAAAAGGAAGGTCTGATCTGGATCTCGCTCCTGGAGACCAAGACGACAACCAAAGGTGAAACGCCGCGGCTGGTGCTGAAGGGCCGTGCGGCACAGGCGCTGGTGCACTGGGTCGAGGTTGGACAGATTAAGAAAGGGCAACTGTTCAGACCAGTCTCAAAAGCGGATCGTGTGCTGAAACGTCGGCTTTCGCCGGAAGCTATTTATCAGATTGTTAAACATCGCCTCCGGTTGGCAGGGTTGCCGGAGGACTTCGCCTCGCCCCACGGTCTGCGTTCTGGGTTCCTGACCCAGGCGGCGCTGGACGGCGCCCCGATCCAGGCCGCCATGCGATTGACCCTGCACCGCTCCATGGCCCAGGCACAGAAATACTATGATGATGTCGATATTGCAGAGAACCCCGCGACCGATCTGTTGGGGTGAAATGTGGTTCTTTCGCAAACTCTATTCCCAACTGTCATTCCGCCTGCGTATCTGATGGCGCGCGTTCGGATATGACAGGAGCAGACTGTGACGATCTCATTCAAAGGCGCACATTTTCCAAAAGACGTGATCTTACACGCGGTCTTTTTCTACTTGTGCTACGGTATTTCACACTGGGATCTCGAAGAGATCATGGCCGAACGCGGCGCTCGCCTGGATCATGCGACGCTGAGCTGTTGGGTAAGCAAATATATCGGGCTCGTGGCTGCAGTCGCGCGATGTCGAATGCGCGACGCGGATCGTTCTTGGCGCATGGATGAGACTTATGTGAAAGTGAAGGGCGAATGGGTTTACCTCTATCAGGCCATCGACAAGTTCGATAGAACGCTTGGTTTCATGCTGTGCATGTGCCGGAACAAAGCTGCGGCAACAAAATTTTTGCCAGCGCGCTCGAAGTCAACATGCTGCCACGTAAGATCGTCATCGACAAAAACGGGGTGAACTCAGCTAGGATCAAAGCGATCAACGAGATGCCCAAAAGCTTTGGTTTCCCGATTCCGACAGAGATGGTGAGGCGGAAATATCTCAATTACATCAATGAACAAGATCATCGTTTCATCAAACGTCGGATCGGGCCCATGCTTGCTTTCAAGCCATTCGCTTCAGCTGCATCGGCCCTAGCCAGCATCGAACTGATCAACATGATACGGAAAGGTCAATTCACACCTGGACTCTCTCCGTTTCAGCAGTTTGCCCAACTGGCGGGGTAACGAATAACGCCAATTCCGCTGATGCTGCTATCGAAGGTAGTTGGGACAGAACCTTTCCCAACTACCTAGTTTTCGAACAAGCCAAACTGCCTGTCTATGCAATAAGACCTATGGGACGCGTTACGCTTTAACGACCAATATCGTCTTCTCTCAAGCGTTCGGCTTTGCGCTCTCTTGCGCTAGACCTTTGTTCATTGTCGTAGTTGTCAACCCGCTGCTGCGACTGTGTCGAATTCTCAGTGCGTTTGTTGCGTTGCAGCCCTTTTTTCTTTTCGATTTGTTCAAGTAGCTTATTGAATACTTCTTCATCGATTTCACCAACAGTGATCTGTTCAAATATGTCTCTAAGTTGGTCAGCATAGTCATCGGGTATACTACACTCACAAGCTTCATTCTCATTTTCTTTTGGATCTGGTTTGGGGTCTGGATCGTCATTCGGATCAGGTTGATCATCAGGTTCTGGATCGTTCGGCCGCTCATCTGAAGGTCCTTCACCGGAGCGTTGTTCGGAAAGCCCAATAGACGCTGTTGGTAAATCCGACAGAAGTGCAGCCAACTTGGGGCACTCTGCACCGGTCCTAGTAAGGTAGTTGCTGAAGTCAGCACGTCTTTGGATGTACTTGATCATATCCGATGTGACGGCATCGCATTCACACAGTATCTCTGGTGAACTCGAAGCTTGTCGGGCGGTTGAGACGGTACAGGCAGATGCCTCGGCTGGGCTTGCTACACTAAACTGAAACAAAACCGCAGCGGCTATTGCGGATATTCCATAGGACCGAATGCCCATAGTTATACTCCTATATACTCATTACGAACTACACCGACCATATGCACGATCAGAACCATGCGTTGTATGAACCACGCCACAGTTTGGTCATAAATACACCTTTCTCTTGGCGCATTTCCAGAGCCGTCGCGTGAGATGTGGCGTCTGAGATTCTCGCCAGCAGTGAAATCTTTCGGAAAAACAAGGATTAATTCTTCCCGGGCGGAAATCATGTTTAATTCCACTATTTTCAGAATGGATGAAAAAATGTCACAGTTTGACGATTGTTTCGCGTTGAGAAATCCAATTTGAGCAGAAACTCAGGCGGATTTGGCCAATCGCTTATTCCCAAGCCATGTTTGGGCTGACCTTGTTGCACGGATTGGCTTCCCAGATTAGTGAGCTACTCCCCAATGTTTGGACAGACTTCCGCGTAAATCAGGCTACCCTTTGTTCCTGCTGATTGGGTTGGGTCTCGTGTTTTCTCAAAAGAACAGGCACAGAATGCGACCACGGTGCCTTTGTCGGCATACTTTAACCGCTGGATTAGGCGTCCTTCCATTCCATCAAATGGATCTCACCATCAAACTTTGGGATCAAGCACCTAGTGCTTTGCGGATACTGCCCGCCGGACTGTCTAAGCAACGTAATGCCACGGCACAAATTCGTCGAGGCGCGTGATATTGTGACCTGCGTTCCAGGTGAAAACCCATGTGATCCAGACCTGCGGATAGATGTGGCACAGACCGGCAGCCTAGACGAAGATCCAGGCCGTGACGGCCGAGGCATAGCCCCCTC
Source organism: Ruegeria sp. D7 (assembly GCF_056534355.1). Classification (NCBI taxonomy): domain Bacteria; kingdom Pseudomonadati; phylum Pseudomonadota; class Alphaproteobacteria; order Rhodobacterales; family Roseobacteraceae; genus Ruegeria; species Ruegeria sp. D7. The sequence continues at coordinate 12,607 of NZ_JBQFPG010000019.1, forward strand.
GCCCACCCTGTCCCTCAGGAACTGGTGATGCCGACCGGGAAATCTGGGCGTGGATTTGATGATTGTTGAGGCATACCCTCACGGGAGCACCCGATCATTCCCGCAAACAAGTTAAACCGCGCAATCTCGTACCCACTGCTCTGTTTGCTACAGGATATGGAAAAAGCGCTTGCAAGAATCGCCGTAAGCACGGCATTAATTACGGAAATAAGTGAATAAAACGGCCTAAAGCGTAACAACGCAGAGCCGAGTGAGGGCAGAGATGGAGCAAGCAACCGCAGGGGTCCCCATACCGGAGGCCCAGCAATCTAGCTATAACAGGGAACGGATTGACCAGCTGGTCGGAGATCACGCCCAGCGTTTGTCAGAACGGCTGCAGGCGCATCGCGCTCAGTTGTTCCCGCCGGATGCCAGGCGATCCCTGCGCAAGTTCACGTCGGGAGAAGCGGCAGACTTGCTCGGCGTTAAGGACGCTTACCTGCGCAAGCTGCATCTGGACGGGCGCGGCCCGTCACCCGAAACCCGTGCTGGGGGGCGGCGCTATTACTCACCCGAAGACATTCAGGCCTTGCGCGAATTGCTTGAAGTCGGAGCCAAAGCGCCTGGCAACTACCTGCCCGGACGGCGCGAAGGAGATCATCTGCAGGTAATCACTGTCATCAATTTCAAGGGTGGCTCTGGCAAGACCACTACCGCCGCCCATCTGGCGCAAAAAATGGCGCTGGATGGTTATAAGGTGCTGGCGATCGATCTGGATCCGCAGGCCAGCCTGTCGGCGCTGCACGGATTTCAGCCGGAATTTGACCTGCTTGACGGAGGCACGCTGTACGACGCGATCCGCTATGATGATCCGATACCGCTGCGCGACGTGATCCAAAAGACCTACTTCACCAATCTCGACATCGTACCGGGCAATCTGGACCTGATGGAGTTCGAGCACGACACCCCCCGTGCGCTCACGCAACGGGACGGTAACCTGTTTTTCACGAGGATCGGCGACGTGCTGTCCACCGTAGAACAGGAGTACGATATCGTTGTCGTCGATTGCCCCCCACAACTTGGATTCCTCACTATGGCCGCCCTGTCCGCGGCAACAGCCGTTCTGGTCACGGTACACCCGCAGATGCTTGACGTGATGTCGATGTGTCAGTTCCTGTTGATGACCTCGAACCTGCTGGGCGTGGTGGCCGAGGCCGGCGGCAACATGTCTTATGACTGGATGCGCTACGTGATTACGAGGTATGAGCCCGGCGACGGCCCTCAAAATCAGATGGTCAGCTTCATGCGCTCGATGTTTGGTGACCATGTACTAAACCATCCAGTGCTGAAATCCACCGCAATCTCTGACGCCGGGATAACCAAGCAGACCCTCTATGAGGTCGAAAAAAGTCAGTTCACTCGCGCAACCTATGAACGCGCGATGGAAAGCTTGGACGCCGTGAACGGCGAGATTGTATCCCTGGTCCAATCTGCATGGGGGCGTGGCGATGGCGCGTAAGAACCTGCTCAAGGGGCTGATGGAAGCCCCCCCTCCCCCCGTATCCGGTGACGCACCTTCACGGGTTGATGTGGCCAAACCGCGCTATGGCTCGGGTGCGATCGGGGCAGTCAGCCAGTCGATCTCGGACCTGAAATCACGCTCGGTTCAGGAAATCGACCCGCGGATGATTGATGACGGTGGCCTGCGCGACCGTCTGGAGGAAACCACCGGTTTGGCTGAGCTGGCCGAGTCAATCCGGGAGTACGGTCAGCAGGTGCCAGTGCTGCTGCGGCCCAATCCGAATGATGGGGAACGGTTTCAGGTCGTTTATGGTCGCCGTCGGGTGGCCGCACTGCGCGAGTTGGGGCTGCCGGTCAAAGCCTTAATCAGGGTATTGGACGACCGTGCCGTCATTTTGGCTCAGGGTCAGGAAAACAGCGCGCGGCGCGATCTGAGTTTTATCGAAAAGGTCAACTTCGCCCGCCAGATGCAGGATATGGGTTATGAGCGCAAGGTGATTTGCGACGCGCTTCATGTGGACAAAACGTTGATATCAAGAATGCTGTCCGTATCCGATCGCATCCCCGAGCCAGTGATCCAGGCCATCGGGGCCGCCCCGTCGATAGGTAGGGATCGTTGGCTGAAGCTGGCTGAGCTACTGCCACAAGATCAGATGCAAAACGTGATCGATGCTGCACAGGGCGACACATCCGATGACCGTTTCGAGGCAGTTCTGACCGCCCTCACCCCACACAAGCCCCCTGCTCCGCGCACCGATGTGCTGCTGAGATGCGCAGATGGTACGGCATTAGGTCAGATGCGCCGCAATGGTGCCAAGGCCGTGCTGACGCTTGATACCAAAGCGACCAGAGGATTCGAGAACTGGCTGGTCGAAAACATCGCAGATATTCACCACCGATGGAAAACCGACAAGGATGAATAACCCCGCAACCGCGGGATAATCGTGGAGCAGCGACAAGGAGGCACGAACAGGCAGGACGAAAAGAAAAGACCCCTCAGAACCGAAGTTCCAAGAGGCCTGAATTGGTGATTTAGCACCTCCGATTTTATGGCTTTGAGTTGACAGCTGTCAACTGGCGTCGAGCCCGGCGGGTGAAAAGTTTTGTCTCGTGACAGCAAATGGAACACATTACAATAACGCCTTTTGGGCAGCCGGTAACGGCTGGACTGATCAAACAGGTGGCGGCTATGCAGACCGCACCCGAGATATCGCATATCGACAAATGGGAACTGCTGCGCAATCTTTGCACCGCCCGCCGCGCCTTTGGCGTGACCGATCGGGATCTGGCGGTGCTAAACGCGCTGGTCTCTTTTCACCCGAATACGTCGCTGTCAGATGACGACAGCCTGATTGTCTTTCCATCAAATGCAGCCTTGTCGAACCGTGCGCATGGCATGGCCGAAAGCACGCTGCGTCGTCATTTGGTAGCACTGGTGCGTGCAGGGCTGATTGCACGCCACGACAGCCCCAACGGCAAGCGTTACGCCCGGCGTGACGTCGACGGAGAGATTACCTGCGCGTTTGGCTTTGATCTGCGGCCGTTACTCCAGCACGCTGTGCATATTAACGTTGCCGCCCAAGAAGCCCGCGCCGCTCAGGCGCAATTGGAGGCTGCTCGAGAGAAGCTGTCCTTACTTAAGCGCGACGCTCTAAAACTGGCGCTCTATGGACAGGAAATCGCCCTTCCTGGCGACTGGGACGCACTTCTGGCCGACCTGCTGGAGGTTCACAAGCAGATGCGCCGCAAGCTGGGCCTTGAAGCGCTGTCCGAGTTGGAACGCCGGACCTCGGACATCCTCGGAAACATCCGCGCCTTGCTTATCTTGGAAACAGAAAAAATGAGCGGCAATGACGACGATTCCGGGCGGCACTATCATAATTCAAAACCAGATAACCTTGAATCTGAACATTGCCCTGAAAGGGATAACGGCGAAGGCGGCCCGGTTGGTTCTTGTGAACCGGATCGGGAACTGCCAAGGGTGCCCCTGCCTCTGATCCTGAAGGCATGCCCTGATATCCTGCCTTATTGCGAACGCGAACCGCGCGAATGGCGTGATCTGGTGATAGCCGCCAGCTATGTGCGCGGAATGATGGGGATCAGTCCCTCGGCCTGGCAGGAAGCTCAAGAGGTGATGGGCCCGGAAACCGCCGCTGTAACCGTCGTCTGCATTCTGCAAAGGTTTGGCAACATCAACAGCCCCGGCGGGTATCTGCGGGCCCTGACGGGAAAGGCGGTGGTCGGAGAGTTCTCTCCCGGACCGATGGTGATGGCCCTGTTGAACGGTGTGAATCGTACCGCAACCTGAATATTTCCGTGTCAGACGATAGTTTTTTCAGAGCCTACCAGAGGCAACCGGTTCGAGTTGACAGCTGTCAACTTAAAGGTTGGTCCGGCTCAATTCGGAAAGGAAGCGAGATGCTTATACACCGTCACGGGCTCTCTCGGCGGCGGCCAACTCATCCCGGCGCCAGGCTCCAAGGAGCAGGCGTTTGAAACCAGCGTAAGTCGCATCAAAGGCCTGACGTCCCTGCGCGTAGGCCTCGCGGTTGAAATCCCGGTAGTCAGTCTCGTAGACGCTCGTGACTTGTTCGTCTGTCTGCCCAATAAGCGGGGTGAAATCCTGACGGTAAGGGGAAAGCACCGTCCCGAGATGGCCCTGCATGAGGGCGGCGGTTTCCGCTTGTCTGCTGCTGTCAAAACGAGTGATCACTGCGCGCACGGCGTCCCAGTTAAATCTCAGGCCCGTATGTCCCAGCGCCTGGGCGGCGATATTCTCGGTCTCTTCAATCGAAGCAAAAGTCGTATGCAGCATGTCAAAAAATCGACCGGTGGCTTCAAACTCAAGGAACGAGGCACCCGTGGGTACCAGCAGGATGTCGCCGGCGGCCAGCGCGCTAATCGTCAGATTCCCCAGAGAGGAGGGCGTATCCAGGACTACAAGATCGTACTCCTGCAGTATCCCATCTGCGTCCAACCGATCGGACAGCGCATCCCACAGCTTCCATGTCCGCGCCTGGGTGCGCCAGATTGGTGCCTGGAATTCAACCCAATACAAATCCAACTGTGCGCCCAAAAGATCAATGTTTGGCCAGTGGGTGCGCTGCACCACATCTTGGGCTGTCATTTCTATGGCTTGGGCAACGGTGCCATCAAGGGGAAGGGGAGGTTCACCCCGATCCAGACGCGACTGGTTGTCCCGCCGCAAGTGATCACCGTAATGGCGAGCAAACAGAGGAAAGACGGTTTCCCATTTGTCTTTGATTTGCCCGCCGAAGATCGAAGACATTGATCCCTGACTATCAAGATCAATGATCAACACCTTGTAACCATCCAGAGCAGCTGACATCGCCAAATGAGCCGCCATTGAGGTTTTGCCCACACCACCTTTGAAATTGGCTACGGTCACGATCTTGGCAGGCAAACCGGGGGGGCGATAGGGTAGGTAGTCGCGATGCTTGCTGCCTTCCGCCGCGAAGTGATTTCGCAAATGTAGCACCTCATCGAGCGTGAACCATTTGGCACCGCCTTCGGTTTCCGTCAGACCTTGTGGCAACTCGGGGTTCTGGCGCAGCACCCGGCGGAAATGGGCCGGGGCCACGGGGATGAGATATTTGGTGATCTCCCATGTCGAGAAGCGGCGCAGGGTTTTCTGATCGGTTGTATTCTGCCTGTAGGCAGTAAGAATATCCCGACCATTCCGGCATGTTTTTGCAATTCCTGCGAGATCTTCTGTGCTGATCGGCGCATCCATACTTGCCAGCGCATCATCTGATGAAATGCCTAGATAGGGGACTTGGCCGTTATTGCCCATCAATGCCTCCATGTATCATGTTTTCTGCCTGATAACACAAAATATGTAGCATGGATGATTTTTTGTACACTCCCTTATTTTTTCTATGAAAATAGGGACATCCCTTGCCAAATCGCGGTTTTGGTCAGTTTCTTGCCTGCTTATGGTGTTAAAATTTTGTTATTTGTAGTTAAGGTAAAAAACTACCTTTATAAGGTATTGAATAAAAACATTTATTTATGGTTTTTTGTATTCAGAATGACTCTAAAACCCCGATAAAACGACTCTGAACCCCCGAAGGGCTGACTCTGAACCCCCGATTTGTGCGGGTAAAAGACTATACCTGAGCTCACCCTGTGGATAACTTGGGTGTCAATGAAACGACGAATCCATTTTAGGGGAGCCGAGCAGTCCTTCCCCGACCAAAAAATGTAAGTAATGCATAGTCCGGCAAGCCGGCGGATGGAGAGGCAGATGACGACAGGCATACCGGCGGCAGGCCCGGGCGATTTCTTTGTATGTGACTTCTTTGCGGCTAGTCCAAAACATGATCTGGCTTCACTGGAGCATCCGCTCTTTTCACTGGCTACGCGCCCAGATAGGCGCATTCTGAACTATACTCACAATGATGTGGCAGTGACTGTGACACCCTCGGTGAAAGGGCGGGCCACGATCTTTGATGCCGACATTCTGATCTTTTGTATCAGCCAACTGATGGCGGCGCTGAACGCGGGTCGTGCTGTATCGCGGCAGCTCACGCTTACAGCGCATGACTTGCTGCTTGCCACCGGTCGTGAAACCAGCGGAGATGCCTACCGCCGCTTGAAAGAGGCCTTTGAGCGGCTCGCGGGAACTCGCATCACGACCAATATAGTCACAGGTGAGCGCGAGATCACGACAGGTTTTGGCCTGATTGAACGCTGGGAAATCGTACGCAAAACCCGGGCAGGGCGCATGGTTTCGGTATCTGTCACGTTAAGCGAGTGGATCTATGAGGCGGTGCTGGCGCGTTCGGTTCTGACGCTGAGCCGGGCGTATTTTACGCTCCGCCGTCCGTTGGAGAGGCGGTTGTACGCGCTAGCGCGCAAACACTGCGGTCAGCAATCAGGCTGGCGCGTCTCATTGGAGGTGCTGCTGAAGAAGTCGGGTTCCGCCAGCCCGCGGCGCGTCTTCCGCGCTATGGTGCGCGATATCATCGCCACCGACAATCTGCCGGACTACAAGCTGGAAGAAGAACCCGGCGACATCATCTCTGTCACGCGTCGCGATACGGTGGTGGATGAAGGCGGCAGGCTGTCGCTGACCCCCGAGACGCTGGATGAAGCCCGCAGGCTGGCCCCCGGTGCGGACATCTACGCGCTGGAAGCCGAATGGCAGGCCTTCGCCGCTCGCACCCCTCCGCGAAACGCCGACAAGGCGTTTCTGGGGTGGGTTGCCAGAAAAATGAACTAGGCGCTCCTTACCCCAGCCTCATGCGATGCCCGCTTTCACGAGGTGCTCAAAATAATCGATCGTGGGGACAAGGCCTTCGCGAAGGGGGACTTTAGGTTCCCAGTCGAGGTGTTTTTTGGCCAGCGTGATATCGGGTTGGCGCTGTTTGGGATCGTCTTGCGGCAGGGGTTTGTGAACGATTTTGGACTTGGTACCCGTCAGCTCAATAATCGCTTCTGCCAGTTCCAGCATTGAGAACTCGCCTGGATTGCCGGTATTGATTGGGCCCGTCACATCGTCTGGCGTGGCCATCAGGCGGATAAAGGCCTCAATCAGATCATCGCAATAGCAGAACGAGCGTGTCTGCTGACCGTCTCCGAAAATGGTAATATCTTCGTTCCTGAGCGCCTGCATGATGAAGTTCGAGACCACACGCCCGTCATGAGGGTGCATACGCGGCCCGTAGGTGTTGAAAATCCGGGCTACTTTGATGCGCAGTTGGTTTTGACGGTGGTAGTCGAAAAACAGGGTCTCGGCGCAGCGTTTGCCTTCATCATAGCACGAGCGGATGCCGATCGGGTTCACATTACCCCAGTAGCTTTCAGGCTGGGGGTGGATATCGGGATCGCCGTAAACCTCGGAGGTGGAGGCCTGCATGATCTTCGCCCCGACACGCTTGGCCAGACCCAGCATGTTGATCGCACCATGCACGGACGTCTTGGTCGTTTGCACCGGATCATGCTGATAATGGATCGGTGACGCAGGGCAGGCCAAGTTGTAAATCTCGTCCACCTCTACATAAAGCGGGAAGGTCACATCATGGCGCATCAACTCGAAATTGGGTGCGCCCATGAGATGGCTGACATTGCCGCGCCGTCCGGTAAAATAATTGTCGACGCACAGGACCTCGTGCCCGGCCTCAACCAGGCGATCACACAGATGGCTGCCCAGAAATCCAGCACCGCCGGTCACCATAATGCGTTTGGCAGTCGGATTGATAAAACTTGTGTCACTCATATGCGATCGTCCTGAAAAAGTTCTTGTTTCACAGCCTTAACATAGATTCTCGGCTGGTCACGTTGTAATTCTCTACACCTAACGGGAAACCTTGTTCGGTGAGTTCGCGAACACGGCTGTGGTGAATCATGTTGCGGTCAGGGCAGAATGTCTGCGAATAATGAGTGTTGGCCGGAAAAGATGCAGGACTGGCAAGCCTGCCCGGCGATGAATAAACTGGAGATGGTTATTATGCACGCAAGAGCGAGCAGCCGCGCCAGATTAAGGTGAGTATATGTTCCTATCCGACGAGTTTGTTTACGTTGACTTGAACAAGACGGGGAGTGTCTCCGTTTTGACTTGGCTACACGCACTCGAAGTTCCACAGAGACATGTAAAACACCACTTGAAGCCCGATGAGGCAATCATCTCAAGTGATATTTTAAAATTTGCAACGATACGAAACCCTTGGGACTTCTACCTTTCTCTTTGGTCCTATGGAGTAAAACAAAAAAGGAAATCGGGGCCCTACCTAGCTTTAACTCGGTTTCGACCGTTGAAGAGCCGCGGTTACACACAGAATCCGCGCGGCGCTATACTTGGGTTCGTCCCAGCTCTTCTTGCTGCAGCCCGCCAGGACCGTAAAGCAAATTTGCAACTTTATTCAGACCCCAACAATCCCGAAGCTTTTCGAACATGGCTTCGCAAATTGATGGATCCTAAGCTGGCTTCCGTGCTGTCTGGCGCATATTATTCATCGCGTCTTTTTAGCTACAGTGGCCTTTACAGCTATCGGTTCTGCAATCTGTATTGCGCCGACAACAAAACGTTGCATTCGGGACGTCTGCGAGATTCCGTAACTCTCGAGAAATGGGTCGAACAACATTGTTATATTGACCGTTTTCTGCACACCGAGACACTTGCGGCCGATTTCCGGTCAGTCGTACTCGACCACGGGATAGCACAGGCCGAAACTCTCGATTCCGTGATTGGCACTGGAAAGCCCAGGAATGCATCGCGCTCGGCCACCGTAAAAAGATCGGATTTCTACGATATGGAGACTCGCCAACTCGTCGCCGAACGTGAGAGTCTGATTGTCAACCGGTTTGGCTATGAGTTCAAAGACGACTGAGCTATGTTCGGATAAAAGATGCCTATGTTATCCGTTGGACGTTTGGTTTTGTTCTCAGTAACTTGGGAAAATAAGATTAGAAACCCAGAAATTTATGATGAGTTTTTTGCGAGTTGCTGGTCAAACTTTGGTTCGCTAGCGGTTGTGCAGTAACAAGGATTACGTTCATGGAAGGTCGATACGAAGCTCCTGGGTATTCGACAACACCAAGATCATCCAATAGGCAGGCTCCAAAAGACGCGGGCAGCTGGAAAGGCCTGCTCTTCGGATGACGACACCTCACACTCCGGATTCCCTCAGCCTCAGGGTTGCGTTTATTCTGCTGGGAGATCGCAACAAGGCCAGCTCGCGTGTGCGTGGCTATTGGATTGGCGAAGAACTTGAGGCGTTGGGGCATCGTGTTTCCTACCATCATGCGCCGCGCCGACGAGATTACCTGCGAATGTTGGCAGTTACTATGCAGCACGATGTCATGATTTTCCAGAAGCAGTATTCTCGCTATGATATTGCCTTGTTGCGCATGGCCAAGCTTATGGGCAAGCGGGTGTTTTTTGATATCGATGATGCGCCCTCGCGTGTGGGCCGGGAGATTTCTCAGCGCAATGCTGCGACTATGATGCGCGATGCGCACGGGGTTTTCGCGGGCAGCCGCAATCTGGAGGGGCTGGTTCGAGAGGCAGGTGGTAGGGCACATTTCGTCCCTTCGGGCATTCGCCTGGATCAGTACAGGGCACGCACTGCAGGTGACGCGGGACAAGTGTGTCTGGGCTGGATCGGCAACGGCGCCCATTATGTCGAAGATCTGACCTCGATTCTTGAGGCACCGCTGCGCAGTCTTGCCGCGAAACACGACATCCGTCTTAAAATTGTAGGGGCCTGCGGTGAGCCAAAACTGGCCGAGGTCTTCGGCGATATCGACGGGTTGACGCTCGATCTCGTGGATGAAGTGAACTGGTCTGATCCCGAGGCGGTAGCAGCTGCAGTGGCCGATTTCGACATTGGCCTCTATCCGCTTATTGATAACCCGTTCAACATCTATAAATGCGCGTTCAAGGCGCTGGAATATATGGCCACGTCCATTCCGGTTGTGGCAAGCGGGGTGGGGGCCAATGGTGATGTGATCACCGATCGGTCGGATGGGTTTTTGGTTTCCTCAGACAAGGAATGGACCGCCAGTTTGTCCCACTTGATCGCGGATGAGGGAGAGAGACGCAACTTTGGTGCGAATGGTCGCGCCAAGGTAGAAGAGCGCTATAATACAAAAGCTCTGGCCGCCCAGATTTCGGCGCTGTTGTGATGGTTGCAATGTCAGAACAACCGCATAAATCGTTCAAGGTCGCGTTTGGTTCCGTGCCCAAAGACAGTGGTACCTTCACGTTTTATCGCAATATCCGTCCCGCTCTCGCAGCGCGGGGCGTATCGCTTTACTGCGTGACCGTCGGAAAGCCGCAGGCGCAGCTCTGGGAGGAGGCCTATGTGGATGACGGCTGTGTTCGATTGGCCTCGGCCTCCCTGAATATGAAACGACAGGCGCAGGTTTTCACGAAATGGTGCACAGACAACGATATAGACTGTGTCATGGCTATAAACTCCGAAGGTATATTGTCTTCAATCCCGCATTTACCCGCGCATATGCGGGTTTTATCGCGCTGCGCCAATGCGTTTGATCATGGCTATCGCATTACCATGTCAGGCCGGGAGCGATTGGCGCGGATCATAGCCCTGACTCCCCGGTTGCGCGATGACTTGGTCTCCGATTACGGGGCTGATCCTGCGAAACTTGTGCTGATTCCCAACGGTCTTGACGCCGCCAAGTTCGAAACAGCGGCTCAAACTGAGCGTGGCACCGGCGCACAGCTGGAGCTGGGTTTCCTGGGCCGTCTGGAGCACAACCAGAAGGGCGTGATGTATCTACCCGCTATTGCCAATGCACTCAGGGCACGGGGGGTACCTTTCCGGTTGCGGATTGCGGGCAAAGGTGTGGATAGGGCGCGTTTGGAAGAGGTGATGGCCTCGCATCTGGCCGAGGGCCGCGTTGAATTTATGGGAGCACTCACCCCTGCGGAAATCCCGCAATTTTTGGGCGAGACGGATGTCTATCTCTTCACGTCTCATTTTGAGGGTTGTCCTAATGCGCTTTTGGAAGCGATGATGGCTGGATGCGTACCTGTTTGCGGCCTGATCGCTGGAATCACCGACTTTCTGGTTGAGACCGGACGCACTGGATTTATCGAGGAATTGGGTGACGCTGAAGGTTTCGCCAGCACCATCGCAGCTCTGCACGAGGATCGTACGAAGCTTGCGGTACTCAGCCGGGCTACGGCGTCTGAGGCGCGGGCACGTTATACAGATGAGGTCGCAGCCGATGCCTATGCCGCCCTGATCCGAGATGTAATGTCTGAACCTGCACCGAATTGGACACCACGCCCATGGAGCGCATTCAAACCTGACCCCAACTTCCCCGGTTATTGGCGGCACCGCATTCCGGTCGGAATGAAGGCCTTTTTGCGGAGGTTCAGATGATGATATGTACCTGCTTTGTTCAGAGGTTTTTTGATGTTCACACAGCCAAACTTTTTCGTCATCGGCGGCATGCGATGCGGGTCAACAAGCCTGAACCTGATGCTCGAACAGCATCCGGATATCTACATGTCTCCGGTCAAGGAACCCGATTATTATCTGGCCGAAGTGTTTCGGAATATTAAAGACCCGTCACCCGAAGACAGGGATTTCCTGAAGACATTCTTAAAAAAGGGAAAATACCGGACAGGTGAGACCTATCAAAGCCTGTTTCAGAATGTGGGGGGGGCAAAAATTGTGGGCGAAGCCTCACATTATATCTACCATCCTGATACCGCGGCTGAAATTTTCAAAGATTGTCCTGAGGCGCGCATTCTGATCTGCCTGCGCAACCCAGTGGATCGCCTTTTCTCTGAGTATCTTCTGTTCTTGCGTAATGGCACCGAGACAGGTCATTTCTCTGATTATGTAGCGCGCTATGCATCAGGCTATTTAAACGGGAGTAGTCTCAATAAGATCAACGTGCCGAAACTGAACAAGGGGCTTCAAGCCAAGTTTCTGGCTCCCTGGATCGCTCAGTTTGGACGGGATCGGATCAAGCTGGTGTTATTTGATGATCTAAACCGTGCTCCTACGGAAACAATGATGGATATTTTCAGTTGGCTGAAGATTGATGACAGTTTTGTCGTCAAGGAAATTCATGCACAAAAAGGCGGGGCTGCAAAGGCCAAATGGGTGATCCGTGCGATGGATTCAAAACACGCGCAATTGAAGAAAGTAAAGAATCTGATACCCAAGTCCACCAAGGTGAAATTACGGTCTTTGATATTCTCAAAAACTCTGGAGCGTCCGAAAATGGAGGCGCAAACAAAGGCATTCCTCGTGCAATTCTATCGAGATGATATCGAGGAGCTCTCCAATATTGTCGGTAAGGACCTGTCTGGATGGTGCAAAACAAAATAGAATTGCGGAAAATACAAGAAAGATAGCAGAGATATCGTGAGGGTTGTGCAGATCATAAATAGCTTCGGCTATAATAGTGGTGGGGCTGAGCGGTTGGTGCAGGATCTTCATATGGATCTACTTGCCGCTGGTGTAGATGCGCATCTGGTTGCGTTGGAGCGTTGCGAGACGGTTGGGCTGCGCAATGCCGTATCTTTGGGATTTTCGAGTCCCTACAAGCCGGGTATTGTTCTGGCTTTGCGCAAATACCTTAGCACGTTGATCCCAAAGCCGGATGTTGTACACGCGCACCTATTTCCAACCAGCGCCTGCGTTGCTGCGCTCAAGAATATCGGTGCAATCCACTGTCCGGTGGTTTTTACCGAGCACAATACATTCAATAAACGCCGCGGGTCTGCCGTTGGAAAGATTGTCGATCCTCTGATCTACAAACAGTTCAAAAAGATCTATTGTATCAGTGATGGTACGCTCAAAAGTCTGGTGGCCGCTTATCCAACCCTGTCGGACAAAGCAGAGGTAATTTTGAATGGCGCTAGTTTGAGGTTTGACAGTTTCACCAAACGGAGCACAACGGGTCGAGTCAAAATCGTTTCTGTGGGTAGCTTGCGCAGGTCCAAAAATTATTCAGCGGCCTTTGAGGCGCTCGAAGCGCTACCAGAAAACAAGTGTGAATACCGTATTTTGGGTGATGGTGACCTACGAACAGATCTGGAAACTAAGGCGGCGGCAATGAAAACGCCAGTTCGATTTGAAGGGCATGTCAAGGATGTAGGTCCATTTTTGCAGGAGGCCGACATTTTTTTGATGGCTTCACTTTGGGAAGGATTTGGCCTTGCTGCAGTTGAGGGAATGAATGCCGGACTGCCTGTGGTTGCGTCCGACGCCGCTGGATTGCGCGAGGTAGTGGGAACTGACGGGAAATGCGCTCTGCTTGTGCCGCCAACGGAACCGCTGGCGATTGCAGAGGCCCTTGGGATATTGATTGAAGATGCACAGAAACGGCAGAACATGGGAGAGGCTAGTTTCCGGCGTGCGGCATCTTTTGACAAGCGTCTGATGTCCGAAAAGTATATTGCGGCTTATCATGCCGCAGCACGGTAGATCGGCGATGCTTAAGCAGTATTCCCATGGCACGATAGCGTTGGCGGCTTTTGTTTTTATGCTGACCGCTGTTCCCAAGTTGAATATTCGTGTGGGCCCGGTGCCCCTTTATCTTATTGATATTATGATTGTTCTGATTGTCTATTATGCCAGTCGGCGCCCAGGTTTTGGATCCAATGGAAGACCGTTCCAGTGGATTATTATGGCACTGTTTTTATTCACGATGATCGGAGAGTTTGTAGGCTTCATTTATACCGGCTCTATTTTCGAGCATGTTTATCAGGCTGCGCGTATAACATTCGCCTTTTTGGTCTTTTATGCAACCGCACAGCTTATCAGAACGCCCGAAGATCTTGAGCTTGTGATCAAGGCAGCCGCGCTTGGGGTGATTGTCACGGCCTCACTGATGATTTTGACTTCCCTCCCACAAACTCGAAATTTCGTAGTACGGTTTGTCCTCGAAAATACCTTTCTTGATCCTGCAGGGCGGCAGGTGGCTGCATCCTATCTGGATTCAGGTGACACCGGGGTACGGGGGCGAACTTTGGTGGGGGTCTCCATTCTGGGAGCCAGCTTCATCAATCTGTCGTGGCCGCTGGCCGCCTTGCTTTACAGTTGGCCCAAACCGATCGGGCGCTGGCGAACCGTGGCGATGGTGGCGTGTTTTCTGGCCCCTATGGGCGTATTGATGAGCTATTCCCGCGGGCCGATCCTGGGAACCATACTAATTGTTCTTTTCACAGTGTTTCTCGGTCTCAAGAGAATTAGGAAGGGCATCCTTCGACCCGTTGGGTTTGGAATTCTTTTGGTCATGATGGTTGGCGTTAACTCTGAGGTTTTCTTTTTTGATCGCCTGACCAACCGGTCGACAGCGATCTTTGAAAACCCTCTTGAAGACGAGCGGGAATCCGAACGTCTGCTTTCCTACGTAGAGCCATTCGAGCACCTATTTGGCAATCCCGCCTTTCTTTTTGCAGGCCAAGGCGTTGCCATCCTGAAATCTAACACCGTCGTGCCGGAGGTTGCAGGCAAAGCTAATCATGCGCTGTTCGCCATATCTTATTATGCACACGGTATGGGTGCGGCTCTGCTCCATATGTTCTTGCTGGCGAGCGCGTTCTTTTACGCGCTCAGACATGTGAAGGGCAGGCGCTCAGGCATTGGTCAGTATTTCAGTCAGGCTTTATTGGCCTCTGTGGTTGGGATGGCACCTTGGGCAATATTTGGTCACGCGATGGTGACGCAGCCACGCGGGGCCATGATGTTCTATTTTATTTTTGGCTTGCTAGCCGCGCTCAGGCATTTTCCGGTTTATTCGAATACCTCAACAGACAAGGAGACAGGACATGCCTACGGTCGTCATATTACTGTCTGACAAACGCTCTGGCTCAACCATGCTGCAGGATGAGCTGTGCAAACACTCGGGCATCCGTCATGTCGACTATTCGCCCCATACGTATTTTGAGACCCATCATTGGCTGAAGGCGTCCGTGGTTCTGAACCGGCCTGACATGCTCTATTCGGGTTTCAAGCCATATGCTGGTTATGGCTCGCGCGAGAATGCGCGCACTTATTTGATCGATACGCTCAAGGGCAATATGCCCGATTATGAGCCTCCGGAGAATGACACGGAACTGATTTTTGAAGGCTGGGACGCGTTGTGCAAGACCTTTGCCCAGCCGGTTTTCTTTGAGAAATCACCACAAATCCTTGCAGAATGGTGCGCTCTCAGCCTGCTATTGGAATGGGTAGACCGCACGGAGATGGATGTGAAGATCATCGGTCTCGTGCGCAATCCACTGGCGGTCCAATATTCTGCTCATGAATTGTTTTCGACCAATGCAGAGAGGCGCCAGTTCGGTTGGCTTAATATCCAGCGCAACCTTTTGAGCATCCAGTCCATGTTACCACCGGAGACCTTCAAGTTGGTGCGCTACGAGGACATTATCGCGGATCCGAAACAGGGTTTGGCGGATCTGTGTGAGTTTGTTGGCGTCGAATACGAGGACGAGATCGGCTCTGCGGTTCATACCTCCTCGAAGGAGAAATGGATGGCCAACGAGAATTACACGCTGCAGCTTGACCACTCGGTCAGTCAGATTGCCAAGGCCTTCGGCTATCAGGATCTGGAACTGATCAATCCGCACAAACCGACGGCAGCCACTATTGCCGCCATGCAGCCCGATCTGAAGACCCGTATCAAAAAACGCATGGTCCGCATGCGCGACCGGGTGGTCCGACCTGTTTATCTGAAACTCAAAGCGTCGCGGGCTACAAAAAAATGAATAATACCAAATGTCCAAGTCTTGGAGTTGTCTCGATCTCTTATAACGAAGAACGGGACATCGGTGGCTTTCTGGAAAATCTCGCCCATTGGGTCGATGAGATCGTTATCGTGGATGACGGCTCAACTGACCGAACCGAAGAGATTGCGAACGCCTATGGTAACAAGGTCAAATTCCTCAAAAGTCCGCGCGAGGAAGGCGAATACTTCAGTCATCAGCGCAACAAGGGGATTGATGCAGCCACCAGCGATTGGTTGCTGCATATGGATATTGATGAGCGCGTCAGCCCAGAACTTGCCAAAGAAATCCATGAAGGCATTACCGATATGGGAAAGGATGGCTACCGCTATAGGCGGCTGAACTATTTCATGCACCGCCCCATGAAGGGTGGTGGTTGGCGGGACTGGAATTTGGTCCATCTGGCGCGGCGGGATAAATTCCGCTTCGGTGGCATGTTCCACGAAAGTTGCCTGATAGATGCGCCCGCCGAGCGAATTGGTCAGTTGAAAGGGCTGATGATCCATTTCAACGAAGACAATTTTGAAAAGCGCATCCGCAAAAGTGCAACCTATCTGGAAGAGGTTACCAAAGGCGTCGAAAGTCGTGGCCGCCCGGTCAAATGGATTGACGTAGTGGGGCGCCCGTTCGCGGAATTTGTCCGCAAATATCTGGTAAAGCGCGGGTTTCTGGATGGTACGCCGGGCTTTATCTCAGCCGCACATTCAGCCACAGCAATTTTCAGGGCGAATGCGGTTGTCTGGGATCGGCAGAACGCGATCGCACGGGAGCAACTTGATAAAGACCTTAATGAGATGTGGGCGGGTACGTCTGTTTTGACAGCGGCATCGGACCCGCAAAAACCTGCCGCCGAATGACTTTGGCCCCGCATATCCTGTTCCACCGACCGACATTATGGAGTTCGGACATCCAGTGCTCGACCAAGGTTCTGGCCCGGTTGTTTGGGCAGCGCGGGTTTGATGTGAGCTATCTGGAAAACCCGCTTGATCCAGTGCACCTCTTGCGCGGAAAGGGCTATGTGCAGGAGTGGAAGAAGGCTCCGTACACAGACAGAAGGGTGCGGGTCCTGAATTTGGCCACGCCCGTGCCGGTTCGTGATGTCTGGCCCCTGAACACCTCCAACGCGTCTTATTTGAAATATAGACTTATGATGCCGTCGCTCCGGACTTGCGTAACCGGGCAGGGGAGGTCTGAACCCGACCTCATATGGACTACCGTGCCGGGCAGCGTTGCGGCGCTGAAAAGGATTTTTCCCCAAGCGCAGGTCATCTTTCATGTCGTGGATTACTATCCGGCTTTTCGGGGGGCAGCGGTTGTACCGCTGGAGCGTCGGGATTATGCGCAGGCGGACGCAGTCTACGTTATTGGCACAAGCCTGCAAACTTATCTGGTAGAAGATCTGGGCATTCCTGCCGCCAAGGTGACGGTCTTGGGGCAGGGGGCCGAGCTGGAAATCTATCGCACGGAAATTGCCGCCCCGGATGAGGTCGCGCATCTGCCCCACCCCCGAGCTGTCTGGTGCGGTGTGCTGGCAAAGGGCGACCCGGGCCTTTTTGGGGCGCTTGCCAAAGAGATGGGGGCACGAGGTGGATCATTGATACTGATCGGTCCACAGGCGCAATGGGCGCACGATCTGGCGAACCAGATGCCCGGCACGGTCTTGCTTTTGGGTCCGAAAGCTCCGCCCGATTTACCCGCATACCTCAAGGCTGCAGATATCGGCGTGATGCTCTATGACCGCGGGCGGCAAGAGGTTTATCGCGGACAAAACCCGCTCAAACTTTATGAGTATACCGCTGCCGGTCTTCCCGTGCTCTCAACCGCCCATGATGAATTCGATGCGCTACACCCGCCTGTAACGCAGATCGGAACAGAAGCAGACATTGCGCCTGCGATTGAGGTTATCATGGCTGACACGGACGATCAGAAAGCCGCAGTATCTGCATTTTCCGCCCGACACAGCTGGCAGGCGAAGGTGGACACGATCATAAAGCGATTTTTTCCGGATATTTCAAATCAGCAGCAGAGGCATAGCGTGCAGTGTTAAATGTTGCCTATTTTTCAAACCAGTTTGCGACATCTCAAGGGCATGGCATCACCCGTTACGCGCATGAAATGTATAAGGGGTTGTGCAAGCTCGATGATCTTGCCATCCGGCCTGTGGCGGCTTGGTCCTCGTTGTCGCCCGAAAAACTGTCTGCCCTGCAGGCGGATACAGGGCTTGAATTGATTAAATTGGGGCGCAGACTGACACCGTTGGCCTGGCATTATCTCGATATGCCTACATTGGAGCGGTTGATTGGCGGGCCCGTGGATGTGGTCCATGCGGTCTCGTTGGGATATGCGATTGCCACGCGGAAACCTTACGTGGTGACGGTTCATGATCTGGGGCCACTTACACATCCAGAGTATTTCACCAATACCAAGCCCTGGATCATGGAGAAAAGCCTGCGGCAGGCCGAAGCCCGTGCCGACGCGATCGTCTGCGTTTCGCAGTCTACAGCAGACGAGGTTGAGGGCTATCTTGGTGCTCATGTCGCCGATCGCATCCGCGTGATCAAAGAGGGGGTTTCTCCGGAATTCTTCGTGCCAAGCGATATGGCCTGCCTGGCGGGTTTGAATCTTCCACCGGATGATGTGCCCGTCATTCTGACGGCGGGCAAGATCAGCCCGCGCAAGAATGTACAGGGTGTTCTACGCGCGCTCAAGCAGGTGCAAGATACGATTGACCATCATCTGGTTCTGGTTGGTGGTGCGGGGTGGGAAACCGAAACCGTGCTCAGAGAACTGGATGACGGTAGCCTGATGAACCGCGTTCACCTGCTGGATTATGTGACCGACGAACAGCTCCGGGCATTATATCGGCGGGCGTCGCTCTATATCCACCCTTCGCTCTATGAGGGTTTTGGGCTGACAGTGCTCGAGGCAATGGCCTCGGGCGTGCCGGTGATCACATCGAACACGTCATCCCTGCCGGAAGTGGCTGGAGATGCGGGTCTGCTTGTTGACCCAGAAAACGTTGCCGAGATTGCACAGGCCATATATTCCATCTGCACGGATACGGCCCAGCGAGAGGCAAAAATTGCGGAAGGCCTGGAACGTGCGGGCCTGTTCTCATGGGATGAGTGTGCCAGAGAGCTACAGGATTTGTTTATTGATGTGGGGCGCTGAGGGCAGGAATTTGATTATACAATATAGAACTTCAGGAAGATCAGGGACGACAATATTTTTCCGCTCGTTTGTGAAAAAATACCTCGCTCAGGCGCAGGGCGATTTGGCCACGCCGGAACTCGAGGTCTGAATGGAACAGATGCAGTCCATTCCGGCACCGATTTGCGATGCGCTTCTGTTTCTATCCCGGGCTGTTATTCCACCTCAAGACATGGACCGCGCGCGCGTGCTTTGCGCGCGCGTCCAGGACTGGCCGAAGCTCACGGATATCGCTCTGCGCAAGTTCAGCCTACCACTTGTCTACCGAAATTTGCAGAGCTTAAAGCTGGACGAGACCTATGGCCCCATGCTTGATGACATGCGCGCGCAGGTTTTGCCCCTTACTTTTGGCGCGCTGCGTGTTCTGGCCGCGCAGCGGAAGTTTCATAATGATTGCGTGGCTCCGCTCGATCTGGCCCATGTCTATCTCAAGGGGCCCAGCCTTGCTGCGCGCTATTATGATGATCCGGGTCTGCGCTTTGCGCGCGATATAGACATTCTTATGTCGCGCGATGATCAGAGAAAACTTGTGCACCAGGCGCTGTCCAAGGGTTATCAGATCGCCGATGGGAACGACCTGAAGGGATGCCAGATCAGCAATCGTGATCTCGAGGCCATTCTGAACTATAAGACTGTGGCGACGCTTGTGACGCCGAATAATATAACGATCGAGGTACATTGGAATATCGACAAAAGGCTCGGACTCTTTGAAGTTGGGGAGACATTGCAGCGTCGTGAAATGATCTCTGACGAAGCACTGCGTTACGGCGTCATGCCGACCGCCGATCTCTTTTGCTATGTCTGCTATCACAATACTCGCCACATCTGGTCGCGCCTACACTGGATTGCAGATCTTGATGCGATCATTTCAGATCCCTCTTTCGACCGGAACAAAGTACTGGCACGAGCTGCAGAGTTGGGTCTGCGCTCGAATGCCGAGGCTTGCCTGGAACTGCATGAGATAGCGGTTTCTGGCGATGCCAGTAATTTGGCCAAAGGCGGCAGCCGGGGTGCCGAGCTGGCCGCCGTTTGCCTGAGAAACCTGCCTGGGGATTTGCAGCTGGAATATGACTTGCGTGAGGGTGAGGAGCTTCTAGGGCTGCCGTTCAAGTGGATGGTGTCGCCGGAAGTACGCAAGCGGGCGCGCATCCTGACGCGCCTGTCCCGTGTCTTGCCAGGCTATGACGAATATGAGGCATGGCCCCTGCCGCGCGGGCTTCAGTGGATTTACTATGTTTCCAAACCGCTCGGCATTTTGAAGCGGCATCTGTTATTTTCCCACAAGCGAGATGCTGGTCTGTGAAGTCGAAAGTCAAAGCTGGCCTGACAGTCTGGCCCAAAGTGTTCCGCTTGCTGCGCTACAGCAGCATGAAAATGAGTTTGATCGTCTCTGTCCTGACCGCCATCGAGGTGGTTGTAGGCATCGGTGTGCTCTATGTTATCAAGCTGCTCATAGATGTGATTTCAACCCAGTTCGCCGCTGAAGGAGAGGTCGAGACGGGGCCGGTCTTTCTTTATCTTGTGCTCACGGGCGTAGGTCTTTTGGGCGCGGTGGCCATCCAGACACTGGCGAACCTTGCGCGGACAGCACAGGGCATGTTGGTGTCCGACTATGTCGATCGTGAAATTCACAACCGTGCCATCGGTGTCGATCTGGGGTTCTACGAAAGTCCGGCCTATTTTGATCTGCTCGCACGGGCGCGGGCGGCAGGCTCGCAGCGACCGGCACAGGTGATCTCGACTGTTCTGCTGATTTTCAAAAGTGTACTCTATCTGGTTGCTATTCTTGTGATGCTTGTAGGCATCGAATGGCGGTTGCTGCCGGCCATTCTGGTAGCCATGTTGGCGGTATTGTTCATCCGCTTGAAGTTCACCAAAGCCCTTTTCCAATGGCAGAAGGATCGCGCCCAGTTAGAAAGGCGAGCGAGCTATCTGGACTGGCTGATCACCTCAGATATCCACGCTAAGGAACTGCGGCTTGGCGATTTAGGTACCCATCTCAAAGAGCTTTATTCCAGCCTGAAAAAACGTATGCGGGAGGAGCAATACGCCATTGAGAAACGCAAGGCGATTGCCGAGCTTGTGGTTTCGGGGTTGGGCGCGCTCATCTTTGCGGGCGCTGTATCGTTTCTGGTAATGCGGACGCTGGTGGGGGATTTGAGCGTCGGCGATCTGGTGCTCTTTGTTCTACTATTTCGTCGAGCAGAAAGCAGTGGGCAGGAATTCGTTCGCCATGTTTCCAAACTTTATGATGATCAGCTTTTTCTGGGGCAGTTGTTCGGTTTTCTGTCGGTCGAGCCTGAAATCAAAGCGCCAACAGCACCCAAATCTTTGCCCGCTCCGATCACATCAGGTCTGCACTTTGAGAATGTGACGTTCCAGTATCCCAGCAACAGTGTCCCTGCGCTTGAGGGCATCAACCTGACTGTCAAACCCGGCCAGGTGGTCGCCCTTGTGGGGGAAAACGGATCAGGCAAAACCTCCCTGATTAAGCTGATGGCAAGGCTGTATGATCCAAATCGTGGTCGTATAACACTCGACGGCAAGGATATCCGCGAGTTTGATCCAGTTGCCTACCGCCGGCTATTCAGTGTGATATTTCAGGACTATTCGCGTTATGCCACAACTGTAGCTGAGAACATTCGTTTTGGAGATGTCCGTTTACCAGAAGACAGCCCCAGAATTTTTGAGGCGGCTCGTCGCGCAGATGCGGACAGGTTCATAAGCGCACTGGATCAGGGATATGACACCCCGCTCACCCGGATGTTTGATAACGGGCGCGAGCTGAGTCTGGGGCAATGGCAGCGCATAGCGCTGGCTCGCGCGTTTTTTCCGGCATCGAATTTTATCATTATGGATGAGCCAACAAGTGCTATGGATCCCAATGCAGAATTCGAACTGTTCGAAAATTTTCGCGATAAGATTGGCAACCGTGCTGCTTTAATTATTAGCCACAGGCTATCTACCGTGCGAATGGCGGACTACACCTATGTGCTGGACAACGGTAGAATCATTGAGCAAGGCACCCACGATGAGCTTATCGCCGCCAAGGGTCACTATGCCGGTTTATTTGAGCGACAGGGGCGAAGCTATCGAGAAACGGTTTGAGAATGTTGTCGTGCTCGGGGTATTTTCTTCAAGATAGAATTAATTACAGGTTTTGTTCACAATTGTTTAATGTGGCCGGGAGAATGGCTGAAAGACCTTAACTTTTGGACTCTTTTAGACCATAATTTAGACGTATTTGGCTCGAAGGGTAGCGAGTGCCACCTCAAACGCAGGTCTATTTTTCGACCTGCGCCCCTTCGTTCTGCGGTGTTTGTGAGTGGAGTGTTAGATGGCGTTTTTTAACCCAGATATTTCTTTTGGTGTTACTGGTTTACAAGGCGAAACGGTCAATAATCCGACGGCGCTGGATTTCAGTAAAACTGGAAATCCCACTCTGTTTGTTGCCCAGCAGGACGGCAACATATGGCGTTTGGAAATCGAACGTCAGGCCGATGGCGCCGATGCTGATTCTCTGCCGGATTTTGTCGTCACTGACTCAACCCTTATCAGTGATGTGAAGACCGATACGCAAAACTACAATGATGACGGGTCGATCAACACCACGACCAATCGTCAGATGACCGGGCTGATCACAAGCACTGACGCCGACGGTAACGATGTTCTTTATGTTAATTCATCCGACTGGCGAATTGCGGTTGGGAATGACGCCAATCTTGGCACCAACTCCAGCCAGATTCACAAGATCACCCTGGACCCTGATACGGGTGAGGTCCTGTCAAATGTTGCTATCGTGCGTGGCTTGCCGAGGTCGGAGGAAAACCACTCGGTCAACGGGTTCGATATCGCGATTGATCCGGTAACCGGGCACGAGATGCTCTGGGTGGCTGTCGGTGGGAATACCAACAATGGCGCCCCAGGGAATAACTTTGCCGGAACGGTCGACTATCCCTATTCCGGAACGATCCTGAAGATCGATCTGACTGTTCTTGAAGGCTACGATGTCCAGGTGGATGGCAATGGCGACCAGTATATCCTGGACCTGCCCACGCTGGATGACCCCACGCGACCAAATGTCGACCTGTCGACCCTGAATATTTTGAATCCCGAGGATGCTCCTAATTTTACCCTGGATGACAACGGGACAGGTACAAACGGTGAGCTGAACCCGGATTGGGCTGGTGGCAACAATGGCCTGAACGCAGCCAAGGTTGTTGATAAAATTCTGGTCAGCATCGGCGGTCAGCTTCAGTTTGTGGACAATCCCCTGCAGATACATTCGCCGGGATATCGCAACCCGTATGATGTGGAAATTACCGAAGCCGGTGAGGTCTTTACCTGGGATAACGGGCCCAACACGGGTTGGGGCGGTCAGCCGATTCCATTCGTGGATGATACGCCGGGTGACGCCATCAATTATGTCCAGGACTGGACTAAAGAGCTTGCGACAAACCTGTTCAATGAATCCGGATCACAAGGTTTCGGAGACCAGTTGCACTATGCCGGGGACACTTCGGATGAATTTGGTCCCTACGGTGGATTTGCTTCTCCGATACGGGCCGCTGCGGCTATTCTGGCGGCTACATTTGATGCGGATGGCAATTACATCCCCGGCGCAGGTAATCCCCTGCTGAACATAAATGGCGATGTGATCTTTGCCAATGAAACAGAAGCGCAGGCCTATCTTGCATCGCTCCTGATTGTGTATGAAGAGCAAGGCGATGGGAATTGGGTCGATGTTAGTGGCACGACCGGGCTTCCGGCAGACCTTTACGATATAGTCTCGGGCTATAACTGGATTCATCCGGGAAGTTCGCTCAGCGATCCGACAGCTTATTATGACGGCACAAGCGTTCAGGACGGCACAATCTATTCCCCTGAATCTCAACTTTTTGATGACAGCGCTGATGGTTCGTTAAAAACGGTCAATGCCTCTACAAACGGTTTGGCGGAATACACCGCCTCGAATTTTGACGGTGCCTTGAACGGAGTCATTGTTGCAGCGTCCTTCAATGGCAATCTCTACTTTGAAAAGCCCGTTGATACAGATGGTGACGGACGTACGGATGCGGTCCAAAGCCTTGGGACAATCAACGGGTTTGGATCAACACCGCTGACAGTCGCCACTCTGGGGGACAACGGGTTAGGTACGTTCATTGATAACGACGGTGACGGGATCGATGATTTTGCGGGTCTGATTGTCGCGGGGACTTACGGCGCCGACAATGTGACATTCTTTGTTCCCGGCGGACAGGCCGTTGATCCAAGTACGGACCTTGACCTTGATGGTCAGGACAACATCAATGACAGTCATGTTGGCGATCCGCTGGACGGTCGTGGTGTCGTTGTGGGGGCAAATGAGACCCTGACCTGGCAGTTCGAACTGAGTACACCAACCACACCTCCTGGTGCGATCCCCAGCGGTGACAGCATTGCTGGTGACATCGGAATTAACGCGGTCTGGCGTAATGGGGTTGATTCTCAGGTAACCTCCGATGGCACGTCGGCCCTTTACAATCCTGGCATCTGGAATCTGGGTGGGGCGTCCACCTTTGTCAGCATTGATGTCGCGGATACCGGTAATGCGGTTGGTACTGCAAACGACCAGGCGGATGTTCTGGGGATCGGATTTGAAATTCAGGATAATCTGAGCGGTCTCACGATTATGAGCGAAATGCTGAACGTGTTCAGCTATACGCCAAATACGGATGCCTCCAAGACCTGGGACGGTGGCGAGAAATTCGGCCTGATGGTCGGGCCCGGAGACCAGACCACTTTTGTGGAAGCCACCATTGCAGTGGACGCAAGCAGTGGAACACCAAAGTTTGGCCTGCAGCTTGTTGTTGAAGAAAACGATGTTCCGAACACGGTATTTGTTGAAATTCCCGGCATCGATAATCCTGTACGAGGTATCGCAGACCCCAATCTGCAAATCGCGCTTGATGTTGATCTGACACTTGGCGCGCCGTCGATCTCGGCGCGTGCACGATACGTCGACGATGGAGCGTTCACCGATTGGGTGAGCACGAGTGCGCTGTCACTGCCTGATGATGTAAGAGAGGCAATCCTCGGGCAATATAACAATAACGGAAGCACCACTGGCGCCGTTGTGGGTCTTGTCTCATCCGCGCCAGCTGGAGATGACAGTTTCGCCGCGTCCTGGGATTGGGTCGAAGTCACTGGTCAGGATGCTGTCGAAACCGCAGGCACGGTACTTTATCGCTGGAACGCCGGCGATTCAGATGTGGCTGCAGTTGATGGTGGTCTGGACTGGGTTGCGGACGCTTCTGTTGTCGTTGGCGGCCCCACGAAGGTCTACTCAGGCAACATCGCCATACTGGACCCCAGCGCATCGCAATATACGATTCCAACCGGTATCTTCACGCAGGAACGCTGGGATCCTTCAAATGGCGCGGAGATGGGTCTTGAGTTCGGCGATGGTACTCTGGAGTCCGGCACGTATGCGGTCCGGCTTCTTATGGGTGATGCGTTCTTCAATCAGACCGGTTCGCGGGTGTTTGACGTATCGATTGAAGACCAGTTGTTCCTGGACGATCTTGATCTTGTTGCAAACTTCGGTCCGGATGCTGGCGGCGTGTTTGAATGGGTCGGTCAAGTCACTGACGGGACCATCGATATCGACTTCCAGCGTGTCATTGAGAACCCGCTGATTAATGGTGTCGAAATTGTTCAGCTCAACACGACACCTGTTGATCCGGTTGTTTCGGCAAATGCCGGGAATTTCTCGGAGACAGATGGCACGGTCTCTCTGAGTATAACCTCTGCAACAGCGGTTCCTTCCGGGCAAACAATCGATGTGAACTTTGAGTTGCGCCCCATTACAGGCGGCGCGACTCCAGAACTGGACTATACATCTGCCGGCCTGACCTATGACGCCGTAACCGGCTTCTATTCCGGAAGTGGCCAGATCGCAGAGGGCCAGACAACGCTCGATATTATTGTCGATCTGCTGCCCGATGCCGAGATTGAGGGCCCGGAGGCATTTGAGCTTCACGTGACAAGTGTCAGCGGTGCAAGCGCTTCGATCGGAACGGCTGTTGCGACCATCACAATCGACGACCTCGAAGACAGCGTAAACGGAACAAACGTCGGAGATTTCTCAGATGATGGCCTGAATCCGACCGCCGTTAATCTGACGCAAGGCGACACGGTTCTGGTCTCTACTCAGGATGGCGATCCCACCCGGGATTATGACTACGTGACAATCATCGTTCCAACGGGCCATGAGCTCACCTCTTTGACCCTGAGCGACTATGCCGACTACGATGCGAGCATTACCAATGCCAGCTTCCTTGGCCTTCAAGCGGGTGCGCAGTTTACCGAAACCCCGGCAAATCCTGACGCATCGAATCTCCTGGGCGGGGTGATTTACGACGAATTTGCCATCGGCAGTGATCTTCTGGTCAATATGGCTGATGGCGTTATCGAAAATGCAGGTGGCGTAGGCACAATTGGCTTTACAACGCCACTTGGTGCCGGAAGCTATACTCTTTGGTGGAGCCAGGGCGGTTCTCCGACAACCTCAACGATTACGGCAACAGTTGATGCCGTGGATATCCCCGGCAACAGCGCGCCGGTTATATCTTCGGTTTCTGATGTTGTGGTTGACGAGCTGAGTTCGGCGACAGTGCAGGTTCTGGCGACGGATGCGGATGCGGGTGATGTGATCACGCTTTCCGTGGCGCTGGAGGATTCCAGTGGCACACCGGTCGTCGGCTACAGCTTTACCGACAATGGTGACGGGACGGGCGATTTCAGCTGGTCCACACCGGATGTCTCGCCTACCAGTGCTTATACCGCCACGATCACCGCCTCTGACGGCGTCAATCCGGATGTGACATCGAGTTTCGACATCACCGTCAACGACCTGGATGCGCCGGTTGGCGGCACGGTTCTGTATCGTTGGAACGGCGGCAATTCAGATGTGGCCGCGGTGGATGGCGGCCCGGACTGGGTTGCGGACACCTCGGTTGTCGTGGGCGGGCCCACGAAGGTCTATTCTGGCAATGTTGGAAATCTGGATGCCAGTGTGGATCCGGCGTCTGTCCCGGCTGGCTTGTTCACTCAGGAACGCTGGGATCCTTCGAGTGGCGCAGAGATGGGCCTTGAGTTCGGCGATGGCGCTCTGGCGTCGGGCACATATGCGGTGCGGCTTCTTATGGGTGAGGGCTTCTTTACCCAGGCCGGTTCCCGTGTGTTTGACGTATCGATTGAGGACCAGCTGTTCCTGGACGATCTTGATCTTGTCGACAGCCTTGGTCCGGATGCCGGCGGCATGTTCGAGTGGGTCGGAGAGGTGACCGATGGCACAATCGATATCGACTTCGACCATGTCGTCCAAAACCCGCTCATCAATGGCGTCGAGATCATTCAACTTGGTACCTCCACCTCCCCTGTTTCCAGCCTTTCTGTGACCCCATCGAGCGGGTCCGAGGATGCAGGTACGCAGGTGACGATCACCGTGACCACTTCGGTTGCTGTAACCGGCGATCAGACCGTAGACCTTGGCCTGAGTGGCAGCGGGATTTCGGCCTCGGATTTCACGGCAGCAATTCCTGCCTCAATCACTATTCCGGATGGCACCGATACCGCCAGCATCACACTCAACATAGCGGACGATGCGGATATCGAAGGTCTTGAGACGGCAACCTTCACACTCTCCAACCCCTCGGCGGGGATTGTGCTGGGAACCACCGTTTCGGATACGCTGGATATCATCGACAATGATGCGCCCGCCAACCAGGCACCCAGCTTCACATCTTCTTCGGACTTTGGCGTCACCGAGAACACGACGACCGTTGGTACAGTTAGCGCGACTGACCCGGAAGATGATGCTATCCAGTTTGCCATTGCGGGCGGTGCGGATGCCGGTCTCTTCACAATCGATCAGACATCCGGGGTGCTGAGCTTTCTGACGGCCCCGGATTTTGAAACCCCCGCTGATACCGGCGGAGACAATATCTATAACGTGACCGTCAGCGCGTTCGACGGCACAAACACAGTCACCCAGGACATTGCGGTGACCGTTGCGGATGATCCAAATGAAACGAGTACCGGTGCCGCAACATTGTCAGTCAATGCAGGAAGCAACGACGTCCAAATTTCCAACTTTGGGAACAACTCGTTTGTCGTTACCAATGTTGGGTCGAAAGCAATCTCGTCTATCGAGATCGATGTAACGAATGCGCTTTATCCCGATAGCGTGTTTGATCCGTTTGGCCTTGCCGGTGATACAGCCTCCAAGCCGCTTCAGATCAATAGCAATGGAAACACTGGCGTACAGACACCCACGAATGCATCTTATATCGGAGCCGGAGGAACGGACGGATATTCCGGCATTGTGCTCACCTTTGATCCGCTGGTAAACGGCGGGTTCGAAAGCGGCGAGACACTGGGTTTTTCCGTTGATATGGACCCGAACTCTGTTGCCGGGGCCGGAAAAACACTACTCGATAGCGGTTCCTCTCCATCATGGGATGTGGGTGGCGTATCCGGTGCGGAACTGATCGGGTCGTCGTTTACAATCACCTTCGCCGATGGCTCCACCGCGACCGGTCAACTCCAGAGTGACGGTTCCCAGGGGGGCTCGGTTGGTCTGGCGGATCAGGCCTCTCCAAACACGGCCGTCCAGCTTAACGTAAATGGCCTTTCCGAAGGCGCGATCGGTACATATGACGCCACCGGTCCAACAGTGGTCGTCAGCGGACCAGCCGGCGCGACCGCGCGGATTGTTCTGACCAAAGGTTTCATTCAACCCGTCACCAACAACTTCACCGATCCTTACAAGTCGCAACTTGATGCGCAGCTTGCGGCCCTCGCGCTTGCCAATTTCCCGGCAAATAACGCCGTCGAGTTTCAGACTGTGGATGTCCTGCTTGATGGTACAAATCAGGATATTACCAACCTGTTCGATTTTGCTGATATCGCCCTTTACGACTTTGTCGGAGAAGATCAGCTTCCGCTGGGATTTGTGGCCAGTGTCATTGATACAAGCAACAACGACCTTCCGCTGGGTGCAGTTACGGCTCCGATCTATCTGGAATACAGCACCGATACCTCTCCTGTTGCCAGCCTTTCCGTGACCCCATCAACCGGATCCGAGGATGCTGGTACTCAGGTTACGATCACCTTGACCACCTCGGTTGCTGTAACCGGCGATCAGACCGTCGATTTGGCCTTGAGCGGTAGTGGGGTTTCGGCTACCGACTTCACGACGGCAATCCCTACCTCAATGACCATTCTGGACGGTACCAATTCTGCCAGTATTACACTCAACGTGGCAGACGATGCGGATATCGAAAACCTCGAGACGGCGACGTTCACAATCTCCAACCCGTCCGCGGGAGTTGAGCTTGGGACAGCGGTGTCGGGTACGCTTGATATCACCGACAACGATGCACCTGCCGGCAACAGCGCGCCTGTGATAACCCCGGTGTCCGACTTGGTCGTTGATGAGTTTCAGTTTGCAAATGCCCAGGTTGTGGCAACGGATGCGGATGCGGGTGATGTGATCACGCTGTCCGTGGCGCTGGAGGATTCCAGTGGCACGCCGGTCACCGGATATAGCTTTACTGACAATGGCGACGGTACCGGCGATTTCAGCTGGTCCACACCGGATGTCTCGCCAACCGGCGTTTATACGGCCACGATCACCGCCTCTGACGGGGTCAATCCGGATGTCACGTCCACCTTCGACATCACCGTCAACGATCTGGATGCGCCGGTCGGCGGCACGGTTCTTTATCGTTGGAACGCTGGCAATTCCGATGTGGCCGCGGTGGATGGCGGCCCAGACTGGGTTGCGGACACTTCGGCTGTCATTGGCGGGCCTACCAAGGTCTACTCTGGCAATGTTGCAAATCTGGACGCCGGCGTGGACCCAGCGGTTGTTCCGGCAGCCCTTTTCACGCAAGAGCGCTGGGATCCATCAGGTGGTTCGGAGATGGGTCTCGAGTTTGGCGATGGCAGTCTTGAATCTGGCACCTATGCGGTGCGTCTCTACATGGGTGATGGATTCTTCACCCAAGCCGGTTCACGGGTGTTTGACGTGTCAATAGAAGACCAGTTGTTCCTGGACGACATAGACCTTGTTGCAAGCCTTGGTCCAGATGCTGGCGGAGTATTCGAATGGGTCGGCCAGGTCACCGATGGGACCGTCGACATCGATTTCCAGCACGTTGTTCAAAACCCGCTGGTCAACGGGGTCGAGATTGTACTACTCGATACCGGTGCTGATGAATTTGCCTTTATTTGAGCTGAGCTTTGATCACCATCCCTGACTTAGTGTCCGGGATGAAGGGCCATTTGTCTCTAAGGGTTAGCGGGATTCGGCGCTCCGCAGGTTCAGTTGGGGGGTGCCGACTCTGCGCCCCCCTGAGGCTCCATCATTCATAGCGAAAGTCCGCGAGGTGGATTTTCATAGTCTTCGGTGTCAGATCGCGCGCGCGCCGGGCGCGAAGCCCGCGTTTAGCTCAGCTATCTTAGACAGCCTAATGACGGGCAAACAGATCCAAACGCCAAAACCGTGATGTAATCAATACATTGGCCCAATGATTTTAAGACTACATTGCCTTGCGGATTGTTTTGCCAAGGCAGTTTTGCGACAACCACTAATAAAGGCGATGGAGGCGTCTACTATGAAATTTTTTAATCTGATCTCCTTTGTTGTGGTTTTGTTGATCAGTGCAGTGACGGCCAATGCGCAGGGTGACTACCGCATCAGACCGGGCGATGTGCTACAAATCGAAGTGCTGGAAGATCCTAGCCTTAACCGGGCGGTTACTGTTTTACCCAATGGGCAGATCACCTTCCCATTTGTAGGTACCGTCCGAGCGGGCAGACAGACGGTAAGTCAGGTGCAGACCTCATTGCGCCAGGGGCTCAGCTCCAATTTCACTTCCCCTCCAACAGTTTTTGTCGGTGTGCAACCGTTTCTGGACCTCAACGCAACGACACAAACTACAACCGGCCCGACAATTGATGTCTATTTTGTTGGAGAAGTGAACAACCCTGGAGTGATCCAGGTTGAAAGGGGCACGACCCTACTGCAGGCAGTGGCTGTCAGCGGTGGTGTTTCGCGTTTTGCAGCAATCAAGCGTATCCAGTTGCGCCGAACCGATCCGCGCACGCGTGTCCAGCGAGTAACAATTCTTAACTATAAGGCTCTGGCAAACGGAGCTGTAACAACAGATATCGAGCTTAAGGATGGTGATGTTATTCTGGTCCCGGAACGGCGTTTGTTCGAATAACCGACCCGCGCAAAAGAAAAAAAGTTTTACCGTGCAGCGAGGGGCGGTGGCTGTCACCCTCATTTGCTGTGCCGGAGTTGTAGTTCACGCACAGGGTGTGCCTTCTGCAGAGGAATCCCCTTCAGGACTCCTTGCGACCTTCGATGTTTCGCAGCGCTTGGAGTACAGCGACAATCCAGATCTGGATGTCGATGGCACTTCTGATTTTTATGGGCGCACCGTTCTGGACTTTGGTTTGGAAAGTGTCACGAACATCCAGCGCTTTTCGCTAAATCTTGGAACTGATATTGAAGAATTTCGCGAGGATAATCCGAACAGCTTCGACTTCACGAACACATTTGCGACGCTTTCCTACGACAGGACAACTCGCAATGCCTTTTTCGGAGCGGATGCACGGTATCGCGAATCTGATACCGACTCGACGTTCTCTGACGAGGATTTCGATCAGGACAGTAGTATCATCAATCAGGATAGCGGTACACGGGTCAGCTATGGTTTCGCTTTGGGCGGGGCCGTCGGCGAGGAGGGGCCGCTGGGGGCCAGTTTCGACTGGGATTATAACGAGATAAGATTTAGGGATACCGACGACCCCGGCCTCAGTGACAGCACACAGAATGATATCTCTGGTCAGGTCGATTTCCGGATCAACCCGCGTATCACATTGGGTTTGACAGCCGGCTACAATAACTTCACCACTGAAGCCGTAGACGGTACAAACCGCAAAACCAGACGCCTTGGGTTGGCGACCGAACTTGAGTTGAGTTCCGTCCTGACAGTGGATGCCGAGCTGAGCCACGACCGAATTGAACGGACCGGCGGGACAGAGCGGGACGACGATGGCATTAGTGGCGAGATCGAGTTCACGCGAGCGCTACCCAACGGCACCATTGGATTGCGCTATGCATCAGAGGTCTTTGCGAACGTCGACGGTCGGCGGTCTTTCCTGAGCGTAAGTCGGGACATGGACCTGCCCCGCGGTGCTCTAGCCGTGTCACTAGGGGTGACAGGCACCGATGCGGTTGGATCAGATCCGTTAGTAGAGATTGACTACATATATGAGTTACCGGCCGCCCAACTGAGCTTTGGTTTAAGTCAACGAGTTGTGGTCGACGAAGATGACAACGAAGATATCAATACCTCTCTGCGTGCCGCATACGATCAGGAGATCAACAGCCTGTCCGGCTTCGGGATCAACGTAGATTTTTTCGACCGTAACGATCTGGGTGAAAGCAGCAACGATGGCCAGAGACTGGATGTTGGGCTAACCTACCGCCATGACCTGACCCGGGATTGGGCGCTTGAGGGCGGGATCACGCATACTTTGCTGACCGAGGAAGTGCAGGAGGACCGGTCGCGTACGACCCTCTTTGTCGGGTTGGAAAGATCCTTCAACTTTTCACCCTGACCGACTGAGCCTCCCCAAATTCGGACCGGTGCCGGTTCTACCGGTCGTGGCCGTCCTTTTGGAATTTAAGTACGACGCTTCAGGGGCGCCGTTCAAATGGACTTTCAACGGCGCACCCACTATTGTTTAGGCTGTACTTAGTGAGGATTGTTTATGCCAACCTTTAAGACCATTGCTTTAGCCGGCATTTTTGTATTGCCTGCGTTATTCATTTCAACAGCTCATGCAGACACAGTCGGGTGCTACCACTACAAGGGTGAAGTGTACGATTCCTATAAACCCTCCGACTGGGAAAAAGTTACCTCTGACCTGAAAACATGGCTGTCGAAACACAAGAGACATCATCCGTATTACTATACGATGCAAAACAAACTCGTGGATGCCGAGTACAACTTGGAACAGTCAAAGAAATCCAAAAATCACAAGAAAAAACACCGTAAATGTAAAGACGATGTAAGCCCCAGCTAAATCCAGCGGAGGCTTGGTCATTATCGACCACCAAACCACACAGCTTTCCGGAGTTACTGCCCAATCAGGATGAGATGTCCTGACGCTGCCTACATCAACGGCAGACACCAGAGGATAGGATCGAGCGACCGCGATCTATTTCCTGTTCGTCAGAAACTTCCGAAATTGCATCCAAATATTCTTTAAGAACAATAAGTTCGTCAAATTCCTTTTCTACTTTTGCTCTTGCCACAATGGACATCTTCATAATTTCGTCACTATCCAAATCGCAGAAGTTTTCCAGGGCTGTAAGCAGGGAGTTTACATCACAGGGTTTTACCTTGAATCCATTGGCACCATCATCGATAACATCACGACAACCTACATTGTCGGTTGTGATGATTGGGCGCCCCATCGCGCAGGCTTCCAACAGAACCCGAGGTACACCTTCGCCATAGTATGATGGTAAAACCAAACAGTGTGCACTCGCCAACAGTTGATCTATTTCTTCAGGATCGACTGCTCCGTGGTACACCACTAAATTTTTCCTAGCCATTTGATCTAAAATAGAGAAATCAATGTAGGACCCGTGATTGAAGTGCTCTCCGACAATATGAAACTCCGCTATTTTAGATTGATCGGACTTCCCCAAAAAGCGTTGAGCTGCCTCTAGAAACTCTCGCACACCTTTTTCCTTCAGCATGCGTCCGACAAAAATGAATCTGATCGCTCCGCTTGGGAAAGGTTTGACTGAAAACCGTTCCAAATCGACGCCACTGCCAGGGATTCTCTTTGCAACCTCCTTTTCAACGACCTTTTTGTTAACGAACATCTTCATGTCATCAAAGTTTTGAAAGAAAACTCGATAAGAGTACCGAAGTGCTCTTCGGTACAGCCAAACAACGAGCGGCCTCAACACTATACTTTTACCGGAAAATACCTGTCCTGCGCCCGCTATATTGTTTATGACCGGAACCCCTGCTCGCCTAGCAGCAAAGTTCCCGAAAATGTTTGGCTTTACCGTATAATGCAGAGAGGCGACTGGCTTGATTTGTTTCAATAATTTTTCAATTTGCAACGCACATCGTATCTCTGAAATTGGGTTCATTCCATACTGGCTCATTTCTATTGGGTAGTGTTTCACCCCATGATCTAATAAGGATTTGGTACCCTCATCTTCGGGGGACAGGACACAAACATCGTAACCTGCAGCCTGAATTTCTGCGATAAGGCGCATACGAGATTGAGCAACATGTCTTGAGCTGTTGTATACAATAGAAATTACAGGGTTATTCATATAACTCTTTTCCACTTGATGATATTGAGCGTCTCTCCAATAATTGGATGGGGTTCAGCGAATTGTGGCTAATCTTGACTTATTCCCTTTGTTCGGACCACCCGGTTGAAGATTTACCAAGGGTTTGCGTTCAAGGCGGTTCGTCAACCCCTGAACCATTGATCGGCGAGCACTGAGAATCTCTCCCGGCCGCGCTAGGGGTCGAGCTTCGTAGTCACCTCAACGCCAGTCCTCCATTTTATCCGTACATCGTCAAGGCTCATGAACTGCGGCGTATTCTGGCATTCTATCCGATACTTTCGGTTGCAATTTTTGATGAATGCTTTTTCATCGATTTTATGGGTTCGGAGAGGCACAGGACGCCACCCTTCAGACAGGTCCGAGATCGAGATCTCAAGAGGTAAACTCGGGCTCTAGGTCTATCCGGATCATCTTAGGGTAGTCGTTCAAGCAGATTGGCGCGTCAGCCAAGCCTGTAAGATGCAGGATAAAGTCATTGATTTTGAACAGTATTACATTAAACATGTCAACAGTGGGAACCGTCGTGGTATTGGAGGTTAGCCTGCTCGGCCACAATCATCTATTGGGTGTGAAATTACTGCGGCGGTCTAGAATATAATGACAGTTTAATGCTGATAACTTTGAAAAGTGCTCTGCGGAAAATTTACAAACGCGCTGGCAGAAAATGGAGTGCAGGAGCACATGACCGTTGGTTGTATGGTCAATTCATCCCACTTCAGAGTCTGAATAGGACGTTGCTAGAATATGATGTTACATTTTATGACGAAGACGAAATTTATCAACCCAATTCAGCGGACACGCCTTATCCGAATCGGTATCGCGAATTAGACTTGCACTATCACCCTGTTGCAATTCCACGACCGTATTATTTCTCAATACCCAATGCTGTGACGTCAAGATACGACGTTATCGATATAGATAATCCCACACGAGTGTTCCTCGAAACCTATCCAGAAGTTACGCAATTTGTTGAGGGCTCAAACCATACATTCAATATTCTGAATCGAAAGAAAGCGCTCTCCTACGCTGCACGAAACAAACCTACATTTGAAAACGCCTACTGGTTTGGAACTCGTGCTTGGAAAAATTATTATCATTTCATTTTCGATTGCTGTCTGCGTTATGTGGACTTACAAAAGACCGGGGCAATTGACGATAATACAGACATTCTTGTATTTTCAGAGCCAACAACATTTCAACGGTCTTACATGAATCTCCTGGGTATACCTGATGAGCGAATAAAAACTTGCAATTCTGGGCCAGTAAGAATCACCAATCTTATTATTTCCGCGTCGCGTCGTCAGCGGTTTGCGTGCTCGAAAAAGGCGATTCATTCCTTTTCGAATGAAATTTTGTCTTCGATTGATTATTCAAAGTCCCGCTCTCCCAAACGTAAAATTTATATTTCCCGTGCGCTTGCAAAACTGCGGAATGTAAAAAACGAGGCTGATGTCGTTGCACTATTGGCCGAATGTGGTTTTGAGACAGTCACGTTGGAGACTATGCCAATCGCAGAACAGGTTGCACTAATCCGGGAAGCCGAAGTCATCGTAGCGCCGCATGGTGCCGGACTCGCTAACCTTGTCTTTGCGCAAAATCCCAAAGTTGTGGAACTGATACCCTATGACAGTTGGGGATGGGGATATTATGTCCCAGTCACCCACGCCGTAGGCGGCACACATATTCCAATTGTTGGTACGCGTGGTCTGGACGAAGATGATTTCACGGTCGATCTTGATGAACTTCGCAGGGCAGTTTTATCTGATTTTTGATCTAAACTAGGCCAGTTAATAAAGGCTATACAGCATGTCATGTGATATCCAGATTGTAAGCAAGCATCGTATTACACCGCATGGAACCACGCAGTTGCGGTGCAACCAGCCCGCAGAGTATCTGCGAATGCTTGGATATACCGTAGAGGTCGGATGTATTTACACAAGCGTACCAACGGCAACTAAGATCTTGATCCTCCACCGTGTAAAATATGATCATCATACGCGCAACTTTATCGATCTTTCACGGGATCGGGGATGCCATATTATCTATGATACAGATGATCTTCTCTTCGACCCCGCCACTGATGAGTATTTGAAGCGCAACAACAAAACGGCTATGTATGAAGACGGAAGCAAACCGTTTTCCGAAGCGATGTTAAGTTGTGATACTGTGACAGTGGCGACCGGCTATCTGGCTGAGCGCGCCCGAATGTTTCATCCAGATGTAAGACTTTCCCGAAATGCGTTGAGCGCAAACTATCTGGCGCTAGCCCAAGAAGTTGTTCAGGAGCATGTATCCAGCAGCTTGGTAACGATTGCCTATCTCTCCGGCTCTAAAACTCATGACGCAGATTTCAAAGTCATAGAGCCTGCATTGTTACGACTTCTCGCAGAGAACACTAAGGCCAAATTGGTGATTGTCGGGAATCTTTCATATTCCGACAAATTCTATGCATTCGGATCTCGCTTTGAAGTCAGGGGATTTACGCCCTATTCAACATACGCGGATCTATTTCGGGATATCGACGTAAACCTAATTCCATTGGAGGTCACAGAGCCCTTTTGCAATGGTAAAAGTGAATTAAAGTACCTAGAGGCAGGCGCATGTGCGGTTGTAAGTATTGCCTCGCCAACTGAGCCGCTAAAGGCGGCGATCAAAGACGGAGTAAATGGCCTGCTCGCCAACGACAGCGAATGGTTTAGCAAGCTTAGCAAACTTGTTGGCTCAAGGAAGATACGTCAAAAGCTGGGGGCTGCTGCTCGTGATGACGTTCTGGCACATTATAGTCCAAATGCCCGTGCTGCGGACTGGAAGTTGCTAATTGAGACGTTGAGAAGTGCAAATATTCCGGTTCGAGATCTTAAAATTTGGGAAAAAGCACGCATAGTCTCCACCCTTCATATTTATAGAACCACAAGAGTTTTGAAGAAGCTGAAGTCAAAGATGCTGGATTGAAGGTAGTGTTTATCCTAGCATGAACTCTCTATTTTATGAAGCGTTGTTGGGAAGGCATAACTATGAAAATCGCAATTGTTTCAATGATAAAAAACGAATGTGACATCATTGAACTGTTCATAAAACATAGCTTTAAATTCGCCGACAAAATTTTTTTGATGGATCATCAAAGTACAGATGGCACCAACCTTATCGTCAAAAAAATGGAAGAGAACGGTTACAATGTATCTCTGAGTACAATCTCTGAGGTGGCGTTTAATCAACCCAAACATATGACGATAGGGACAAACGAAGCTGCTAGAAGCGGTGAATTCGATTACATCATCCCTCTGGACGCCGACGAATTCCTCAGTGGACCTGGTGGCAACGAGTTCAAAGACATTCTATCTGCATCTTTGTCGCCAAAACAGTGGGGGTATATGGATTGGGTAACCTTTTGCCCTATTTCCGGAGCATATTTTGACTACACCAACCCTTTGACAATGTGCTTTCGCGCCCGGTCACATGAGCCGGGTAGCTTTCGGAAAGTTATTATTGGTGGAAAATTTGCTGAGGATTGCAAGGTCGCTTCAGGTAATCACTTTGTCACACACCCAGAGTTTTCCATTGACCCGGTTCAACTTGACTACGCCTTCCAGCACGTTCCTGTCCGAAGTTCTGACCAAATCGTACGGAAAATCCTTCTGAGTACATATGCTTTTTCCCTAAAATCCAGACGCAAACCAGGAGAAAACTTTCACTGGTACAATATGGTTCGCGACATTCGAAACAATAACTACAGCTTATCTGATCACGCTTTGCTAGACTTGTCCCTGACCTACGGAGATGACATCCCAGACGCTCAGATTCCGACAGTAGATCAAAATAGAATGATGGATATCTCTGAAGATTGCACAATCGAATTCTCGAGTTTGGCGCGTATCAATCTTATTAAATCCATAGACGACTTTACAATGTCTCTCACAGAAAGTCGCATCCAAGAAGAATTCCCTAAAACACGCACAAACATTTTGAGGAGAGCTGCAAAACGGTTCAAATCCGCTCTAAGTTGATTGTAAGTTTCCATCTTACCCCCCGGAAACCGGACCATTAGTTTGACCGAGAAATGGGGGTTATTCTACTCTGCAGCGGCGCAGTTACATATTTACCGACACATGTTCAGAGCCCGACTTGCGATGCTGAACGCTAGGTTCACGTTTTGTCAGGCAACAGCCTCGTTATCGTGCCCCATGAGAGGTAAGGATGACACGTGTCGTCAGAACAAGTATTTTGAGGTCGAGCCACCAATTCATATTGCGCACATAGAACACATCATGTTTTGTCTTCTCGCGCACCATTTCCTCAGAATCTGTATAGCCCTGTGTCACCTGCGCATAACCCGTGATGCCTGGCCGCACGGTTCCACGCACGTGATATTCAGGCATCGCCTTGTAATAGGTCTGGGCAAATTCTAACACTTCGGGACGCGGCCCGATCAGACTCATTTGCCCCATGATAACGTTCAGAAGCTGTGGAACTTCGTCCAAACGCGTCATTCGCATAAAACGACCGAATGGTGTTATCCGCCACTCCTCCAACCCATCAAACGGACCGCGCTTGATTGAGCTTTCCTCGGGCAGCATCGTGCGAAACTTGACCATCTTGAACTTGCACTGATCCTTACCCATACGCGTTTGACAATAGAACAGAGGCCCTGGGTTCCAGAAGATATTCAACACGGAAACAACAATACAAAGGGCCGCAAAGATCGGCATTGCGGCAATGCTTACGATGATGTCGGCAACGCGCTTAGACGCAAAGTAAACGGCTTTGCCTCTATTTGTGGTGTTATTAATTGTTGATTTAAAATGCCAGCTTCCACTGGAAGCAGTGTCATCAGTCAAACCGGTCATACTCAAAACCTCGTACTAACTTAACCCAAGATACGCTGAAAATCAGCGAAGCAACTCACTATTCTACGGCTGAAAGCCCCCAATATCCTTATAGCTCAAATACCACCAACAATGTATCCATTTTTACTCATAATCTGCAAACGCTACTCACATGAGAATCTACATATCACACTCTCGCTGCGCTGTCGTTAAGTAAAGCATCGCTAGAATTGTGAGCAACACATTTTTGACAAAATTCTACCTGACCGCCCATGAAACTGAACAATCTGGCAAAAACCGCTGAATTGATTTGCATTAGAAATCTTTAGCATCGTGTTTGCGCAACCTGATCAGGCGTTCACCCACGACCCGAGAAAAAGAGGTCAAGACGGGCGATCTGGGCATTGGCCATGCTAGACACGATCAGGCATGTCGCTTCTCATTCTTCAAACAACGGATCATGCCATTATTTGAAATCGGTGAGGCTTGAGCCTATAGCCCGCTCGGTTTGCAATCTATTTGTTCTCACTTTCAAGAATAAGAAGTGCGTTCCTCAGGATCTGCATTCTTTGGCCGAATCGTCTTTCACCAGCATTAGAAAGGTGATCACCATCAGACCAGAGCAGCACCTCACAATTGAGAAAATCCTCTGGGAACGAAAGATCGAGAAGTTCGTTTTGCGACATGAACATTACGGTCGAAGTATCAAGCGCTTCGGAAATTGCAGTTTCGAGTCCCTTGAAGACGTCTTCCAGGCCGGGTCGCAGAACGTAATCGTGCTCACAGCCTGCGCGAAGCATATACTTTTGCGAAATGTGGGGTTCGATCCGGGGAGACAGCCATACAACCGGGACACTTTCCGATATCTGTTCCAAATAGCTCCTCACGGCCAGTACCTGACCAATATTCGGCACATAAGGTGGTGTAACCTGGTCAGGCAGTAGTTTAGCGAACATCGACCGCGAGCCGACTTCGTAGTCCTTGCCTTGCAACAGATAGAAGCCCGCCTGTTCATAAATCGCAACTTTGAAAACGTCTGCGTTACTGGCAACAAACCTTGCAATCGCATCATAGGAACAGTGCGATGCCGGCGCATGCGGCCGACACCCGCCGGAGACGATACCGACAATGAATGGGTGGGTGTCTTTTGATGTTTCCGTTACCGCACCGTACAAATCAATCGCGTGACTATCGCCAAAGATCAGAACACCGGGGCCATGGCGCTCGGCGCAATCGGTAATTCGATCCTTTGCTTGTGGATCCATCGCTCTAACGTCAAAAACACATGCGCCATTGTCAAAACGAGAAAGGGCGTTCTGGCGATGTGTTTGGGTAACTTCTTCGACGAGCAAAAACATACGCCGTTCAGGTTCGCTCAGACGGGCCACGTAGGCCGTGCGCCACCCATCTGCCATATGACC
The DNA here is from genome assembly GCF_056534355.1 of Ruegeria sp. D7. Lineage (NCBI taxonomy): Bacteria > Pseudomonadati > Pseudomonadota > Alphaproteobacteria > Rhodobacterales > Roseobacteraceae > Ruegeria > Ruegeria sp. D7. The sequence goes on from NZ_JBQFPG010000019.1 coordinate 53,245, forward strand.
CCAAAGACCAAAAACGGCAAAAACCATCGAAACCGACCCTGCCGATAGAAAGATCGCCTTCTGCGAGAGAACGGCTTTTCCCTTGGATTGCCGAAAAGGCGTTTCCACAAAACGCCAACTGAGGTAAGCGAGCGCGAAAGATAGGGCAATCAGGCAATAGATCAACAGTAGCGACGGCTCACCATATACCCTAATGCGGGCAAATGCGAACAGTGGCTGATGCCAAAGATAGGTGCTGTAACTAATAAGTCCGATGCCCACGAGTACAGGCGATCCAAGCATCCGCCCTGTTGTTGTGCGCGGCCCAGCGAACAAAATCACTAAAGCAGTACCAACAACGGGTAGTAATGTATAAAGCGAAGGGAACGGCGTTTCTTTGTCAAACAAAAAGACAGAAGCGGTGATCATCGCAAGACCCAGCACGGACAGCCAGTCCCGCTCTACGACCCCACGACGCGTGGCGATAGCGCAGATAGAGCCGATGAGCAATTCCCAAACTCGTGCAGGTGCTAGGAAGAACGTGGCGCTGGGAGCATTGCGCCAACCCCACTCTGACAACGCCAAACTGGCAAGTACCAAGACCATCAAGATCGGCACAAGCAGCTGACGCCTGTTTGACACAACGAACCAGAGCAATAGTGGAAAAAAAATATAGAATTGCTCCTCGACAGCAAGGCTCCAGGTATGCAGGAGCGGTTTTTCTTCCGACGCTGCCTGGAAATAGCCACTCTCATGCCAAAACAGAAAATTGGATGCAAAAAACCCGACAGCCAGGACGCTCTGCGCAAAGTCCTTCAATTGCTGCGGGTTCATAAGAACGACGGCCAAAGGAATGCATACTAGTACAACCAGTGTGAGGGCCGGCAGGATGCGCCGCGCACGCCTCTCGTAAAACGTCAGGAGCGAAAAATTACCATCTTCCAGGTTCTTTAGAAGGATAGATGTGATGAGGTAGCCAGAAATCACGAAGAAAACGTCGACTCCGACGAAGCCTCCGGAAAAAAGATCAAAACCTGCATGAAAAAACACGACTGGCAGAACTGCAATAGCGCGCAACCCGTCGACTTCTGAACGATACTTCATGGAATTACTGAAACTACCAAAATACTAGTCATAGTCGCTGTTATCCGGATCGTACAGAGTTAGTCAACTTCCCCGGATCCAGAACCGTTTGGTTGTGGTGAGCCTCCTTATCTGGGTTGTCCATTGTCTGCCTGGAAAACGGGGAACCTTTCTGAAGGAGAAACCCCCGTCCCATTGGGACAGCGCTCTTCGGACGGGATGTCAGACCATCAGCCGCAACAAGATAGTCGAGGTCTTCGCCGGAATCGACGCAGAGCCGATAGGCCTCGCTCCCGACATTTAAAGCACCAAAGCTGCCGGTTTGCGGCTTCGCCCCCGCGGCTAATTTATGCCGTTTTGACGAGCGCGGCCGAAAAATGGGCGGGCTCGCGCTGACCTCGCCCCTACAATAGGCAAAATTTCTCCGGTTTGCTGCCGCCTTTCCTAGGGTCACGTTGTGCTGACCCTGCCTCATATTTAAGACTTCTTTTCGCCACCGAAAAACCGGAGTTTCGCCCACCAAGGGCCAATAACAACCGGCATACATTTGAATATGAGTAAGAGAGCAGGGAGCAGACGTAAGAAACATTGCAGAGCCGAGGCCCCGCGCTTCCGGGCGGGTGCATACTCGCGCGCACTCGAAGCGAGTCCTTCTGTTCAAACGCGATGTCGATCAAATCCCTGGCGGTACATAGTTCGTCAAGACAGCGCGGTTGGCGCTAATCCACAAATGCCACTCACATGAACACTAAGGGGCCCTGACTAAGATCATTCGAAACTCTTTTGCATCGCATGATCGCTGCCCTCAAATGTAGACAGGTTACCAGAATGACGATAATCCACTCATCCGACCTAGGCTGGACTGAAGGCCAGGACATCTCCGAAGAATTTGCTGCACTGGCGCAAACGTTCAAGCCAGGCGACACATTTGTCTTCGACCACATGTATGACATCTCCGGATCGAAAATACAGCTGCCCGACAACTTCACACTTGCAGGGGGAACGCCTGGGGCGGGCATCAATGTAATTGACTCCGCTACAAACTCAACTCAACTGTTCAATCTGGGTAATGCCAATACTCTTGTTGACCTGACCGTTACGCACAGCAACAGCCCGCAAACAACTCCAACTTCGCTGAAGGTAAAGTCGGGTGTTGATTATCATAACAAGATTACTTTTGTCGCTGGGGATAAAGACGACATAAAAATTCTGAATAGCTACTTTGAGGGCAATGTCTCGATCCCGGTCGATATTCGAGGTGGCAACAACCTTCTGATCGAAGATTCAGAATTTAACGGCGGTTACTATCAGGTAAGGCTTTTGGGGGATGTCAGCAATCCCACCATCCAGAACTCGTTGTTTCAAAATTCCATGGGGGATGGCATCAAAACTGCCGCAGGGAATAACGGAGAAGGCGTCACTGGCGCGACGGTTATTGATTCCGTTTTTCTCAACAACCTCAGAGACGGAATAGATACCACCGGAGGGTTCAAAGACTCCTTTGTTACCGGATCATACTTCGTCGACAACTTTTCCGGGCTGGACATCAAGGAAATCTATGACTCCAATGATGACCTTTCAGGAATCCGCAATAGCAACATTCTGATCACGGATTCCGAATTTATCGATAACGGGAATGCCGTTGTCGTTACCACTTTGGATAGGGGTTCGTATCTGAATACGAACAATGCCAAACAATACGCCGCGCAAAACATTAACATAGAAGACTCCATTATTGAAAATACGTCAGATACGTATTCGCGCATAGTTCTGGTGAAAGACAGTTACGATGTGCATTGGGATAACGTAACTCTTCTCGGAAAGGTTCATGAATCCAAATTAGTCTCCGACTATAACTTCGGATTACCTGACGACGTTTCCGGTACGGGTGTGACAACAGGCAATCACCGTGGAGAACCCAACGACGCCTATTATCAGGGTTTGGCTGGGCCAGATTGGTCGACTATCTCCTATCCGGTTGACGGCACGCCAACACCGCCGGACACTACCCAGCCTGATCCCGGTGAAGACGGTTCGGGGGCGGTTGACCCGGTTGTAGACCAACCAGTTGTAGACGAACCGGTCGTAGAAGAACCGATTAAGTCTGATCCTGTTGAGGATGTTCCGGAGCCCGTCGAGGCGAGCAATTATCTCGATATATTCCTTGCTTACACGGACACTGATAAAACAGTATCTCAGCTTGGGGATGGGACCAGCATCGATAGCAGCCTCACGGACGGCCGCCCTTTGACAATAGTTGCCACCTCGCGAGACGGTGCGCCTAAGATCGGCAGTGTGAAGCTCACTGTAGACGGGGTCGGTTCTCAAATGGAAAATGTGGAACCTTATGCCCTCTTCGGGGACAATGGCAAAGGCGATTTCTTTGGTGGGCAAAAACTTCCCGAAGGAACGTATAGCGCGGAACTGATCGTGTATGATGGCAAAAAGGGCTCGGGTAATATACTCGAAACCGTGTCATTCGAATTCACTGTTGGTGACACAGGATCGGCACCAGTTGTACTGCCAGAAGAACCAGTCTTAGAGGAAACACCGGTTGTCGAGGAAACACCGGTTGTCGAAGAGCCGCCAGTCATAGAGGAACCAATTGAGGTCGGTGCCCCAGAAGAAAACCTGGCACCAGACTCGACCTCACAGGAACCCGGCAGCCAACTTCTGGATCTCCAGTTGATTGACACCAGCACAGACACGTTTCTGACAGACCTCTACCAGGGTGCCAAGCTCTCCAGCAGCGACCTCTCTGGTAAAACAGTTACGCTGTCGGCCGAGGCACTCAACCCAAACGTCAACATTGGCAGCGTAAGGCTTGAATTGGACGGACAGTATAGTCGGGTAGAGAACGTTGAGCCCTATGCCTTGTTCGGGGACAACGGCAAAGGTAATTTCTTTGGTGGAAAGCAGCTCTCTGACGGGGCCCATTCCATTACTCTTACCGTGTACTCAGACAAAAACGGCAAGGGGTCGGTCCTTGAGAAGGTAACGGTGGAATTCGAAGTCGGAGATTATGACAGCGTTCTCATTGACGGAAGCGCACATATTGTTTCGAGCTACTCCGAGGCGCAGGATGAAGGAGTCGCGACGGTTTCCACAGATCAAAGCGCAATCGAGCTTGAAGGTAGCGCTTGGAAATCATTGGCTATCAATGAGGATATCACGGAGGCGACAGTTCTTGAGTTTGATTTCAAGAGCGATGCTGAAGGTGAAATTCAAGGTATTGGATTCGTCAACGAGGATGGCGAACTGGAAACCACGTTTTTCCAACTCGACGGGTCGCAGACCCTTGGCATTCAGGACTTCAATGATGGCTATGAGACAGGATCGGGCTATACTTCCTATTCAATTCCCGTAGGTCAGTATTTCACCGGCTCTGTGCAACAGCTTGTTTTGGTAAACGATGACGATGCCAACCTCGCCGCGATGAGCACATTCGACAACATCAGCTTGATAGATGCTATTGTCTAAGGCATTGGGGCTGGATTAATTTCCAGCCCCTGCTATCACTGGCGCAGTAAACGCGGACCATTCTGGCGCGCGCGATCCGGAGCATGTAACTTTCTCATTCGACAAACACTTTTCAAAGCCCGTTGCCCGCTAACCAGTTCCGGGAGGGGCAGCTTCCAGAATTGTCCTGTTGGGAAGGCGTTTAGTACGAGGTATGAAATTATGACCATCACAATAGACAGTGTCATTACGATGGACAGAACTTTGGCAACGACGAAAGTCGGGGACGAGACGGTTATTTTCGACGACGAAAGTGGGACGTATGTTGGCCTGAATGAGGTCGGAACAGCCATTATTGAGGAACTCAGCGAGCCTAAATCAGTATCCTCGCTGGTTGATACCCTAATATCTACATATGACGTTGATCAGAATATTTGCCTGGAAAACGTTATCTCATTCCTTGACGACATGCTTGAAGCGAAGCTTATCTCGATCAAAGCAGCTTGACTCTCTTTTACGATATCAGTTCCTCAGAAAACGTGTTGTCGGCCAGAAGTTCATCATATGTAACCTTTTTGGCCAATCGACCCTTCTCCAGAACGAGAACATAATCGCAATCTTTCAAAGTGCTGATCCGATGCGCAATCATGATGATTGTTTTGTCACCTGAAAGCGCATTTATCTCTTTCATCAACTCTCGCTCTGTAGCGTTGTCCAGAGCGCTGGTCGCCTCATCAAATACGAGTATCTCAGGATTGTGATAGAGAGCGCGGGCAATCCCCACCCTTTGCCGCTGGCCACCAGAAATTCGCACTCCACGCTCGCCTACATGGGTGTCAAAGCCTTCGGGCATCTGCGTTTCAATAAATTCGAGGAGTTGGGCCGACGTTGCCGCTTTGCGTACAGCCGCGTCGTCAATTTCATCCTTGGGGATACCCAATGCGATATTCTCTTTGATGGAAGCATCCACCAAAAACACTTCTTGCGGGACATATCCGACACTCGCTTGCCACTTACGTATACGCTCAGGGGTCAAGTCTTCGCCATCTATAACGATACGACCGCTAGTGGTTGGCAGCAGCCCAAGAAAGACATCCACGAGTGTCGTCTTGCCAGCACCGGTGGTTCCAACCACGCCGACCGTCTGGCCGCGACCTATTTCGAAGGTCAAATCCTTGAGCCCCCCTTCATCTGAGCCAGGATACTGATAGTTTATACCCTTGAAATTGACACTTTTGGTTAGAACCAGGGGAGACACTCTGGCTTTTGGAAGTTTGGCTAACTCAGTCGTCAAGTTTAGGTCATCAAAGACAGCATTTATCGAAGCCTCGCCAAATCTAAGGGCAGAAAAAGAAGAATACATGACCTGCATGGTTGGGAGTATTCGATATCCAGCGAACGCATAAAGGCCTAATACTGGAATGATCTCTGCAATGGTTCCGCTCCCGACGCCGCCATTACGCGCCACCAGAACCAGTGTCAGAATAATAATTCCACCGAAAGCGAGCGCTTCGAGACCAAATTTAGGCACCTGCCGAAGCGTTGCGTTTATTGCACGGAGCTTTGCCTGCCGCGCGGCGGCTGTTGCAAACCCTGATATATAGCTTTGTTCCCGCCCCAGAAGCTTGATCTGTTTTATGCCGTTTAACGCCTCACCAGCTATCCGAAAGCGAGCCTGGTTTGCATGGAGAGCTTCACTCCCCATGCGTGCAATCACAGCCTTCAAGCTGGAATAAAGCAGAAAATAGCATCCTCCGAAGGCCAATACAGAAATAATTGTCGTGACTGGCTGAGCCCAAAGAAGAAATGAGCCAATCATAACAAATGTCATCAGACTGTTTATGATTTCAACAGCCGGCCTGTACGCGTTGGAAACTACGTGACTGCTTTCGTTGAGTATGTACGTGCTGAGCTGACCTGTATGACGGTTCAAAAAAAACTCGTAAGGCTGACGCAAGTAAACAGATAACAGCCTGCGGGAGAGACTGTATTCTCTCATGAATATCCAGCGGTTTAAGGCATATGCCGTGACGCTCCTTAGAATACTTACTGCGATCAACAAGCATACAAATGCAATGCCAACCATCATGATAAATGAATCGGCGGTCTGAAAGCCAATATAAGTATAAAAGAAGTTTGCAATCGGATTTGTCTCGACCAGTTCCGGGTTACCCAGAAGTGAAAGGAATGGCATAATTGTCGCAACGCCGACCGTGTCACCAATGCCCTTTAGGGTAATCAGGCCCAACACGAGCAATCCGGACTTGCGCTCTCTTGGTTCCAACATCCGGAGAGCTTTTTGAAATGTTGTTAACTGTTGGGGCATAATTTCCAATTTTCTAAAAGAACTTAATTGAGCTGATCCGGTGGTCAGCCCCACCTGAGTGGTTCGGCTTAATTGTTAGTTCATGACTGACTTTGGGTCTATAGGGGTGATGGTTTCTGACAACGACGGGCACTGATTGTGCACGCCTCCGTGACTCGCCTGGATGACAGTGTTCGTACGATACCATGCAAGTCAAATCTGACAGGCCGCTGTCTCATCACGACACAGTTACGGTTTTTTAGAGATCAAGCGGTTTCTTTGTTCAAGGTACCAGATTCTAATAGACAACGAGAGGCGCCTGAATAGCAGTGTCTCCTCTTTGCCGAGAGGGCCTTGGGATTTTCGGATTACTTCTCTAACTTTTGGCATATCAAGCCATGAACTCTCTCCATCAAACATCCCGACGCGCTCATACTCCAATAGAGCCTTCCAATAGTCCAACCGGCGTTTGGAGCGCAGCGCTTCATTGGCGACGTCATATTTCTGCAAATCGTCGGGAAGCACGTCCTTAGTCGCGTGCCGGGCTAAAAACCGGGGCTTCCCATCCGCAAAAAGAAGTTCATTGGGAACACCCAGGATAAACTCCATAATGCGGCGATCCATCAGAGGATATCGATATTGGATACCGAACCTGGATGACCACGCGGCCCATGTGTCCGCCCTTTCGGCCAAATGACCGTAAAGCTGAAGATGTGCCAAATACACTTTAGGGTTCGCTGGTTCGGGCAGTTCCTGACCATACCACCAAGCCTTCAAACTGGGGTCGCTTTCCAGAAATGCTGGATTGATGAAGGATACTGGCTCACCACAATTCGGGTCCGGTGTCAGTCGTCGCTTCAACCATTCCGGCATCAGCGGCAGCAGACCGTGATAGTAAAGACTGCGCAGAAGGATTTTGGGCTTTCTACGGCCACCCGATATGATTCTTAGAACCCGAAAAGCCTCAGCAAACCTGAACCGTTTCAAGCAATATGGTAGATAAAATCTCCCCATCGTAGAAAACGCCTCATCTCCGCCCCAACCGGAAAGAAGGATGCGAACGCCGTCGCGGGATGCCTGAGAGAGAATGCCGGCCTCTTGAGTTAGGTCTGCGAATCCTTCAATTTCGAATTCCCGCTGATGGAACGCTTCCAGTTCTTTGTAATCCTGACTACCGAAACGTATCGAAATACCTGAACTCTCGCATATGCGATTGATATTATGACGTTCGTCAACCTCACCCCTGTCTGGAAAATCGTCTGAAAAGTCAGGTGCCCAAGCGTAAGCTGACACCAAAGATCGATCTTGCGCTCTGAGCGCTCTTGCCGACAATGCTGTCACTGCCCCAGAATCTATTCCGCCACTCAAATGCGCGCCCACGGGCAGATTGGTATCAATATTATATTCCATCACCACAGTAAGAAGATCGGTTAGTTCTTGAACGCAATCTTGCTCCGAACGCCCGTGGACCGTCTTGACGTTATGAGGATTCCACCAGCGTTTTTGCTTTTGCCCAGATTGGCCGACAGTCATGTAACAGCCGGGATCAACGAAATTTATTCCTTTGATGAGCGTCTTTGTCGGCAGCCAGGCAACTTCGCGCACCATAAACCGCAGCAGGATGTCCTGATCAATCTCACGACTTATGTCATCAAACTCCAAAAGGGCGGCAATGTCCGTGGAAAATGTAAAGCTGTTGTCTCTGCGGGCCCAATAAAGCGGGCGTTTACCAATATGGTCCCGCGCCAGAAACAGCTCTTGGGTTTCGGGATTAAACACCGCAAAGGCATAGTCACCGAACAGGAAATCCGGACTGCGTTGCCCCCATTTCAGATAGGCGCTCCTGATCAGTTCAAAATCGGTTAGGCCGTTCTCTGACGATGGTAGCGGCTCCAATTTGGCCGCCAAATCTTCGCCCGCATCGATGATAGCATCTGCCGTCAGAATGCAGCCATTGCGTTCCAGTTCTAAACCATCAGACTGCCCGGCCTTGACGCCGAAATACTGAAGGCCAAATGCAAAATTTTCTCCGTAAACGGTGGATTTACCATCGGGCCCATAGTTGGATAATGTCTTGAAGGCCCTGTCGAATTGGGACTTGTCAAGCGATCGTCCGCTGTATTCAATTCGACCAAGAATTGCGCTCATAATTTTCTCAACAACTACAGATCATCTCAAACTGGACGCTAGCGACAAATTTGGGATGACTGAACCCACCATCTGTGCGAAGTACTGAAAATGTCGCGATTTTCCCAGTTCATATCTTTACCTGCTCAAAAGAAACTCATCGTTTTCGAGGCATTTTTTCGACTTTGCCAAGCCTGGATTTTGGTGAGGTGTTTTCCGTTTAAAAAATGGAAAGGGCGTCTGGGAACATCCTCACCCGGCGAAGTGTTTCCCGCAGAGATTGAAATAACGTTGGAAATCAGGTTGGTCCGTAAGGCTATCAATCAACTGAACCGCATATTTGGCGGCGTATTCACGTGTTTGATGGTCGGGATGGCAGGACAAGATATGTTGCGGCGAAGGGGGGTCAGCTCATCTCTGGTATTTGGCGTGAACACAGGTCGTTCCGAAGCCAAAGAAGACATGCACGCGCATGCCTGGCTTTGCGTGGGACATGAAGTGTTGCTAGGAGAAGATCAGCGAAAAAGATATTCACCTGTTGTTAGCTACAAAAGCTGACAACAGGCTACCTGTTAATTCCAAGGCAGAAATGTCTTGAAATTTTTTACGTCGCTCAGGAGCCTTTAGGGCCTGCAATGCCAAAGCACCACAACTCAATTTCCCGGTGGTAGTTCAGGGGGCCGCTAAGTGTCTTCTCAACGTCAAGCGTTTTCAGCTTAGGGGCTTCCCAGGCTTTAAGTTTTTTGGTCACTATTCCGTTCCTTTAAATCGTTAACCCTCCCTTTTTTACCAGCAAATTTGAACCGAAGCAATACAGTTGGTACAGACACAGGACCGATGTGCGCGAAGTGCTACAGTCTTGCGTTTCAAGCCTTTTTTGCGCAAAATCGGAAACAATCTTACGCACTCGATCGGGCTTTGTTTCCTTGGGAGATGGGCCCACCATAGGCACGTCAAGCGGATACATCCGCTCATACACTGAGCGATCAAGAATCGGAGCCGTGTTTCACAAACCCGAAATCAATGAGCCTTGAACCAGGTAAATTTCTCACTGTGGTTCCGTGTGCTGTTGAAGCCCTGAAGCGCCCATTGCAAAACAGCGAGCACAAATAGGGTGGCGGTACCAATTAGTGTGCCCCACATTAGACCTGATACGAAACCGAACGACAAACCAAACCACATGGCAAAAGTGGCTGCCCATCCCACCACAACGCCAATGAGAAATGTGGCCATTTTTTAGCTTGTCCTTTTTGAACGTTATTGCACCACTCGCCTTAATCACAAGTTAACAGTCTTTTAGACGCTCACGCTACAATAATTGTCCCGAACGGTGGAGTTCTGCCTATCTATGTTGAGATGGATCATAACACGTAAAAGGCAACTAGACATCAGTCACTTTTACCTGAAGATGTATTTAATCACCCCGATAGGTATAACCGATTTACCCCCGGCTGGTTTGAACTCTCTGAAAACGCTCAACCAGAAGGTAGTGGCATCCTTCTCCCCGACAGATCCATGGCCCAAAATGTCGCCAAACTTTACATGCGCTCGACTTAACTATTCGAGTGTATAATTCCAAAATCACCTAACAACGAGCGAACCGGGTCTTCATCGGGCATCAGGCGCTCAAGACGGATCGGCGATTGCGCGTTCAGCACCGTGCCATCTCGATAGGCTGCTGCAATCTCCTGATCGGACAGGGTCGCCACTTGTTCAGGTAAGTGAAGATTGGCGTGATAAACCTGCATCACAAGCTGCAGTCGCAATGGCGCAAGCTGCACGTTATAGGGGGCAAGCTCCCATGACCGCTTTAGACTATCACGCATATCATCTATATCACCCGCGCGGGCTTGGGCCTGTGCCAGATACGTCCAGCCAGAGGCGTTTGCGGGATCAAGACGAATAGACCGATTGATTAGGTCCAGCGCTTTCTGGGTTCGCGCCTCTTGTTCCTCTATGCTGATGACCATCGCATCACCGGTGGCCGGATCATAAGTAAGGTCAAGCTCGTTGAGAAAGCTGTACGCAAGCTCAAGCAGGTATTCCGATTTGTCATAATGGGCGGCGGCGTTGGGCACTCTCCAATTACCCCCCACGTTTTTATCTCGTGCGTTGCTATTGAAGGCAGGGCTGGTTTCGAACACCATCGTAAAATTCAAAATCGCGCCAATCAGGACAGCGACACAAAAAATGCGCACCAAAATTTTTCCCATTGTCACACCTAGCACATTAAAGATCGCAATACTTAGTGTAGGCGCCAGTTCTCCTGCCTGTCTATTGGGCTGCAGCTCTGTTTTCCGATTTGGGGTCAATCGGTGCAGATGTATCCTCGCCGCAACGTTTGCCCGCATAGCGTATCGCCGGGGCTTTTGTCACAGATCTGCTGAGATAGTCTCGCAATTCCGAGGAAACGTGGTGCCATGAAAACACGTGAACGATTCTCTATTTTTCAATGGGCTATCCTATGGGCGCTCATGGGGTGCGTCTTGCTTGCAGCTGTGCCCCTAGGAGCGAACCGGCCGGTATCATGGTCGCTGTTGTCCCTTGCCATCCTGGTGATTTTCGCAATGCAGGTGCTTGTTGACAGCACCCAGCGCCTGCCCAAACAAGTTAGGGGGCTGTGGTTGCCTGCCGCTCTGTTCCTGGGCGCGGTTCTTTGGGGCTGTATCCAGCTTCTTCCCGGGCTTCCGGCCCCCCATACACATCCAGTCTGGACTGCCTTGGGCGATATACCCGGCTACATCTCGGCTGATCCCGGACAGGGGCGGCAGATTATCATGCGTTATTTGTGTTACACGATGATCTTCTGGATCGCATTCCGTGCCTCTGTGGCCACGGCTCGCGTGGAAATGATGCTCAGGATTATTGCCATCACTTCAACCGCATTAGCGATCTACGGCCTTTATACAATGGCAACCGGGTATAATCCTGTTTTGGGCGACGGCGAGCAGGTGCTGGTTGTGACCTCAACTTTTGTCAACCGCAATAACTATGCCACCTATGCGGTTTTTGGATTTCTGGCAAATATTGCAGCCTATCTGCACTTCGTCAGCCGTGCGCCGGTCAACAACGATAGTTGGCAAAGCTTTCTGCGTGATATGCTGGAGGGGTTCTTTAGCGGTGCATGGATCTATGCCCTTGGCGCCCTTTTGTGTCTAGGAGCGTTGACTCTGACACAGTCCCGCGCAGGAGGGCTTGCAGGACTTGTGGGGCTGTGCGTGTTTTTGGTGTCATGGAAAGGTGGAGGACGGCGGTGGAACCCGTGGCTCTTACTGGTTGTGGCGGCCGTGGTTGGGTTTGTCATTCTTACAAGCGCGACAGGCATGATTGACAGAATCCTAACGACAGAGGCAGGAAACGCTCGCTTTCTGATTTATCCTGAAGTCGTCAGGGCAATCATGGATCGCCCGGCTTTGGGTCATGGGTTAGGGTCGTTTCATGATGTTTTTCGCCAATATGTACCCGCGGAAGCGGCCATTGGCGAATGGGTCAGAGCCCACAACTCATACCTCGAGAACATGTTCGAGTTTGGCATTCCCGCCGCGATTGCCTTTTATCTGGCGCTTCTGATCATCGCCCTGCGCATTCACCGCGGAACCGTAAACCGCCACCGAAACCGAGTGTTTCCCTGCTTTGCGCTCGCCGTCATTGCAACGGCAGCCACTCATTCTCTCTTTGATTTCAGCTTGCAGATCCCCGCCGTTGCAGCATTGTTTGCAGTCATCCTTGCAATGGGGTGGGCCCAGAGTTTTTCGACACGGAATCCGCGGACAGGCAGAGCCACACAAAAACCCGCCACTCCGTTACAGACATCCACAGACCAAATGGCCACGTCTACAGTCGAATAGTCCGTTTGAAATTCAGCAAAACCCTGAAAAAGACCCAGGCCAATCCCGCGCCGATCAAATTTCCGGCAAGATCTAGCACGGAAAAAGTCCGCCCGGGCAAGGCAATCTGGACGACCTCAAGTGCCACTGCAAGGATGACCATCAATACAGCCACGCGGGCGGCGGCTTCCACCCAGCCTAAATGGCAGGCCGAACCGAGGAAGAAGAAGGCCACCAAATGCACAAGGAAGCTTGAAATCGGAGTAGGGGCCACAAGCAATGTTTCCCCACCCAAACACACCCACACCAATGCCAGAAAAACGACAATGGCGAAGACACGGACAACGCTCTCAATAAATTCAATTCTCACAATCCGCACCCTCTAACACCCAAATTCGAACAGGAAAGCCTGGGCATCGCCTTCTTTTAGACAACGTCTGCACATTATTTCAACGTGATGTGAATACAATATTCAGACGCTTGTCAGCCTCGGCAAGTGAAAAAAGCTGGTACCTTAAGGTGGATATAGGCTGTAGAAAATGCATATAAGCGGGCCAATATAGTACAGATAACCGCTTTTAATCGTTTTCCGGCGCATTTTGGTGCGCGCTGATGAAGGCGCGGGTTTGGAGTTTTTTACGGTTGTAAATTGGTTCTAGTTCAGGTGTGTATAAAGTGAATAAGTCAGCTCAGCCATTGGTCCTGTCGAACCCGGTGAACACGGCCAAACCACGGAAAAACCCCTTGAACAACATCGACGACACGATTGATATTCGCGGGCTTGTTTCAAAGTTTTGGCATGGCAAGTGGATCATAGCGATCTGCCTGCTGATTGCCTATGTGCTTGGCTATCTCTCGATATCCCAGATCGTGCCCACATACCGGGCTACAGCAACGGTGATGTTTGACGTCCAACAAAGCAACGTCATCGAGAGTATCCTGAACGAAGAAGGTTTCGATCGGGGTAAGCTAGAAGATCAGATAATGATCCTGTCCTCGACCAACCTGATCGAACGCGTTGTGGACGACCTTAATCTGGACCAGAACCCCGAATTTAACCCCACATTGCGCGAGCCAATACCCAGCTTGCTGGACCGTGCCAGAAGCTATATCTCGCTTCCCCCCGAGATTACCGATATCATGAAGGATCTCGGTCTGATCGCCCCTCCTCCGCCCCCGATCGCCGATCCCGAAGCACGTCAACTCGCGCGAGAAGAACGCCTGCGTGTGTTGATTGTACGCAATGTTTTGAGGGGCTTAGACTTGGCTCCCTTGGGCAATTCCAATGTTCTGGGCATTTCCTATGTTTCGACCAACCGGAACACCGCCGCCGATATCGCCAATGCCATAGCAAATCAGTATATTGTCGACCAGCTTGAGGCAAAGCTTGAAGCAACACAGGCTGCTACAGGCTGGCTCAGCGTCCGAGTCGATGAACTGCAGGCCAATGTGGAAACTGCAGAAAACCAAGTCGAAGCCGCTCGTGCAGGCCTTGCTGCCGAACAGGGTCAGAGCCTTGACATCACCCAACAGCAGTTGGCTGCGCTCAACGCCGCGTTGGTAGGGGCGCAAAGTGACACCACGCGCATTCTAGCGGAGTATAACCGGCTGGAAGCCGCATTGGCAGACCCGGATGGTTTGGACACGATTTCGACATTTCGAGCGTCACCAATGATCTCGCAGATCAGGCAGCAGGAATCTGAGCTTGCTGCACAGGTTCTCACGCTGAATGCATCTGTCTCACAGGACAACCCATCTTTACAGCTCGCCAAACGGCAACTCGCAGATGTACGCGAACAAATCCGCGAACAAGTCCTAGAGGAAGCTACGAAAATTGTGGCCGCCACTAAAAACGATCTGATCGCGGCACAGGAGCGCGAAGCTGCCCTCTTGGTGCAGGTGCGGGAGTTGGAGCAGAAAGCCTTCAGCCAGGCTGCGGATGAGGTGGCGCTGCGCCAGCTAGAGCGAGAGGCGCAGGCCAGCCAGGTTCTCTATGAAAACTTTCTGGCCCGGTTACAGCAAGCCGACGTGCAGGAAGATTTGCAAACCGCAGATGCCCGCATTTTGTCCCCTGCAGAGGTCCCCCTCTTTGCACAATCGCAACAGCAGCGCCGCACGATGCTACTAACCCTGTTTCTGGGCGGGGCGATCGGAGTTGGTATCGTTTTCTTGCTTGACTTCCTGAACAACACCTTCCGTTCGCCGGCACAGTTGGAGGAGATGTCTGGAATAACAGTTCTCGGCACATTGCCATCGATCGGCTCACGGATGAAACGCCAAGCCCTATTGGATAATTTACGGAACAAACCCAATTCCTCGCTGGCGGAATCCGTCCGAAACCTTCGAACCAGCATCCTCTTATCAAATGTGGATAAACCGCCAAAAGTGTTAATGTTCACCTCCAGCGTCCCGCAAGAAGGTAAGACCTCAAGCGCAATGCTAACGGCAATGACCAGCCGCCAGATGGGAAAAACGTCAATTATAGTTGATTGCGACCTGCGCATGCCCGCTTTGGCACATATGCTCCAAGACACCGATGAACGTCCCGGATTATTATCGGTAGTCGATGGGACAACCCCGATCAATGAAGCGATTTACACCGAACCTACCTCAGGCGTCCACGTACTCACAGTCCGAGAAGGCGAGCGTCTTGGAACAGTCAATGCCGCTGATGTTCTGTCCTCTAAACGCTTTGAGAAGCTTATCGAAGTCCTAAGTTCGAACTATGATATGGTGATCCTTGATGCGCCACCGACCTTGATCGTAGCTGACGCGCGGATTCTGTCAAAGCTGGTGGATACGATTATTTATGCGGTGCGATGGGACAAAACCCCACGCGGTGCTGTGCTGGAGGGCTTAAAGGAAATGCGATCTGTAGATGCCCCGATTGCTGGTGTTGTAATGACGATGGTAAACGAGGCACGGGCCTCGAAATACGCATATGACGGGTATAATTATTACAAAGGTAAGTACCGAGATTACTATATCTCGTGACAAAGAAGACACTGCCCCTTGAAGTCGGCAAAGGTGTTCCGGGCATGGTGACAGCTTCAATACAGCCTGCCTCGGCGCCATCTGAGTTTATGGGCTATTTTGCTCAGGTTACCTTTCTGCATTGTATCGAATTTGGTGCTCAAAAACAGAACTGGTTTAAACACAACTCATGACCAAAACAGCACGTTACTTGTACCACGTATTCGGATTTCCTGTCGTGTCTGATTTTGAACTTCCGGAACTCGCCGTGCCCAAAGCGATGGATGTTCACACGCCGCCATCAGATCAGGTTGTTCGCATCACAAGAGGCTCTGTCCCGAATAGCCTAGAAGGCGGTCATAAAGTAGAGGATTTCCTGGAGTTCAACAGAACCGAATGCATGTATTTTGTGAAAGACGTTGGAAAGTACCTGATATCTGAAGGAAGAAAGATTGTCATTCAGCCCGACACCGATGCCTCGTTGATTGATATCCGGTATTACCTGTTCGGCACGATATTCGGAGCCCTCCTGCATCAACGAAAGCTTCTTCCGGTACATGTGACCGCCGTTGAGACCCCAAATGGTATTTTGGCAGATCGGAAGAGCA
>NZ_JBQFPG010000020.1:0-59650 GCF_056534355.1 Ruegeria sp. D7
TCGCGGCCATTCCACCCAGCGACGCATTCGCGCCCGGATCAATCGGGAAGAACAACCCCTGATCCCGCAGATGGGTGTTCAATTCGGCTCGGGTGACACCCGGTTGGACAACGCAATCTAGATCACCGACATTGACCGCCAATATCTTGTTCATCTGACTCAGATCGACGGATATGCCACCAGCAGGAGCGTTCACATGACCTTCGAGCGAGGTGCCTGTTCCGAATGGGATGACTGGCACCTTGTGCTCGGCACAGGTTCTGACGATATCGGCCACTTCTTCGGTTGAATGCGGGAAAACCACCGCATCCGGTCTCTGGTTTTCAATCCACGTTGTTGTGTGCCCGTGCTGCTCGCAGATCGCAGCACCAGATTGCAGCCGGTCTGCGAACCTCTGCTTCAAAATTCCCAGCGCCGTGTCGATCCCGGCCTCGTTTCGCGGCAAAGCAGTTGCCTGCACCATTGCGTTCCCCTTTTCTCAGGCCACAGCCTAAAGCATTGCAGGCACAACCTGATCTGGCGGGCGATGACCGTCTTCGAAGGTCTTGATGTTGATAATGACTTTCTCACCCATCTCGATCCGACCCTCAAGCGTCGCCGAGCCCATATGGGGCAGCAGCACCACATTCGGCAATTGCCGGAGGCGTGGGTTCACATCCGTGCCCTGTTCATAAACATCCAGACCAGCGCCCGCGATCTCACCGGCGCGGATCATGCGTGTCAGGGCGTTCTCATCAACGACTTCACCGCGTGATGTATTCACGATCACCGCCGTGGGTTTCATCAATTTCAAACGCCGCGCATTCATCAAATGAAAGGTCGAAGGGGTCGACGGGCAGTTGATCGAGATGACGTCCATCCGCGCCACCATCTGATCAAGACTATCCCAATAGGTCGCCTCAAGTTCCTGTTCAATCTCGGGGCGCAACCGGCGGCGGTTGTGATAGTGGACCTGCATTCCAAACGCGCTGGCACGTCGCGCAACGGCCTGCCCTATCCGGCCCATCCCAAGAACACCCAAGCGGCGACCACCGACCCGGCCACCCAGCAAGGCCGTCGGGGCCCAACCGGCCCAATCGCCCTTTTGCATCACACCTAACCCCTCGGGGATACGTCGTGTAACCGCCAGGATCAGAGCCATAGTCATATCTGCAGTATCGTCAGTCAGTACTCCTGGTGTGTTCGAGACAAGGATCCCGCGCTGCCTCGCCGTCGCCACATCAATGTTGTCGACACCGGCACCATAATTGGCGATCAGTCGCAATTTCTCACCAGCCTGCCCCAGGATACCGCCATCAATTGTATCGGTTATCGTCGGAACCAACACATCTGCTGTGTTCACTGCCGCCACCAGCTCTTCGCGAGTCATGGGATCGTCGGTGTCACGCAGTTTTACATCGAAAAGCTCGCTTAGCCGTGTTTCCACCGCTTCGGGCAACCGTCGCGTAACGACAACACTCAGACGTTCTCTTGGCACCTTGACCCTCCTACCGCTTTGCAAACTGCCGCGCGCCATGGCATCGTGGCGCAGGATTACACGGGGCACAAGAACCCCTTGGGCATCGTCTCAACCTTTTTTGCATACGATCCACAGGCATAAGAGCAGACAGGCAGTGAGTGCTAGTTTTTCAGTGAACCGCCATTTTGTGGTGTTGATATCGGTTTTCCTGCTCGTGCTCGGCGCAGTGGCCGTGTCCGCGCAGGAAAAACGCGGTCCAGTGACGAATCTACCGCTTCCACGATATGTCTCGATGAAAGCCGCCGAGGGTAATGTCCGTCGCGGCCCTTCGCTGACTCACCGAATCGATTGGGTGTTCAAACGCCGTGGCATGCCGCTGCAGATCACGGCCGAATATGGAAACTGGCGCAAGGTTCAGGATCGAGACGGTGCCGGGGGTTGGGTGCATTACGCGCTGCTTTCAGGTGTGCGGACAGTCCTTATCGAAGCCGACTTGCTGCCGGTTTACGCGATGCCTGATCCCAAATCGCAGGTGAACGCGCAACTTGAAGACGGCGTCGTCGCCCGGCTTGAAAAATGTTCACCCGATTGGTGCCGCATATCGGCAGGCGGCTATCGCGGCTGGACCCTAAAAAGCAATCTTTGGGGGGTCGACCCCACCGAGATTCGGGAATGACACGCGTGCGCGACAGCGCCGACTGAGCTACTCCGCGCCTGCAGCGCTGCCGCGTTTGGCCAGTTCCTGATCCAACAAAAGCAGGTTCCATCGGTCCCCGCTGGCCGCCTTGGCCTTATCCAGGATCGATGTGAACAGGTCTTCTTCCTCTATCTGTTCGGCCAGGAACCAGTTCAGCATATTCTGTGTGCTGTATTCTTTGACCTCATGCGCCAGCTCAAACAACGCGTTGATCTGGCCCGTCACGGTTTGCTCCTGCGCCAGCGCCTGCTCCAGTACATCAACGGGTGATTCATAGTCCGTTTGCGGTTTTGCGATGCCGTCAAGATTTACCCTCCCACCCCTCTTGGCGATAAAGTCGAATATACGCATTGCATGGGTTTCCTCTTCGGCAGAATGCCCCCGAAACCAACTGGCGAATCCTGGCAGATCCTGCGCCTCAAAATAAGCCGACATCGCCAAGTAGGTGTACGAAGCGTGGAGCTCATTGTTGATCTGCTTATTCAATGCTTCTGCAACTTGCGGGTTCAATTTCATTGCTCGCTCCTTTTTTGTGGTGGTTAGCGGACCTTATCTAGCTAGGTCCGAAGCCAAAGACATTCAACTGATAAAGGTAATTTTTATCGCTATTAATCAATAATTTAATCCAATTCTTGCGCTATTGAAACGCAGTCGCAGGAACGAGCGTTGTGGCGCATCGCGGATTGTATCTCGAGACCGCAGAACCAAGGATTGCCAGTTGGATTTTCGTTTTAGAGATCTAGCTTCGCCTCAAACAATCGCCTGACCCATATTCGACAATCCCGACGATCCAACCGCGATCAAACTAAATTGCATATCCACATCAAAATTGTCCAAAAAAGCCCTTGAACCCTGAAAGCAACAGTCGTAGATAGCCGCTCACCGTTGGGGTGTAGCCAAGTGGTAAGGCAGCGGTTTTTGGTACCGTGTATCGTAGGTTCGAATCCTACCACCCCAGCCATGATTTTCCCGGAAATCACATACCGAGAAGTTGCACGCCGATTATAGCGTGTTTTCAGCGACTTAAGATCCAGCAATTTCAACTGAGACCCGAGCGTGTGCGCAACAGTGGTCGATTTCCGACCACAGTCCCAGGTCGCGACTCCGACGGTACGAGTTTGGTGGGTTTCGGAGAGGCGGCAGATCAGAGGGCAGAGAAGCGCTTGTGTTGATCTGACCAGATCACTGGGAATCCCGACTTGATCTGGTAGTCCATTGTCAGACCATCAGTTTGTTCGCCTGAAGCGATGGCATCCAGAGCATCAGGCGCCAGCATGGCCAGATCGACCACATCCTGCACCCGGCGTTTGGAGGTGCCTTCTTTTTCTACAATCTCAGAAAACGTTGGCCATCGACGATCATCACCAGCCACTGACGCACTTTGATGACACTGTGAACAGGTATTTGATCAATCTGGGGCGGCTCATCGCCAAGATGTAGTTTCATTTCCACGCCTTTCCGGTGCATCCGGTATAGCGCTGCTATGGTTGGTTCAGCGTTGGGTTCCACCCAATTTGCATTGGAACAGCAAGCGCTAAGCCCACTTCAGAATTGGGTGTTTCGCGATGCTTTCAGCACCTACGGACACCATTTGTTTGAACGTATCTTCTACTTCCAACACGCCGCAAGCAGATATTATTTTTATTTATCAAGTGCTTAAATTTGATATCTCTTATTACTAAAATTTTAGTTTGACAGCAGCGCTGAATATCATCGATGCTGTTTGCCATCCGGTCTGCACCGGATCACATAATCTTTGGGAGGAGACAGATGCGGAGACATCTACTTTCCGCCGTGGCGGCAGCGGCCGTCATTGCGGGGCATGGTCCTGCTTGGGCCGACGAAGCCGCAGCACAACGTTGGATCGACGACGAATTCCAGCCATCGACCTTGTCGAAGGATGAACAGTTGTCCGAAATGAAGTGGTTCATCGAAGCTGCACAACCGTACTCGGGCATGGAAATCAATGTCCTGTCCGAGGGTATCCCGACGCATTCCTATGAATCCGAGGTTCTGACCAAGGCGTTCGAGGAAATAACCGGGATCAAGGTCAATCACCAGATTCTCGGCGAAGGCGAAGTGGTTCAGGCCGTACAGACTCAGCTACAAACCGGACGGAATCTGTATGATGGCTATGTCAACGACAGCGACCTGATCGGGACACATTCGCGCCTGCAGTTGGCCTATCCGCTGACCGATATGATGGAAGGTGATTGGGCGGCGACAACCTCGCCAACGCTGGATCTGGATGACTTCATGGGCATTCAGTTCACCACCGGCCCTGATGGCAAGCTGTATCAATTGCCCGACCAGCAGTTTGCGAACCTATATTGGTTCCGCAAGGACTGGTTCGATGACGAAGCCAACAAGGCCGCGTTCAAAGAGAAATACGGCTATGATCTAGGCGTTCCGGTCAACTGGTCAGCCTACGAAGACATCGCCGAGTTCTTCACCAATGACGTGAAAGAAGTCGATGGCACCACGATCTATGGCCACATGGATTATGGTAAGCGCGCGCCTGACCTCGGCTGGCGCATGACTGACGCCTGGCTGTCGATGGCCGGCGCCGGTGACGTGGGTGAACCGAACGGCGTTCCCGTCGACGAATGGGGCATCCGCATGGAAGCGGGCACCTGTAACCCGGTCGGTGCGTCCGTTTCACGCGGCGGTGCCGCAAACGGTCCCGCTGCGGTCTATGCGATCCGCAAGTGGGATGAATGGCTACGAGCGTATGCGCCTCCAGGTGCGGCGTCTTACGACTTCTACCAGTCGTTGCCAGCGCTTAGCCAAGGCAACGTGGCTCAGCAGATCTTCTGGTACACCGCCTTCACCGCGGACATGGTGAAGCCGAAGTCCGAGGGCAACAACACCGTGGATGACGAAGGCACGCCGCTGTGGCGGATGGCGCCCAGTCCGCACGGCCCCTATTGGGAAGAAGGCCAGAAGGTTGGTTATCAGGACGTGGGGTCGTGGACCTTCCTGAAGTCGACGCCTGCGGATCGTGCTCAGGCGGCTTGGCTCTATGCCCAATTCGTGACGTCCAAGACTGTCGACGTGAAGAAATCCCATGTGGGCCTAACCTTCATCCGCGACAGCTCGGTCAACCACGAGTCGTTCACCGAGCGCGCACCCAAGCTGGGTGGTCTGGTCGAGTTCTACCGCTCACCCGACCGTGTGGCATGGTCACCGACCGGCATCAACGTGCCGGACTATCCGAAGCTGGCCCAGATCTGGTGGCAGCAGATCGGTGACGTGAACTCGGGCGCCTTCACCCCGCAAGAGGCGATGGACCGTCTGGCAGAAGAGATGGACATCACTATGGCCCGAATGCAGGCCGCTGACGAAAGCGCCGGTGTCTACGGTGGCTGTGGTCCGCGTCTGAACGAGCCGCAGGATGCCGCATTCTGGTTGGAAAAGCCGGGCTCGCCCAAGGCCAAGCTTGAGAACGAAAAGCCGCAGGGCCAGACCGTCAACTATGACGAACTGGTTCAGCGCTGGCAGTCTCAGTAAGCAAGCGAAACCGGGGGTGCCGTGTGCGGCATCCCCACCCCAAGGCCAGTGCGACGCACTGAAGGACCGGAACCCACGGACATGATCGAACTTAAAGACGCCACCAAACGGGTTGGCAATGTCATCCATATCAAGCCTACGAACCTGGCGCTCAAGACTGGCCATTTCAACGTGTTGCTGGGCGCGACGGGGTCGGGCAAAACCTCGCTGATCAAGATGATGGCCGGGCTGGACCCGATCGCCTCAGGCAAAGTTCTGATGGACGGGCAGGACGTCACCAAGCTGAACACGCAAAAGCGGCAGATCAGTTTGGTACACCAGTTCTTCGTGAACTACCCGCATATGACCGTTTTCGACAACATCGCCTCGCCCTTACGCGTGGCGGGGATGGCAAAATCCGAAATCGAAGGCCGTGTCGAAGAGGCCGCCGACTTGCTGCAGTTGCGCCCAATGCTACAGCGCCGTCCGCATGAGTTGTCAGGCGGCCAACAGCAGCGTACAGCACTGGCCCGCGCGATTGCAAAGGAAAGCCGCGCGGTGTTTCTTGACGAACCACTGGCCAACCTCGATTACAAGCTGCGTGAAGAACTGCGTGAACAACTGCCCGACCTGTTCGCCGGGCGCGGGGCCGTGGTCGTCTATGCCACCTCGGAACCGGAAGAGGCGTTGATGCTTGGCGGCTACACCGCTTTGATGGAGGACGGGCGCGTCACCCAATTTGGCCCCACCTCAGATATCTATCGCAACCCCGAGAACATCTCTGCAGCTCGTGTGTTCTCTGACCCGCCCATCAACGTGGCGCGCATCACTGTGTCTGATGCGCAGGCGCAATTGGTCGGCGGTGGTGGCTGGAAAGTCACCGATATAGCCGATGGTGACTACTTGGTCGCCGTGCGTCCGCACCGGGTGACCCCGTTCCGCTCTTCCGACGCCGACGTGGAGCTGACCGGGCGTGTCATCGTGACCGAGCTTTCGGGCTCGGATTCCAGCGCGCACTTCCAGCATGGGGATGAGGCGTGGGTGTCCCTGGCCTCGGGTGTCCATCCCTATCAGGTGGGCGAAGACCACAGCTTCTACATGAACCCGGCCCATTGCCGGTATTTCGGCCAAGACGGCAAAAGGATAGCCTGACATGGCACAAATCAAGCTTGCAAACCTGCGACACAGCTATTTCCCCAATCCCAAGGGGCCACAGGATTACGCCCTGAAGGAAATCGACGTCACCTGGCGCGATGGCGGCGCCTATGCGCTGCTGGGGCCATCAGGATGCGGCAAGTCAACGCTGCTGAACATCATCTCGGGGTTGCTGACGCCTTCCGAGGGACAGATTCTGTTCGATGGTCAGAACGTTACTGCCTTGCCCCCAGATCAACGCAACATTGCGCAGGTGTTCCAGTTCCCGGTGATCTACGACACGATGACTGTGGGCGAAAATCTGGCCTTCCCGTTGAAAAACCGGGGGGTTGACCCGGCAACGATCAAACGTCGCGTCGATGAGATTGCAGAAATGCTGGACGTTACGGATATGTTGAATACCCGGGCCTCAGGTCTGAGCCCGGACAACAAACAGAAAATCTCGATGGGTCGTGGGTTGGTGCGCGACGACGTGAACGCGGTGATGTTCGATGAGCCGCTGACTGTTATCGACCCACATCTGAAATGGAAACTGCGGTCCAAGCTGAAAGAGCTGCACCAGCGCGTCAAAGCCACGATGATCTACGTCACGCACGACCAGACCGAGGCGCTGACCTTCGCGGACGAAGTAGTCGTGATGCAGGAAGGCGAAGTCGTGCAGATCGGCACCCCTGTGGAACTGTTCGAACGCCCTCAGCACACATTTGTCGGCCATTTCATCGGCTCACCCGGCATGAATGTGCTGCCGTGCGAAGCAAAGGGCGATCGGGCCCTATTCGAAGGCCATGAAGTGATGCTGGAAGGCCAGACCCACGGTGACGGAGGCCGCACCGATCTGGGTATCCGGCCTGAATATATAAGCTTTGGCGAAACCGGCATCCCTGCCCATGTCACCAAGGTCGCAGATATCGGGCGACACTATGTGGTCAGTGCCATGGTCGGTGATACGCCGGTGAAAGCCGTAGCAGAACACAATGCGCCCAACCCTGGCTCACATGTGTACCTGCAATTCAAACCCGAACAATCTCGCGTCTACCGCGACGGCTGGATCGCAACCGAGGAGCGGACGCAATGAGAACGGAAAACCAAAAAGCATGGTTCTTTGTCCTGCCGGTGCTGGCGCTGGTCGCGTTTAATGCGCTGGTGCCGATGATGACGGTGGTCAACTATTCGGTGCAGGAGACCTTCGGTAACAACCAGTTCTTCTGGGAAGGACTGGGCTGGTTCGAACAGATCCTGCGTTCCGACCGGTTTCAGGCAGCTCTGGGACGGCAGTTCCTGTTCACCTTTCTGATCCTGCTGATCGAGGTGCCGCTTGGTATCATCGTGGCGCTTTCCATGCCGCGCAAAGGGTTCTGGGTGCCGGTCTGTCTGGTCCTGATGGCCCTGCCGATGCTGATCCCGTGGAATGTGGTCGGCTCGATGTGGAATATCTTTACTCTGCCCAAGATCGGCCTGCTGGGCTACTTCCTGAATGACGTCCTGGGCATCAACTATGACATGACACAACAGCCACTGTCGGCCTGGATCACCGTGATCGTCATGGATGTCTGGCACTGGACGTCGCTGGTTGTGCTGCTGTGTTATGCGGGCCTCGTGTCGATCCCGGATGCCTATTATCAGGCCGCTAAGATCGACGGCGCGAGCCCCTGGTCAGTATTCCGCTATATCCAACTGCCCAAGATGAAAACCGTCCTGACCATCGCCGTTCTGCTGCGCTTTATGGACAGTTTCAACATCTATACCGAGCCTTTCGTTCTGACCGGCGGTGGCCCCGGCAACTCAACCACTTTACTGTCGATCGACCTTGTGAAGATCGCGCTGGGACAGTTCGACCTTGGCCCTGCGGCCGCGATGAGCCTGATCTACTTCGCCATCACCCTGCTGGTCAGCTGGGTCTTCTACACTCTGATGACAAAGGATGACGCGCAATGAAGAAGCGGTCCCTTATCCCGATCCTCTATATCGCGTTCCTGATGCTGCCGATCTATTGGCTGGTGGCGATGTCCTTCAAGACCACGAACGAGATCCTGTCGGGCTTTTCCCTGTTCCCCCAGACCTTCACGCTGGAGAACTACGTCACCATATTCACCGATCCGACGTGGTATTGGGGCTATATCAACTCGATAATCTACGTGACGATCAACACGGTGCTGTCGGTCTGTGTAGCGCTGCCAGCGGCCTATGCGTTCTCGCGCTATCGGTTTCTGGGCGACAAGCAGTTATTCTTCTGGCTGCTGACCAACCGGATGGCGCCAGCGGCGGTGTTCGCGCTGCCCTTCTTCCAGCTCTATTCGTCAATCCACCTGTTCGACACTTATCTGGCCGTGGCGCTCGCGCACACGCTGTTCAACGTGCCGCTGGCGGTCTGGATTCTCGAAGGCTTCATGCGCGGCATCCCGAAAGAATTGGATGAGACAGCCTATGTCGACGGCTATTCTTTCCCACGCTTCTTCGTGACGATCTTCCTGCCCAACATCAAAGCGGGTGTCGGCGTCGCGGCCTTCTTCTGCTTCATGTTTTCATGGGTCGAGATGCTGCTGGCCAAGACCCTCACCGCGGTCGAGGCCAAGCCCATCGCCGCCGTGATGACCCGCACCGCCTCCAGCGCGGGGTATGAGTTGGGTCTGCTGGCAGCCGCGGGAACACTGACCATTATCCCTGGTGCCATTGTCATCTGGTTTGTCCGCAACTACATCGCGCGCGGTTTCGCGATGGGCCGTGTGTGAGGTTCGATATGCGTAGACTTCTTCTCACCCTCCCCTTCCTGCCTTCGATGGCATTCGCCCAGCAAGCCGGATGGGGCAATGTTGGCCAGCAAGAGGAAAAGGGATTCTCGTGGACCGCCCCTCTTTGGCCTGATTTCTGGATGGCCTGGACCCCGGCGACGTTGGCGGTATTCGTGGGTATCTTCGCGGCCATCGCATTAATTGGACTATTGGAAGGGTTCAAGTTCCGCGACGGCCTTGAACGTCGCGGTGTACTTGGTCTGACAACCACGTTAGGCGATCGGTTGTTCATAACACTGCTCGGCTCGACCTATATCTTCCTTGCCTGGCTTGGGCTGGTAGGCCAACCTGTATGGACGCCTCTTTTCCTGTCCATCGGTTGGGGCGTCTTCGTCTTCTGGAAAGTTTAAGCTTTGAGAAACAGCGAAAGGATGCTTGTCTGTCAGGCATACTAAATAATGGCGACACCGAGATCGATGCGAAAGAAAAAGACAACAAATCTTCTGACCGACGTGGAACTTGAGTTCATGAACGAACTCTGGGCGCTTGGTCAGGGCTCGGTCCGTGAAGTCCTTGATCGCCTGCCACCTGATCGCAATCTGGCCTACACTTCCGGAGCCACAATTTTGCGTATTCTTGATGAAAAGGGCTTTGTCGAAAGCGAGAAGAACGGCAAGTCGCTGATCTACAGACCCCTTCTGGAGAAAGACAGGTATCAGTCGCGGTCGTTGCAGAATTTGTCCCGGACCCTGTTTGACGACACGCCCGCAACTCTGGTGGCAAGGCTGGTCGATGATGAGGGGCTGACAGAAGATGATCTAGAGGAGATTCGAGCACTGGTAGAGAGGAGACTGCAAAATGACAGCGGTTAAACCGGTTCTCGATGCGTTTCTCGAGTTCAACATAGTGCTTGGATTGTCGGCGCTGATCTGGCTGGCCGTGCGCGGAGGCCTTGCGCTGACGCCCATGCGGTACGGCTTTGTTGCTCAGCTTCGTTCGCTCAAGATACTCTGCATCGGCGTTATGCTCAGCCCGGTTCTGGCGATGGGTGTTTCGGGTTTTGTTGCTCAGGTATGGCCCGGACGGGTTGTTGCGCTGGGGGATATCGCAGTGGCAGCCTATTTGCGCGGCGAAATCGCAATGCCGGCTGCGCAGTTCGAAACCCTTCTTAACACGCGCGAACGCTGGGTTGATCATGTCATGTCAGGCGGCTCTGTTTTTGTGACTTGTGCGTTGATTACACTGGTTTTGGTGGCGGCTGTTCTGGCAATTCGGGTTGCCCTCAACGCGCTTGCAATTCGCAACGCTGTAAGCTCCAGCTTTCTATGGCGACAATCGGCCAAAGTGGACATTCGTCTTTCGGATCGCGTGACCGTACCCTTTGCAGTACGCGGCCTTCGTCGCCGCCACGTTGTTTTGCCCAGCCATCTACTGAACTCGCCACGCGATCTGCGCTTTGCTCTGGCGCACGAGTTTCAGCACATCCGCGCATTGGACGTGGAATGGGAACTGGGTTTCGAGCTTTTACGCCCGTTGCTGTTCTGGAACCCGGCCTATCTGGCTATGAAGCATCAGTTTGACCGGCTTCGCGAATTGGCCTGCGATCAGTCTGTCGTCTCGCGTAAAGGGATTGACGCGACCGACTATACCGCCTGTTTACTGGACTACTGCACACGATCGGTTAAGCTAAAAAGCCCTCGCATTCTTCATGTGGCCTTGGTTAACGGGCCGAAAGCAAAGCATGTTCTGCGACAGCGTGTGATCGCCCTGACCGATGCACCAGTGACGACGACCCAATTGTCGGCTATTTTCGTTGGGTCGGCGCTTTCCCTTGTTGTTGTGCTTGCAATTGGTTCGGCCTCGGTTCGTCAAACTCAGGATTGGAGCCATGATCGTCTTATGCTTTCGACGGTTGTAAACCTTGAACGGCTGGAAGCTCGTAATCAGGGGAATTAACTGGCCGTAGTGTATGTCCAATGCGGGCTGGGGGGGGTTACACTTGCGGTTACTGCTAGCAAGTTAGTCACAGATTCTGCGCTAAAGTGCTGCTGATTTTCAATAAGTCTGGTTTTGAGGTATCGCTGTCAGCGGCTTTAACGCTGGCGTCCGCGTTGCTCGATATTGATCGACCGAGAACGATTCGATAGCAATTTATGCCATTCCAACCTGCTACAACGCAGCATCGCCATTTCTAAATCAAGGTCTGGTTATACTTCGGTGCTGTGAACGTTCCAAGTTTGGCAGAGAGCCCTTACAACGCCTTCTTATCCGCTATGCGAGCCATTGAAACGCCCCGAAGACGATCTGCCAGCGTACCCGGTCATTCAGCAGAGTGAGTGTGTTGTAAACCTTTGTTGTCCCAATTGATCGTGGACAACCGCGCCCGCAGTTGCGCCGGAAACATTCGATGATTTGATTTGCCTGTCGGGGCTGAACCCTTGGGATGCGAAGCAGCTTCTACTCAGAAACCCGCGAACTTCTCAGCGCTGTTCCATTGAAGTTCGCCTTCTATCAGCCCTGACTGCACAAATCACGGATGGAATGCCATCATCAGAAGTGCCTTATCGCCTCAATTGAAGCCGGTCATATACAAATCGATTACGGCCAGGTCGTTCTTTTCTTCACTGCACATTTTCGCATCTCATCTGATTTTGGGAGCGAAGCAGTCAAGTAGTCACAGCGCCTAATTGGAACCTAACGAAGGTATCGCATCCTACCGCCGTTGCCATTGTAGGCGGGGTCAGCGATCAGCCATTTGGGGTATCTATATCGTCGCCCTGGAAAGCTAAACCTCGCATGCTAACGAACTTGACACCCATTCTGAAAACAAGAAAAGACCGTCCCAACTGGGACGGCCTTTCATTCACTGTCTCTCGAAAGAGGTTCAGGCAGCCAGCGCGGCCTGTGCTTTGGCGACGATCGCGCCGAACGCTTCCGGTTCGTGCACAGCCAGGTCGGCCAGAACTTTGCGGTCCACTTCGATACCGGCCAGGTTCAGGCCGTTAATGAAGCGGGAATATGTCAGTGCCTCGTCATGCGAACGGACAGCGGCGTTGATACGCTGGATCCACAGCGCGCGGAAGTTGCGCTTGCGGTTCTTGCGGTCGCGGGTTGCGTACTGGTTGGCCTTGTCTACGGCCTGACGGGCAACCTTGAAGGTGCTCTTGCGGCGGCCATAGTAACCTTTGGCAGCCTTGATGACCTTCTTGTGACGGGCGTGAGTTACGGTTCCACCTTTAACGCGGGACATCTCTTAATCTCCTCTTAGCGGTCGTAGGGCATGTAGCCCTTGACGATCTTGGCGTCGGGGGCGGACAGGGTGGTGTTGCCACGGGCGTCGCGGATGAATTTCTTGGTCCGCTTGATCATGCCGTGCCGTTTGCCGGCCTGGCCAGCAAGGACCTTACCGGTCGCAGTCACCTTAAAGCGCTTTTTGGCGCTCGACTTTGTCTTCATCTTAGGCATTTCCGTCTCCTTTCGGGGTTCGGTTTCAGACGCGACTCGGCATGCCATCTCGGCCGGTCACGCGATCAGAAGCGCCGTTTACGCAAGTTCGGTCATACTGGCAAGGGGGTTTGGGCCAGAATCTGCGCTTTTTGCAGGCTGGCTAGGCACCGGGGCGACGCGCGCCGCCCCGGAGGTTTGGATTAATGTTCGAATTTGCGGATTTCACCGCTCTTCAAACGCTCTGCATAAGATGCCAGTTCCTGACGTACCACTTTCATCAGGAAGTAGAGCGCGAAGACGTTCACAACCGCCATGGCAAAGATCGCCGCATCCGAGAAGTCGATAACGGGGCCAAGGTTAGCCGCTGCACCGATGACTACGAAGATGCAGAAGATGACCTTGAACACCAGTTCCTTGGTGTGACCCTCACCGAACAGGTAGGTCCAGGCCTTGAGGCCGTAGTAGGACCAGCTGATCATGGTCGAGAAGGCAAACAGAACTACTGCGATTGCCAAAACGTAAGGGAACCAACTGAACGCGCTGCCAAAGGCGGCTGAAGTCAGGCTGACGCCCGAGTTTCCGTCAACCGTTGCGATGGCATTACCGGCTTCGTTCAGCATATAGTTTCCGGTCTCCGGATCGACGATCAGCTGCTGCGTGATGATGATCACCAACGCGGTCATGGTACAGATCACAACCGTATCAATGAACGGCTCCAGCAGCGACACGAACCCTTCGGTGATCGGTTCTTTGGTGCGAACCGCCGAGTGGGCAATCGCCGCTGAACCAACGCCCGCTTCGTTCGAGAACGCCGCACGCCGGAAACCCTGGATCAATGCGCCGACCATACCGCCAGCAACACCAAGACCGGTGAAGGCTCCTGCGAAGATCTGGCCAAAGGCCCAACCGATCTGATCCGCGTTCATCAGGATGATCACCAGCGCCGCGGCCACATACATCACGCCCATGAAAGGAACGACTTTCTCAGTCACGCGCGCGATGGATTTCAGGCCGCCCACGATCACTGCAAAGACGATGCCTGCAAAGACCAGGCCAGTGATCCAGCCCGGGTAATCTCCGACGATGCCTGCGATCTGCTGATGCGCTTGATTGGCCTGGAACATATTGCCCCCACCAAGCGCGCCAAGGATGCAGAAGATCGAGAACAGAACGGCCAGAATTTTACCGCCCGGCAGGCCCAGTTCGTTGAACCCTTTCGACATATAATACATTGGACCACCAGAAACGGTGCCGTCATCATATTCGTTGCGGTACTTTACACCCAGCGTACATTCGGTGAATTTCGAGGCCATGCCCAACAGGCCCGCGACAATCATCCAAAAAGTTGCACCTGGCCCGCCGATACCGACGGCGACCGCAACACCAGCAATATTACCGAGGCCAACTGTACCGGACAGCGCCGTTGCCAGCGCCTGAAAGTGGCTAACTTCACCCGCATCATTGGGATCAGAATAGTCACCTTTCACAAGGCTGATCGCATGACCGAAGAAACGCAATTGTACAAAGGCAAAATAAAGCGTGAAGACGGTCGCGGCGATCACCAGCCAACCCACGATCCAAGGGAACCCGGTGCCCGGAAACGGGGCAAAAATAAAGCTGACGAAAGGCCCGGTGAAATCAGCAAAGGCCTGGTTGATTTTATCGTCCAACCCGACCGCCTCCTGTGCGGCAGCGGGGCTCGCAACCAGAGCGGCAAGTGCTGCCAGACTCAGTTTGTTCTGAATATTCATCATAATCTCTCCCCTCAGTTCACGACCGTAACCGGAACATCGGCGTGCATGACAAGGTTCTGGGTCGAACTGCCAAACAGGCGTTTTTTAAACCCATCTGCCGAGGCCCGACCCACAACGATCTGGGAGCCACCGTTTTCAACCGTGATTGCATTCAGCGTTTCCGCCACATCTCCGTGACGGACGATGCCGCGCGCCTCGAATCCTGCAGCCTTCAACGCTTCGACCGCTGGCTCGATGATCCGTGACGTAGCTAACGCAACCTCTTCTTCGCGCCGTTTGTGCCGCAGGGCGTTCTCTTCTGGTGTCTGGAATGTGAAAGGAGACCATTCGATGACGTAAACCGCCAGAAGCTCGCATGAACCGATACGCCCGGCCAAGTCTTTGGCAAAGGCGATCGCGCGTTCTCCGGTTTCTGTCCCGTCCAGTCCTATGACAATTTTCGTTGTCATGCCGTTCCTCCGTTATTGTTGCTTTGGCCGGGGCCCTCGCCCCCGGCAGGGCAGCCGGAACCTGGAACTTGCTTGAGTAGACCGCCCTAAGGGCAAGTATCCCGAAAAAACACGCAAAAACAGAGAGATTATTGCTGGATACAACCCTCAAACTTCTAAGACACTGTAAATAAATATTATTATATGCCCAAATATTAGGCATACGCCTGGTATCAAACTGAAATTAGTAGTGGTGATCCGGGCTTAGCCCGGATCAGTGTTGTAGATCAGCCGTTCATCACAAGGGGCGATACGTAAGATGTTGGTGGTGCCAGGAACATTGAAAGGGACGCCGGCGGTGACCACAATCTGATCAGTCTCAGCGGCGAAACCACCCGAACGGGCGGCGCGAGCGGCGCTGACGACCGCACCTTTGAACCGCTCTTGTTCAGGGGTTAAGACGCAATGACAACCCCAGCTCAGGCAAAGCCTGCGGGCGGTGCCAGTGGCGGGGGTCATTGCGATGATAGGCACACCGGGACGCTCACGGGCGGTGAGCAAGGCGGTGGTCCCGCTTTGAGTGAAGCAGCAGATGGCTTTGATGTCAGTCTTTTCGGCAATCTCGCGTGCCGCAGCCACGATACCATCAGCGATGGTCGTACCCTTGGCGGTACGCGACGCGGCAATAATCTGAGTGTAGGTTGGGTCAGCTTCAACTTCGATGGCAACCTTGTTCATCGTCTGAACCGCCTCGATGGGATAAGAACCAGCAGCCGATTCAGCACTCAGCATGATTGCATCGGTACCCTCGTAGATCGCGGTGGCCACGTCCGAAACCTCGGCCCGTGTGGGCATTGGGCTTTCGATCATGCTTTCCAGCATCTGGGTTGCGACAATCACAGGCTTCGCGGCTGTACGGCATTTACGCACCAGACGTTTTTGGATCGGGGGGACTGCCGAAACAGGCAGTTCGACGCCCAGATCACCCCGCGCAACCATGATCCCGTCTGAGGCGTCAAGGATATCGTCAAAAGCTTCGACCGCAGCAGGTTTTTCGATCTTGGACAAGATCGATGCTCGGCCATCCGCCAGTGCGCGCGCCTCGAACACATCCTTGGCACGCTGAACGAAGCTCAGCGCCAACCAGTCCACACCCAGTTGGCAGACAAATTCCAGATCGTCGCGATCCTTGGCCGACAGCGCTGCCAATGGCAGCACCACGTCAGGCACGTTCACACCCTTGCGGTTCGAAATCGTGCCACCGACTTCGACCGTGCAATGTGCAAAATCCTGACCGCAATCCTGCACGATCAGACGAATCTTTCCGTCATTGACCAGTAGGCGCGCACCTGGCTCCAATGCGGCAAAAATTTCGGGATGTGGCAGGCAGACCCGGGTGATATCCCCGGCTGCCGGATCAAGATCCAGACGGAATGCGGCGCCCTCCTCCAGTTCTTCCGCATCATTTGCAAACACGCCAACGCGCAGCTTTGGCCCCTGCAGATCAGCCAGAATCGCGATCGGGCTTTCCAGATCCTTTTCGATCTGCCGGATTATACGGTGCCTCTCGCGAATCTCATCGTGGCTGCCATGGCTCATGTTCAGCCGGAATACATCGGCCCCGGCCTCATGCAGCGCACGGATGGTGTCATAGTCATTGGACGCCGGTCCCAGCGTCGCCACGATTTTCACATTTCTCAGGCGTCGCATTGATCAGGCTCTCCTCAAACGCGTAAATGTTACCGCAAACATTGCTCAGGCTGCTTATTGCGCAATTCCCTTTCCAACGCAACTGTCCTACACCTGCGACAAACAAGATGACAGGCTCATGACATACTCTCCGTTTTTTGTTCACGGCGCGGATCGCCCGTCGCGTTGGCTGATTACTTGCGACCATGCAACCAACATGGTGCCGCCCGAAATCAGCGGCGGAGACCTGGGCCTGCCGCGCGAAGATATGGAACGCCATATCGCTTATGACGTGGGCGCCTACGAGGTCTCAAAGCATCTGGGTGAGGTTCTGAACGCCCCCGTAATCGCAGCCAACTTCTCGCGCCTCGTGATTGACCCCAACCGGGGCGAGGACGATCCGACGCTGTTGATGAAGCTCTATGACGGCTCGATCATCCCCGGTAACCGACACGCAGATGCGACCGAGCGTGAGCGTCGTCTGACCATGTGCTACCGGCCCTATCACGATGCGCTGGCAGAGCTTGCAGCCCTGCCGTATGCGGTCATCATCTCGATGCATTCCTTTACGCGCCAGCTCCGTGGCCGCGATCCTCGGCCGTGGCACATCGGCGTCTTGCACACACCGGATGAGCGGTTCTCGCGCCCGCTGATCAACCGGTTGAACGCCGAGGATGATCTGTGCGTTGGGGTAAATGAACCCTATACAGGTGTGCTACCCGGCGATGCGATCGACAAGCATTGCAGCAGTTTCGGCCGTCCTAATGCACTGATCGAGCTGCGTAATGATCTGATTGCGGATCATGACGGGCAACGCAGCTGGGCCGAACGATTGGCCGTTATTCTGCAGGATGCACTGAACGATAGCGGACTATGACGTAAGGTCACTTCATGCCGCTTCCGATCCTCGAAATATTGTGAGCCAATGTACTGACACCCATATATTAAGGGAAAGGAGACGACCATGACTCAGGAATTCCTGACAACTGTCTTCGGCTGGATGACCGCCCTTAACATCGCTGTTTTGTTGTTCAGCACACTTATGATCCTCATCATGCAGGACTGGATTGCAGGCGTGCATGGCAGAATGTTCCAAATGGAGCGGGCCGACGTAAAGAGGGCCTATTTCAGATATCTTGCGAACTACAAAATCCTGACAATCATTTTTTGCCTTGTGCCGTGGCTGGCCCTCAAACTGGCATAAAGCATCCAAACCTGACGTTCCAAGGGGCCTTAGGCCCCCTCCTGTTCGTTGTAACATGGCCCACGGATTGCTAGGTCAGGTCCAGATCGCAAGACAATCATTCGGAGCCCGACAATGGACAAGCAAACTGAAATCGAACTTCAGGCCGCAGCGTTTCGCCGTTTGCAGCAGCATCTGATGCAGGATCGCACCGACGTACAGAACATCGATATGATGAATCTGACCGGGTTCTGCCGCAATTGCCTGTCCCGCTGGTATCAGGAAGCAGCCAATGCCAAGGGCATCAACATGGACAAAAACGAAGCGCGCGAGATTTTCTATGGCATGACCATGGATGAGTGGAAGGCCAACTACCAGACCGAAGCGAACGCCGAGAAACAAGCCGCCTTCAAGGTCGCGTTTGAAGAGAACGTCACAAAAAAAGGCTGACGCCCCGAAAACGAAAAATGCCCGCCATACTGGCGGGCATTTGGTTTAGATTGCAGCCTTTCGGCTTTCGTCCAGATAGATCTCGCGAAGGCGTTTGGCAATCGGGCCCGGCGTGCCATCACCCAGTGCCACGCCATCAATCTCAACCACCGGCATGACAAAAGCGCTGGCCGAAGTGGTGAAGGCCTCATCCGCCTCTTTCGCCTCGTCGATGGTGAACAGGCGCTCCTCAATCTCCATCTGCGCCTCGGCTGCCATGCGCAGAACCGCCTTGCGGGTGATGCCGTGCAGAATGTCGTTGGACAGCGGGCGGGTGACGATCTTGCCGTTCTTGACGAAATAGGCGTTGTTGCTGGTGCCTTCGGTGACATAGCCGTCTTCAACCAACCAGGCATCGTCACAGCCAGCCGCTTTCGCCATCATCTTGCCCATGGACGGATACAGCAACTGTACGGTTTTGATATCGCGGCGGCCCCATCGGATGTCGTCGATCGAAATAACCTTGGCCCCTTTCTTCGACGCGGGGCTGTCGGCCAGACCTGGCTTATTCTGCGTGAACAGAACAAGCGTAGGCTTGGTATCCGCTGACGGAAACACAAAATCCCGGTCGCCGTCACTGCCGCGCGAAACCTGTAGATAGATCAGACCTTCTTCGATGTCGTTCAGCTCGACCAGTTTGCGATGGATTTCCAGAAGTTCTTCTTTGCTGCAGGGTTCAGCCATCTGTAACTCGTCCAGCGAGCGTTTCAGCCGCACCGCGTGGCCTTCGAAATCGACCAGCTTACCATCCAGCACACTGGTCACTTCGTAGACGGCGTCTGCAAACAGGAAACCTCGATCAAAGATCGAGACGCTTGCCTCGGTTTCAGGCAGGTATTCGCCATTCACATAAACGGTGCGGGTCATGTTCTTCTCCTCAGCCCCAAAGTGCCGCTTTGGGCGGATGCACTCCGGCGTCATCAAAAATCAGGGGTGTGTCGCGGTCTTCTGCCAACAAAAGCGGTCCGTCAAGGTCCGTCACCATCGCACCCTGCGCGACCAGCGTTGCAGGTGCCATGGCCAGCGAACTTCCAACCATGCATCCGACCATGATGCCATAGCCCTCGGCCAGCGCGGCCTTGCGCAGTTCGAGCGCCTCGGTCAGACCGCCGGTCTTGTCGAGTTTGATGTTCACCACATCATATTTGCCTTTTAGCGCAGGCAAGCTGGCCCGATCGTGACAGGATTCGTCGGCACATACCGGCACCGGACGATCCATGCCGATCAGTGCATCATCCTCACCGGCTGGCAGAGGTTGTTCAACCAGAGCAACGCCCAGTCGCACAAGATGCGGCGCAAGATCGGCGTACACTTCAGCAGACCAACCCTCATTGGCGTCGATAATGATTTTGGACTCCGGCGCACCAGCCCGCACGGCCTCAAGCCGGGGCATGTCGTCCGGTGTACCAAGTTTGATCTTCAACAAGGGTCGGAACGCATTTTCTGCCGCCTGTGCCTGCATTGCCTCGGGAGTGTCCAGGGAAAGAGTATAGGCCGTAACTTCAGGCCCCGGTGCGGCAAGTTCCGCCAGCTCCCACGCCCGTTTGCCGGAGCGTTTCGCCTCAAGGTCCCAAAGCGCGCAATCCACTGCATTCCGAGCCGCGCCGGCAGGCAGCAGATCCATCAGGGAATAGCGAGAGAATACGTCGGGCAGGCCGGCAATCTCGGCCTCGACTGAATCCAGCGTTTCGTCATAGCGCGCATAGGGCACGCACTCGCCCCAACCATGATGCACACCATCCGAGATCCGAACCGTCAGGACCTTTGCCTCAGTCCGTGAGCCGCGCGAGATAGTGAATACCTGCGCCAGCCGAAATACATCGCGGGAAACGTCAATCTGCACGCGTTCAACCTTTCATCGAAAGTGATGTCTGTTGCCGACAGCAAGGGGCGATCGGCAACCTGCTTAGATCACAGTGCGGCCAACGCATCCACCAGTTTACCGGCACCAAACCGGTAAGGATCGGTTGCTGGGATACCCATCTCGGTCTCAACCTTGGCGATGTATGCGTGTGCGTCGTCTTCGCTCAGATGCTGGGTGTTGATCGACACGCCCGCAACCTGACATTCCGGGTTAGCAACACGCGCCAGCGGCAGTGCTGTGTCGCGCAACTGCTCCAGCGTCGGCAGCGAATACTCAGGCAATCCTCGCATATGGGTCCGGGTCGGCTCGTGGCACAGGATCAGCGCGTCGGGCTGACCGCCATGAATCAGCGCCATGGTGACGCCAGAATAGGACACATGGAACAACGAGCCCTGCCCTTCGATGTGATCCCAGTGATCCGGATCATTGTCTGGTGTCAAATACTCAACGGATCCCGCCATGAAATCGGCGATAACCGCATCCAGCGGGACGCCTTGACCCGTGACCAGAATTCCGGTCTGACCGGTGGCCCGGAAGGTGGATTTCATGCCGCGTTCGCGCATTTCAGCGTCCATGGACATCGCAGTGTACATCTTGCCGGCAGAGCAGTCGGTTCCAACGGCCAGGCACCGCTTACCAGTACGCTTGCGGCCGTTTGCGATAGGATATCCTACGGTAGGCACACGGACGTCGTGCAATGTGCAGCCGTGAGTCTGTGCCGCAGCAACCAGATCGCCTTCGTCGCGCAGCAGGTTGTGCAGGCCCGACGCCAGATCATAACCCATCTCCAGTGCTGCGATCAGAACCTCTTTCCAGGCCTCACTAATGACCCCACCTCGGTTGGCAACACCAATGACAAGAGTCTTGGCACCAGCAGCTTTACCTTCGGCAAGTGTCATTTCGGTAAGACCCAAATCAGTCTTGCAACCATCCAGCCTTATTTGACCCACTGCATTCTCAGGACGCCAGTCGCGGATACCAATGGCCACTTTGGCCGCCAACAAGTCGGGCGCATCGCCCAAAAACAACAGGTACGGTGTCTCGATCATTGCGGTGCACTCCTTTGATTCTGGCTTAAGCTAGAGAACCGTTTTGACGAGGGTTTCTCAAATTCTTCTTGCCTGCCCGCCCACAGCGGGAAGTTTTTGCGTATTTGGGCCTTCTTGCACAAGATTGTTCGAAGTTTTTAAACTGATCAAACTATAAGCACCCCATTTTGCCAGTATCTTCAATCATGCTGCATACGCATTGCCGCATATGCACAATCACGCTTGCGCAGCATTGCGCAATTTAATATCCCATGACCAACCCTAAACGCAATTTCCTTACTCTCATGAGGTCCAAATGAGCTTCCGCATCCAACCTGCCGCTCCGGCCCGGCCCAATCGCTGCCAACTGTTTGGCCCGGGCTCGAACACCAAGCTATTTCCCAAGATGGCTGCATCAGCTGCAGACGTCATAAATCTGGATCTAGAAGATTCGGTGGCTCCTTCCGACAAGGATACCGCTCGCGCTAACGTAATCGAGGCGCTGAACACAGTCGATTGGGGCAATAAATACATGTCGGTTCGGATCAATGGGCTGGATACACCCTATTGGTACCGTGACGTGGTTGATGTGCTGGAACAGGCAGGCGACCGTCTGGATCAGATCATGATCCCCAAAGTAGGCTACGCGGCCGATGTCTATGCCGTGGACGCGCTGGTTACCGCAATCGAGCGTGCCAAGGGCCGAACCAAGCCAATTTCATTCGAAGTGATCATCGAATCTGCCGCCGGACTGGCGCATGTCGAAGAAATCGCAGCCTCATCCCCGCGCCTGCAGGCCATGAGCCTTGGCGCCGCAGATTTTGCAGCCTCAATGGGCATGCAGACAACCGGCATCGGGGGTACGCAGGAAAACTACTATATGCTGCGCGAGGGTGAGAAGCACTGGTCCGATCCGTGGCACTGGGCGCAGGCCGCAATTGTCGCCGCTTGCAGGACTCATGGCGTGCTGCCTGTCGACGGCCCGTTTGGCGATTTCTCCGACGATGAGGGCTATGTCGCGCAGGCCAAACGGTCTGCCACGCTGGGGATGGTCGGCAAATGGGCCATCCACCCCAAGCAAATCGCATTGGCCAATCAGGTCTTCACACCGTCGGATGAAGCAGTGTCCGAAGCGCGCGAGATTCTGGCCGCCATGGAACAGGCAAAAGCCAACGGTGAAGGCGCGACGGTCTACAAAGGGCGTTTGGTCGATATCGCTTCGATTAAGCAAGCCGAGGTTATTGTGGCGCAGGCAGAATTAATCGCGGCGGGTAGCTAAGAAAAAAGGCGCTCAGCTGAGCGCCCCAATCGATCTGATCAGCGTCCAAATACATTGTTTGGTGTCCATGTTAAACGCTCACCCTTCTTTCCTGATTTCATCATCAGGCACGAGGTACCGTATTTCTGAAAATACTTGATTTTGATTGGATACCAACCCGCCTGCGGCACCTCGACCTCGGTGCGTTGGTTGGCTTCGCAGCCCTGACGGCCGTTGACATAACCGATCTGCTGACCGCCGACCCAGGCGTCAATCCCATCGTTCGACCAGGTCTCAAGCTCGTAAACACCGGGTGAATCAAAGCGGATATACCCACTGATTTCCGCGGCAACATTGAACGCCTGATTGTAGGTCAGGACAGGATCACCTTCGTTCGTGTCTCTGTAGTCCAAACCTCGGAGGGGCTGACCCGGCTTTGCCTTCTTCAATAGATGATTGACCTTCGAGAGGTTCTGGATTTTGCGAGGCGGGTTACCTTCCCAACTGTATTTTACATTCAAGCCGGCTTTTGGGCTGGGCTGAGGGCTAGCTGGCTGTAACTTCAAAGGTGCTGCTGTCGCAGCGCCGGCAAACATTGCCAAGGCAGCCACCAGCGCTCCGGTGCGGAAAAATGTCATGGTCTACTCCCTGAATTTGCGCCTGCTTCGGGGTTAATCCCTGCCGACGATCCTGTTGAGATGACACTAGGCGCTGAACTTTGACCTCGCAAGATGGTTAAAAATCACTTTTTAATGGTCACGCACGCATATCCTTGGGCGATCCCATCACAACATATGAGGTGATCGAGGTCACATGCGGCAGTGTACCCAGCACCTCGGTGTGGAAGGTTTTGTAGGAAGGCAGATCGGCACATTCGACCCGTAACAGGTATTCGATCGTGCCGGTGATGTTGTGACATTCCACCACTTCGGGCGCTTGTTGCAAGGCCCTTTCGAACCCTTCCTGCGCCGCTTTTGTGTGCTCGCCCAAACCAACGCCGATATAGGCAACGAAACCCACCCCCAGCGCCGCCGGGTTCAGCACCGCTCGGTAGCCGGAAATGACCCCTGCCCGCTCAAGCTCCTGCACCCGGCGCAAGCAAGCGGATGGGGACAGGCCCACCCGCTCGGCAAGATCGAGGTTGCTGATGCGACCGTCCCGCGAAAGCTCTTGCAATATATGTTGGTTGATCTGATCAATCTTCGCCATTTATTGCAACATTAACCTTTGAACGCACGAATACGCAATTTCATTTGCCGGGTTCAGCGAGAAAATGCAGCCATGACCTACGATATCCTGATGGCCCTGATCGCGTTTGCTTTTGTCTCGTCAATCACTCCAGGCCCCAACAACCTTATGCTGATGGCATCAGGTGCGAATTTCGGCTTTCGCCGCACGATCCCGCATATGCTGGGTATCGGCTTGGGCTTCACCTTTATGGTGCTTCTGGTGGGGGCGGGGCTGGTTCAGGTCTTTGACCGGTATCCGATTAGTCATACCGTGTTGAAAGTTCTTTCGGTTCTGTATCTGCTGTATCTGGCATGGAAAATCGCGCATGCAGCGCCCGCTAAAGGTGCCGATGCTGCGGGCACCCCGATGACGTTTCTGCAAGCTGCAGCCTTCCAATGGGTCAACCCAAAAGCCTGGGCGATGGCGCTGACCGCGACAGCCGCCTATGCGCCCGACCAAACGATCAACGCGATTCTGCTGGTCGCGCTGGTGTTCGGAGCCATCAACCTGCCCTCGGTCAGCACCTGGACGGTTCTTGGACAGCAAATGGCGCGAATCCTGACGAACCCGCACCGATTGCTGGCATTCAACTGGACGATGGCGGCCCTGCTTGTGGCCTCGCTCTATCCGGTGCTGTGGCCGAATTAGGTTACCTGAGCGGCAGGCAAATTTCTGTCAACAGATCCTCAGGGGCCGTTTCTCGTGGATCGTTGAGATAGATCTCATAACACGGATGGTCCGCAGGTTCTTCGCCAGACTCGGGCAACCAATTGCCAAATAATGTCTGATACGCGCCGTGAAGGCCGGAATAAGGGCCCTTGAAGGTCAGCACCGCTGTTTTGCCACCCGGAATTTCAAGGTCTTCCATCCCCTCGGGCGTATCATCACCGCAGAATTCAGCATCTGCAAAACTGCGTAAATCATCCTCGGGCACATCGTCCGGACTGTCGAGATACAGCCCGATCATCGGGCCGACTTGCGGCCACAGCTTGCGGGATTCGCACAGGGCACCAAAGGCCTCAAAGCTGCGGCCAATCTCGGCATACGCCCCTTTATGTGGCAGCGCTATGACTCGGCGGGACGGTTCGGTTCGGGTTGTTACGGGATGCATCGGATATCCTCCGGTTTTGAACATTGGATGGGCCGGCAGTATTTGCCCCGCACGTCGAAACGCGGTGGGGCTGCTGCCGTAGGCCTCGGAAAAGCCCCGCGCAAAGGATTTTTGGTTCGGATAGCCAATGTCGGTCGCGATCCGCGTAACCGGTCTGTCTGTTTGCACCAGCCAGCAGGCGGCACGGTGCAGGCGTATCCGACGGGTGGCCTACGCGCAGGTCTCGCCAGTAATGGCGCGAAACACGCGATGCCTGTGAAACCGCGACATAGCTGCGACCTCGGCCAATGCATCCAGCGACAGATCCCCGGCGGGGTGATCATGGATGTAGGCCAACACGCGCAACACGCGATCTTTGTAGCTAGCGGCCATCGGTATCCTTCCTTCTCTTTGCCCGTCCGTGGTCGCATATTCCGCGACCACAAATCTTGCTGAGTTGCATCCCGGACCACCTTTGGTCATATAGCAGGGAACTTCCGCGTTGAGAGGCGTCATGACCCAGTATCTGGATTTCGAAAAACCGCTGGCCGAGATCGAAGGCAAAGCTGAAGAGCTGCGCGCGCTGGCCCGTGCCAATGAAGAAATGGATGTGACGGAAGAGGCCGCCGCGCTGGATGCCAAGGCCGCCAAGCTTCTGGACGAGCTGTATGCCGATCTGACCCCATGGCGGAAATGTCAGGTGGCGCGTCATCCTGAACGTCCACACTGCAACGATTACGTGGATGCGCTGTTTACCGAATTCACCCCACTGGCAGGTGACCGGAACTTTGCCGACGATCTGGCGGTAATTGGCGGTCTGGCGCGGTTCAACGATCAACCCGTCATGGTGATTGGCCACGAAAAAGGCAGCGATACCAAATCGCGGATTGAACGCAATTTCGGCATGGCCCGCCCCGAGGGCTATCGCAAGGCCGTACGCCTGATGGAAATGGCAGGCCGCTTTGGCCTGCCGGTAATCACCTTGATCGATACAGCTGGGGCCTATCCCGGCAAGGGGGCGGAAGAACGTGGCCAGTCCGAGGCGATCGCGCGCTCAACCGAGATGTGCCTAAAGATTGGCGTTCCTTTGGTGTCCGTAATCATCGGCGAAGGTGGTTCTGGTGGCGCGGTCGCCTTTGCGACTGCGAACCGCGTAGCGATGTTGGAGCATTCGGTCTACTCGGTGATTTCGCCCGAAGGCTGCGCGTCGATTCTCTGGAAGGATGCCGAAAAAATGCGCGAGGCCGCCGAAGCGTTGCGCCTTACCGCTCAGGATCTGCACAAGCTGGGCGTTTGTGACCACATCATCACCGAGCCCAAGGGCGGTGCACATCGCAACCGCCCGGCGGCGGTCGAAGCCGTGCGGTCTGCAATTGCCTCGATGCTGGAAGAGCTTGATGGGAAAGACGCGGCAGCCCTGATCAAGGACCGCCGTCAGAAGTTCCTGGATATCGGTTCGAAAGGGCTGGCGGCTTAACCCGTCAGCCACCCAACCGCTGCAACAGAGCCACCGAAGGCTGGCCAGTCACGGACAACCCGTTGGCGCGCTGGTAGGCGCTAATTGCCGCCTCAGTATTCTTGCCGATAACACCATCTGCGCCTTGTGTGTCATAGCCCGCGGATGTCAGGCGGCGCTGCAGTTCTTTACGATCCTCCTGCGTCAAACCGGTCGCATCCGGCCCGAATGACGCTTGGAACGGCGCGCCGCCAGCAATGCGATCAGAAAGATGACCTACGCCGATCGCGTAGCTGTCCGAATTGTTGTAGCGCTTGATCACCTGAAAATTGCGGAACACAGCAATACGTGGGCCGGGCGTCTGCGGTTGCAGCACTGCCGCCGGCGTGCCCGAAACCGTGCCGACTTCACCGCCCCAAGGCTGCCCTCGCACCCAACCGGCACGTGCCAGATAAGCCG
Source organism: Ruegeria sp. D7 (assembly GCF_056534355.1). Classification (NCBI taxonomy): domain Bacteria; kingdom Pseudomonadati; phylum Pseudomonadota; class Alphaproteobacteria; order Rhodobacterales; family Roseobacteraceae; genus Ruegeria; species Ruegeria sp. D7. The sequence continues at coordinate 26,905 of NZ_JBQFPG010000020.1, forward strand.
CCGTTGACGCAAGTGAATCTGCTGGGTCATCGGACCAGATATCGCGCCGCCCGTCGCCGGTGAAATCGACCGCATAAGCAAGGTAAGACGTCGGAATGAACTGTGTGTGGCCCATCGCTCCGGCCCAGCTGCCGGTCATGTTAGCCGGGGTCGTATCGCCCTCTTGAATTATCTTCAGCGCTGCCACCAGTTGCTTCTCAAAAAACGCTCCGCGCCGCCCGTCATAGGCCAGAGTCGACGTTGCCGAGATCACCGGCACATCGCCGCGCCGTGCACCATAACGGCTTTCCAGGCCCCAAACAGCCACGACGACCTCCTTGTCGACACCGTATTGGGCTTCGATCTGCGACAGGGTTCCTGCATGCCGCACAAGCATTTGCTTGCCAGTGCTGATCCGTTCATCCGAGGCAGCAATCGCCAGATAATCCTCAAGCGAGCGTTTGAATTCGACCTGATTGCGATCGCGTTCGATCACGTCGGGTAGATATCCTGCGCCTTGAAACGCTCGGCTAAGGGTCGTCTGTGAAATGCCCTGTGACGCTGCCCGGTTTTTGAAACTGGCCACCCAGGCATCCCATCCTGCGTTCGGAACCGCACGCATCCGCGAAGCCGGAGCACTGTTGGGTGCGGTGCCTGTGGAACAGGCCGCCAACAGGGTTGAACCAAGCCCTAAGGAAAACACTCTTCGATTAATCATAGTTAAATCTGCTCTTGTTGTGATTTGCGTTCAGAATAGCGCAGCCCGGTCGCTCAAGCCAGCAAAGCGACATCCGAAATCAACTGAATTGGAAGATGGGCAACAAGCCGCTCAGGTCACAAGCAGCCGCAAGCCCTGGGTCACATCCGAACGCACTGCTAGTCGCAATCCAGGCTCATCCCCGGCCTTGAGCGCTGCGATGATCAGACGATGGTAGTGCGGTGGCTCGGTCCTCCGCAACCGACCGTATAGGGCACGCATCGTGGGACCCAGCTGCAGCCAGACAGTTTCGGCCATGGCAAGCATCGCGGGGGCCTGTGCGCGTAGATACAGCGTGCGGTGAAATTCCAGATTTGCACGGATATATCCCACTGCATCGCGTTTCGTGACCATCTCGGCTACTGCCATGTTGATGCTTTGCAACCGGTCAATCAGCGCCATATGCGCGCGCGGCAGGGCCCGGCTGGCCAGTTCAACCTCAAGCAGCGCGCGCAGCGCCGCCAGCTCTTCGATCCGATCGCGCGTGAGTTCCGGCGTTGATACCCGACCGGAGGTGGACAGGAACAAAGCACCTTCTGCCGCCAGACGTCGCACCGCCTCGCGCGCGGGAGTCATCGACACACCGAATTCCTTGCCAATCCCGCGCAGCGTCAACGCCTGCCCCGGGGCAATCTCTCCATGCATGATGCGGGATCTGAGGGCGCGATAAACGCGATCATGGGTTGCCGTATGAGACTCGGCGGGGCGTGAGGTTAACATGAGTTTATGTGATCACAAATCGCGCTGAGGTCAAGCGACGGAGTCGAAGCGATATCTGTGCAGTTCAGCCCCGTTGTCTCGCAGCCAGCGGCGTGGTTCTTTGTAAGGGCCAAAAATACGCTCGACCTGCGCCCAGAACGCAGGTGAGTGGTTCATTTCGGCAAGATGCGCCACTTCATGCGCGGCCACATAATGGAGAACCTCTGTCGGGGCGAGGATCAACCGCCACGAGAACATCAACCCGCCCGCAGAACTGCACGACCCCCAGCGCGAACGCGTATCGCGCAAAGTAAGGCTACTGTACGACCGCCCCAGCATCGCCGCGTAATCATCGCACGCACCGGTCAGACGATCGCGGGCAAGCTCTTTTAGAAACCGCGCTAGTCGCCGTGCTTCGGCACCGGGCGGAACCCCGATCGCATCGCCACTCAGCAAGACCCTCCGCCCCGATGCAGGAACGATTCGCCGCGCCGTACCCTCGATCGGAATGAACTGCCCTACGCCAACTGCTTCAATGCTGGGTCGATCCTGCAGGTGCCCGCGGATCCAGCCCTCTTTCTGCTGTGCGAAATTCAGCGCTTCGGCTTCAGCCACCCCTGTCGGGTAGGTCAGCGTAACCCGTCCATCCAATTGGGAAATTCGCAAACTGATCCGCCGTGCGCGCGCCGATCTGCGCAGTGTCAGCGGCACCGGAGGTGTTCCGGGCAATGCGTGTCGCCCCATGGGTGGGCCTCCTTTGCGCAAAGGCTTTGACAGTGCCTGCCGCATGTGGCAGGTGACCTGAATCATTGATGAGATTCACCTGATATCAAGGGGATTTGATATGCCCAAGGAAGAATGGGGCGTAAAGCGTGTCTGCCCGACAACCGGCAAACGGTTTTACGACCTGAACAAGGACCCGATCGTCAGCCCCTATACGGGCGAGGTCGTGGAGCTGGATACCGGAAAAAGCCGGATGATCGCCGCGGATGCTGAAGATGCCGCATCGGTCAAGGCGCGCGAAGCGTCGTCGGACGAAGACATCGTTTTGGATGATGACGATAATGTCGATGTCGAATTGGATGACGATCTGCTGGACGACGATGACGACGGCGACAACGTTTCACTAGACGATATAAAGGACATGTCGTCAGAAGACGAAAACTGATGGATCCCGAGGCGGCCCCGCCGCCTCGACCCGGCCTGCGAGGTCGGTCTGAATTTTTTGCGGATTCCGATTTTAGGACTTGCACTCATCGACGGCGTCTCATAAACGTCCGTCCACCGTTACGACGGTACCTTTATGGGGCCTTAGCTCAGTTGGGAGAGCGCTTGCATGGCATGCAAGAGGTCAGGGGTTCGACTCCCCTAGGCTCCACCAAAACCTAACAATACAACTGGATAGCAAGCATTAGAGCGGTGTGACACGCAGGTGTGACACAAAATGAAGCTGCATGCGTATCTCTCAATGTCCAGACATGACATCTACTACTTTCGTTGGCCATTGCCCGACACAAGACCAAAACCCCATACCAGACCAAGCACCACACGTAGGACCATTCGGGTGTCTTTGCGTACGAGATGCCCTAAAGAGGCTGGCACTCTGGCACGGCGTCTTGCAGTGTGCGGCGACACAATAACAAAGCACATAGAAATATCGGGCATGAACCACGGCGAACTGCGCACAAAGGTGCATGAGCACTTCACGGAAGTACTAAAGAAAGCAAAGGCGCGTAGAAATGAACTTGGCCCCTACACCGAACTAGAGAGAGAGCGTATCTTCTACTACATCTTGTCGTGGTTGCGGCTGCGGAACTTTTGACCACGCGGCGCATGGCGGATCCCATGACATCGCGCATAGCCAAGGAAGCGTGGATGAGGGATGCGGACCGGGTTCGTGCGTGGGCGGCAGAGAGACTATCCATCAAGGCAAACAACGTCGTCACTGTTGCTGATCTGTATTCGAATTTCCGTCAGTGGTGTGCCGCAGAAGGTGTATCGGACAGCCGAATTCCTGCGCGCAACAGCTTCGCTCGACGCTTGCGTCATGTAGGGCCCCGTCTAGTTCCAGGACCCAATAGCAAAGGCGCTCGGTTCGAAATTGCTATCCTCAAGACGGCCTGATTTAAAGTGGGACAGCTTGTAACGAGGCCAAACGAACTAGGCCGGCCATTTCGTTTTGGGTGGACATGCAATAAAACCTCCCAACTTCCCTGTCGGGCGTTTGGTTGGGAGGTTGGGATGTTTTGTGTCTCGTCCGTCTGTATATTTTCTGTTGTTCACATCAAGCATAATGCTGCTTTTTAACGCCCGACGTTCATTGCAGCGCTGCGGTGCGACCCCGCGAGGACCTCCGTGTTTCGTCCAGCGCCTGACGCATTGCTGCCAAACCAGCCCGCTCGACATACTGGTCCATCGGGTCGAGTTCATCCCAAGTGCGAGATGCGGCAGCAGGCCAGATCTGCGGATGACTGTGCCGCATTTGGCTGAGCCGCCATTCATGGTGGCAGAGTTGCGGTGTCATAGCTTCAGGATCGCTCAGGAAGCGCGCAGCGACACCACAGCAGGCCTGCCACTGCCGGTCATGCACAATCGGGCTTTCCTCGCCGCTCGTTGCTGTTTGGGCTTCACAGTAGGCCATAGCGATCAGGACGATGTGCCTTGCTGCGGCAGCTTCAAGTTGGATATCTTGCTCCATGTGATGTCTCCTATTCATCATGTTGATGCGCATCCCGTTGGCTGTTGCCACCGGCGGCCACCCCAAGGCGGGGTTGGTGATCACGATTTTCGTGACGCTCTGGATGCTGTTGGTTTCGCCCTGCCTTAGGCTCATCAGTGGATCGGCGCTAGACCCAGACCATTGGCACCGGTCGCAAGCATGTCTCGGGCGGTCCATACCCCGGCGGTCTTCCGCGACTTACGGGCAAAGCTCGGTAGAGGAGCGTCATCATGTTTGGGGAATTGCGGGCTGTCCGCCCACGATTGGTATGTAATCGCTAAGTCTGTCAGCTTCAAGGAGCGGGCGGCGTAGCGCGGACAAAACAAAAGCGGCTACGTCATTTAGAAAGAACAACGTCTGCTTCGCGCTCAAAATCAGCCGCTCACGCCAAGTGCAGCAAATGACTGTTCTGAGCCCAAAGCTGACCGGTTTCATTTCAGTACCCGCGCCTAAACGAATGATTGCCAATCGCCTAATGCAATTGAGCGTTATGAGAAAATTTCGTAAGAAAAGACATCTAAGTCTTCCTCAAAACCCCGCAAAGAATGCCGCCCCATTTTTTTCGGCTCTTCAGATACCAAGTTCACAAAATCGCCCGTTGCTAAAAGCCGCGCCTCCAGTTTTCGCGTCAGGCCCTCTAACCTGCTGGCTATCGCGACTGATGGGCCAGTTACCGTAAAATCCAAGCGCTTTTCAGTGCCAACATTCCCGTAGACAGCCGCCCCAGTGTGCAAACCAACCCCAAATTCAGCACGGTCTGATGGATCAAGTTCTTCATTCCTTTGGAACGCTTCACGCGCTGCGGACAGGGCAGCTTCGCACATGTCCTCGGGTAGTCTTCGTTGACCATCAAAAGGAAAGATCGCAAGCAACCCATCGCCAACGAATTTAAGTACCTCTCCGCCGTGATCGTGTACCGCCCCACCGACACAATCGAAGAATTGGTTAACCGTCGCGACATATTTTTCCGATGACAGGCGCTGGCTCAAAGCAGTAGAGCCGCGCATATCGCTGAACAAGAGAGCACAGTCAATTATGCTGACATCTCCCCGGGCTATTTGACCGTTCAGTACGGATCGACCGGACAACTTGCCTAGATAGACCTCCATCAACTCAGCTGCCAAGAACTGTTCCGACAATACACGCGCTGCACCAAGCAAAGGTAAAGATAGCCGCGACAGACCATCTACCTCACGGTCTGTGAAGCCAGTACGACGCTTTGTAGCAAAAGACACAGACGCGCCCAAAGCCCACTCCATCTCTCCGTCAAAGACAACAGTGCGATTGCCGAATGGTGCACTGCATACGACATAGTCGGTGACACCTGCTTCAGCGAGTTTTCGGAATAGCGGAAATTTGTCACGGGTCGCTTGGTCAGTCAGATTTGCTCGCATGAAAGGAAACTTGATTGTGCCGTTCGCAAGACCGTCCGCCAAGTCCCAGACTTCCTTATTAAAGTGCTGTTTCGCAATCTCATTGGCCAATTTCGAATTCTCTCCGAAGGGTGCTTTGTCGAAGAGATCAGCCGTTACTGAGCTGCGTGGAAGAACGGTCCATTCAATACGATGGTTCGACGCATCCCACGTTGCATCGAGCAATCCAATTACAGGGTGCATCATCAGGCGGCCCAAGGAAACACGCGTGACCGGCACGCCACCATCGATCAGCCTGTGACTTAACTGCTCGACTAGTCCGCCAAGATCAGCATCAAAAAAGGCCAGCTTTTGCAGCCAATCTGCAATGCGGTCGAAAACATCCGCCATAACTTACACCTCCACCATCATCTTGTTACAGCTGAGGGCTCGTGTCATTCGGTTTGTCTTCGAACGCTCAATTCTCTAGCGATGGGTTTGCAAATTCTCACGCGCGTTCGCTTGAGATATTGGCCAAAGCCCGTCAGTTTTTCGAGCTACGAAATAGTACCGGGCGCAACAGTCGATAGAGAAACGTGACTTTCAGCTCTAAAGTGCTCTTGCCAAGGTCCTGTGCATCGGTGCAACTAACGGCCGCTTTGTCCGCAGAGCGGTCATTGAGACGGAACGCAGCGAACGACCGCTCTGAGCCCAAGGTACCTAATGCTGTTTTGTGCCCCGACAGCTGCTAAACCGAGCATACCTGCCGTTCCAAGCGACATGTGAGTTTGTCCTGTGAAGGATGGCGGCGATCCAGGCTGAAATTGGTCTCTAACGCCCCGCGCCACCTGTCGGAACATGAGCAAACTGCGTTTTCGTCCACAGAGCCAATAAATTTGCTTGCTGAAGCGAGTTGGACGGGCGGATATGGTCGGATCATTCAGTCAAGTCGAAAAAGGAAGTCACTTTGTCTTTAAGCGCAACACGCACGGGCGGTTCGCCAACGGGATCCTGTCGGGCGGATGCGGTCGCTTCAGCGTTTGACAGTTTTTATTCCGACTACCAATACATTTTTGTCGAGTTTTTGATCGCTCATTTGGTTGACGCGGCGGGTGCTTTCGACGGGGATTATCAGGAGATGCTGGTGTTGGCGGTTATTGGGCAAGCCCGGCTGGGCGCCGTGCGTACTGCTTCCAGCCCGGGCTCGACTCTGCCGGACATCGAGGCTGCCAAAGAAAGCACCAACGCGTCCAGGATCGCAGACATCACCAATATCCCGCGCCAAACAGTCCGACGCAAGCTGGCGTCACTCGAGGCGCGCGGCTGGATCGAGCGGGATGACGCCGGGGCGTATCGGCTGGTGTCCAATGGGGGCCAATCCACTGCCCGCCGCGATCTTGCAGAGACGGATCGCCGGGCAATCGATCGCGTTGCACGGCTGGTCGCCGATCTCGAGACCATCGTCGAAAAGCATCAGCACCTGATCGCCAAGAGCAGATAGCAGTAGGTCGCACTATGGTGCTCAAAATGAGCACCCCTTCTATTGTCAACCATTCCCGCACGCCTAGTTCGCATTCCAAAGGTGAAACGGAGACATGCATGTTCGATCCAAAGGCATTTCAATTGGAAAATCAGGTGGCCCTCGTCACCGGCGCGGGCGCTGGTATCGGCAGGGGCATTGCAGAGATGTTCGCCGGCGCGGGAGCGGCGGTCGTCGTGAGCGACCTCAAGCAGGAGACGGCTGACGACGTGGCCAAGGGCATTGTGGAAGCTGGTGGCAAGGCCGTGGGCATTGCGTGCAACGTGACCAAGGAAAGCGACCTTGAGACCGCAGTTCAGACGGCAATCGATAATTTCGGCAAGCTGACTATCCTTGTGAACAACGCTGGTGGCGGTGGGCCAAAGCCCTTTGACATGCCGATGGATGACTTCCGCTGGGCGTATGAAATCAACGTCTTTTCTGCCTTCCGCCTAACGCAACTTGCAGCGCCGCACATCGAAGCCGCCGGCGGGGGATCGGTGCTTAACATCTCTTCCATGTCAGCCGAGAACAAGAACGTGCGCATGGCGTCTTACGGCTCTTCCAAGGCCGCGATCAGCCATTTGACCCGCAACATCGCCCATGACCTTGGATCCCGGAAGATCCGGGTGAACGGGATCGCGCCCGGCGCGATCCGGACGGCAGCGCTGGCCACGGTTCTCACGCCAGAGGTTGAGCAGGCCATGCTCAAGCATACGCCAATCAAGCGTCTTGGTGAGCCATCAGATATCGCGGGTGCCGCGCTATATCTCAGCTCGCCTGCGGCGGCATGGGTCAGCGGTCAGATCCTTACTGTGTCAGGCGGCGGTGTGCAGGAACTGGACTGACACCCGAAACGCATTCAGGCCGACCGCGCATTGTGTTGCCTACCACATATGAAATTACGGAGATAACCATGAGCTTTGATGCTTTTGCAGAATTTCGGCTAGACGGCCACAATGTGATAATCACAGGCGGTGCGCAGAACATTGGTGCCGGTATCGCAAAGACGCTTTCGGGCGCCGGCGCAAAGGTGATGATCGGCGATCTGAACGGTGATATGGCTGCCGAGACAGCCGCCGAGATCGCCAAGGAGACCGGCAATGATTGCCGGGGTATGGCGTGCAACGTAACCTCGCAGGATGACATAAACGGTTTGGTGCAGGCCACGGTCGATGCGTTTGGCGGCATCTCCACGCTCGTCAACAATGTTGGCTGGGGCGGGCGCCAGCCAGACACGACCGCAATTCCGGACGAGGAATTCATCAACTCCTACAAGCTGAATACGATCAGCGCATACCGGATGAGCATGGCCTGTCTTCCCTATCTTGAGAAGGCCGAGAACGCTTCGATTACCAACTCGGGTTCGTTCTCTTCAGCGGTGCCAGCCTATGACATTCTGCCCTACGGCACGGCGAAAGCCGCGCTGAACCAGATGATGGTGTCCATGGCACACATGTTGAACAAACGGGTTCGAGTGAACTCCATCCTGATCGGCACTGTGATGACGGCGGGATACGGCGATGCCGGCATCTCGCCCGAGATGCAGGAGAAACTGGCACATCCCGATAACCTGACCGGCCGCCCGGGCCGGCCCCAGGACATTGCCAATGCGATGCTGTTTCTTTGCTCGCCTGCCGCGGGCTGGGTCAGCGGTCAGACGATCAACGTGCACGGCGGCGGTGCTGTTGTGCGCCTCTTTGGCAGCTGATGAAGGGGCCGGCGATGCGCATATCTGCCCGCCTGCACGGTATTGTGCTTTCGCTGGCCCTCGTCGCTCTTGGCGGTGCGGGAGCCAGCGCAGAAGACTCCGGCGTTATACCGACAACAGGCCCCGCCACCATGGATCAGGTCATGCTGTTGATGTTTGCCGATCAAGGGCGAACCGTTGGCTATCAAAGCATGTTGTCCGGCATTCATCTGGAGACCATCAAGGCGCAGCTTGACCGAGACGCTGCCATCCTGGAACGCAACCGCGCCCTTTATGAGCGCAACGCCGTTTCCCTTTTAGAGCTGGAGGTTTCGCAACTCAAGGACGCGTGGAACAGGCTGCAACTGCAAGTCGCGGAAAGGAACCTGGCTGCCGTCGCGGCGCAGGTGACGGCGATCAGCATGCTGAACGAGCATTTCGCGGGGACTCCCGTCGATTTGGGCGAGCTTTACGCCATCTACCTGCGCGGTTGGGAAGCGGGCTGCGACAAGGGCCCCATTGAGGCGCGCGCCAACGAAGCGTGGATGGCCTATGCCGAAAAGTCGCTGGAACGCTCCCGGCAGTTGCAGGCACGTGGCAGCCTGTCCGAGGAAACCGTGCTTGCCCGCGAAGCCGACCTCCGCATCGCCACCGTAAATTTCGAACGCCGGTTCGAACGGCTTGATCGGTGTCGTGAGGTGTTCTTTCCCAGTTTTGACGACGTCGCTACGGCAGGCCGGTGACAGGAGCAAACCATGACCACCACAAATTCATTGCCGGCTACGGGCCTAACCTTGACGAAGCACCAAATCCTTCAGGGCGCAGTGATCTCCGGCGTGATCAATGCCGTGATCAACGGGGCAATCCAGTACTTCCTGCTACGAAATTCCATGCCGATGCCCCTCACCGTGGATTCGATCGGAACTGAGGCACATACGGTCCTCGGGTCATCTGTGCCGTTGGCTGTTTCATTGGCGATGATTTTGACGGCAGTGGCGCATTTCACAGTGAAAGGTACAAAAAAGCCATTCGTGCCCACGACCCTGTGGCTCGTCATCAAGCACGGTCTGTTCGCATTTGGTGCCGTGGTTGCGCTGGCTGTTGTCTGGCAACGCGCCATGGGCTCGGTAGAGGTGGGTCTCGGAGCCGCAGTTGTGCTTCTTGCTCTCGTCGCAGGTCTGGTCGCTGCCATAGTGAATTACATGACGATCACCGCTGTTGTCGAGGAACAGGCATGAGCTCCGACACACTCGCGCAGGTCCCTTGGGGACAGCTGTTTGGGCTGCTGTTCATGACGATGGGACCAATTCGTGCCATCGCAGTGTTCTCGCGCGTCGGATCGGATGATGCAGATCCATCAGTCAATGCAATCGCCCGGCGCGCCAGTGCATTGGTTGCGGGCGCATTCGTCGTCGCGGTCGTGATTGGTTTCGGGGCGCTAGGAGCCTGGGGCGTAAGCTTCCCGATCTTGATTGGCGCAGGCGGAGTGGCGTTGTTTGCCCTGTCGCTGCGGGACCTTTTGAGCCAGCCCGCCCCGGCGCGTCAAATTGATCCGTCTCAGGTCGACGCATCGGCTATCGCTTTTCCTGGGATCTTTCCGCCCATTGCTGTCGTCGTGCCGCTCATCTTTGCGACAGCTTTTCCAGGGATTGAGAACAAGCTTGGCATCCTCGCCATGGGGCTCGGTATGATTGCGCTAAACTACATGCTGATGTTGCGGTCCAAAGCAATTTTGCGTGCAATAGGACCTGTGCCTCTGCAACTCTTTGGTGCCGTCTTCGGTGTGTTGCAACTCGCCTTGTCACTGCAGTTCATATACGATGCGGTGATGATGCTAGCGTGATCAGGCAAAATCGGTGCTGCGCGCTGTTCTTCATTTTCGGTTGCGAACAATTACCGCTGATAGCTTTCAGCGTTCCAAAGGAAGATGACTTTAAGTTCGGCGCAAAATTGACCAAAACACTTGAATTCAAACAACGCACTGATGGAAAAGCTTCGACGTCGATTCAGTCCCCTGAAAGGCTTTCCAACTCTGAAAATCCTTCGTCAGGAGCTTGGAGGATGTGGGTGACATGCGCGCCTTGATAGGGATAAAGCAATATAGATATACACGGCCTGTGAGATTAGCCTTGAATGCCCGCATAGCGTCGCAGTACTGACCTTTGTGGTTTTCAAACGATATGCGGCTTTGTCCGCTCACCAACGATCCCGCGTCGGACTGTGAACGACCGTTTTGGGGCTGAGAGCAGTCATTTCCGTCCGTGGTTTGAACTTCGGCTTCGTCCGCAAAGCGGTCATAGGCTCGTTCTGATCGGACGTCCGACTTGATCAGAAGCGGCCATTGAGTGTTATAAATTGCAGTTTGAGATGCGCGCGATCGGTTTCTATGATGGCAAAGACAGAAAAGTGCGCTGGTTGGCAGGGTGCCGAAGCCTGGTGCGGAAGGGCTGGATGGAGACTTCACCATGTCCAGTATTCAGCTTCCAATAGTCAGACCGTCTCAGCCGCCGTGGAACAAGAACCGACTAATTGGTCAGAAACGTCCACTCCTGCCAAGACAGGTTTGGGCAATTCGTGCGCGGCTCGAACTCGCCGGGAACCCGCGCAACCTTGTGCTGTTCAATCTTGCTATCGACAGCAAACTTCGCAGTTGTGATCTTGTTCGCCTGAAAGTGGCGGATCTGGTCGTTGCCGGAGCAGTTCGAGACCGCGTATCGATCGTCCAGAGCAAGACAGGCAGGCCAGTTCAGTTCGAAGTGTCCGAGGCACGCGAAGATCGATTTTTGAGTGGGTCAGATCGCCCGCCATGCTTGGTCGCGAGTTCCTCTTTCCAAGCAGGTTCCACAGTTCATCGCACATTTCGACTCGGCAATAAGCACGTCTCGTGCGCAGCTGGGTGTCGGTCATCGGACTGGATCCTTGTGGGTACGGAACGCATTCTCTTCGGCGGACAAAAGCTGCGCTGATCTATCGGAAGACTGGCAACCTTCGGGCCGTCCAGCTCCTGCTTGGACACACCAAGGTTGACAGCACGGTCAGGTACCTTGGGGTCGAACTCGACGACGCGTTGAGCATCTCGGAGAAGATCGACATCTGACGGTTTGACGGACGGCAGCAGCCGTTCGTCATCTCAAAACGGGTTCCGAAGTTTAGGCGCGAACGGCTGCTCCTTCGGATACCAGACTTTGGATTATTTGCGTTAAATGACCGCCATGCGGACAAAGCGGACGTTCGAACTCAGACGCAATAAAAACTCCGCGCACAATTGGCAAACAGGCTCAATGCTGTGATCAGAACCTGACCCTAAACGCCAGCCCAACCAATGGCGCTGTTTCATAGGTCTGACGACTAATTTCCGCTCCATTCGCATCATCTAGCGTCAGGCGGCCGTCAAATTCTGCGCCTGCAAATACGCTCAATGAAACTCCAGGATTTGGGTTGTATCCAACGGAAAGTACGACGGGGACACTCTTGTCTTCGCCCACCCCGTCCGGCGCGAGACCTTCCCCATCCAACCTGAATCGAATTCTCTCCGATCGTGCGGTTAAGGAAAGATCTATGGTCTCAGTCAACGTGTAGCTCAGGGTCAACCCGGGGCCTTGTGTCGCTCCAATCCCTGAGCCAGTGTTCAAGTTCCAGCGATCATTTAGGTCCCAATCGATCAGCAGGGCCGGAAAAAAATCTGTACCACCATCGTCAAATTGAGAGAACGCGCCAAAGGCCGGTCCTATCGTCAGGCGCTCGTTAAGTTGCCAAGCAATACCCGCGAAAACACCGTAGGTCCTACCATCAGATGCGGAAGCTCCAATTTGATAATCCCACCTGATCTGTGGTGACACAAAAACTGTTGCTGTATCGCTCGCACGAAATCGCATGGGAACAGCAACGCGCAAGTCACGGATGTTCTCCCATGGCTGATTGTTCGATTGACTAAAGCTATAATCCAGCTTGCCAAAGCTGGTTGAAAGCCCAATGGAGTTTCCTCCTTCCAGATTGTAAAGTGCGGTAGCGCGTAGAAATGCTCGGCTTGCAGAAAATTCGCCACCGTCACTCAAATCCGCGTCCCCTTGAAACGCAGCAAGCCCATCAACCTGATACGCCCAACCTAGCCGAGGCTGCGCGGCTGAAGGTAATGCTGCAAATCCTAGAGAAATAGCTCCAAAGCAGCACGTTAGAAAAAGGTTTTTCATATGGCATTTCCCACGTGACGCTGATTCCTTTTGGGTTGCCATTCCTGAACGAGCGTTTCAAGCCCCTAATGGTCTGCTCTGTGGACTGCGGAGACATGGCTACTCAATGACATATTTATACAATACGAAACTTAAGCACTGACACTGATAACCTATAGCTGAATGCAGTTTATTCAGCGTGATGGGCAAGCTTGCCGTCCCATTCTTCTGTCGAAACTTTGGGTTCCGGCGGGTCCGCAATGTACGACGGTGTCATTATCTGTGTTCCGTTTTCATTAAACACATCGACAATGTTTTCGCGCAAATCGGACAAAATCTTAGGCAAGCTCGATCCGCGCGAAGTGTATGCGTTGATCTCATAATTGATTGCGTAGTCAGCCAGCTGCGTCCAAAGCACAAAAGGTTCAGGGTTCTTTCTTAACCCTTGAGTACGATGAGCTGCCTCTATCAGCATCGCTTTGATTTTCTTTGGTGGCTCCTCGTATCCGATCCCTACTGTCGTGTGAACCAACAGCCCTCGACCATCCACTTTGCGCGAATAGTTTACGACTTCGGAGTTGAGCAGCTGTGCATTTGGAATGCTAATCATCTCGTTCTTTATCGACTTAATGAGTGTTTCCATCAGTTTGATCTCGGTTACATCCCCAATCTTGTCGCCAACCTGAATTCGATCACCGACATTGGTACTGCGTCTATAGATGACAAACAGACCGGCCATCATATTCGAGACGACTGTGTTCGACCCTAACGATACCATGATACCGGCAAGGATAGTCAGGCCTTGGAAGGCTCGAGAGTCAGATCCGGGAATATAAGGGTAGGCAAACACCAGCGCGATAACAATCAGCAAAGCCCTGCACAGCATTTTTGTTGGTGCAATCCAATGATCTTCAAAATCTTTCAGTTGGAACGCGCCGCTCTCGACGTTGTCGAAAAAAAGATCGAGGCCTCGAATTCCCAACCGTGTCACAGCTGCAATGATTGCGAGCATGATCAAGTTGGGGATATATTCAACAATTGCCAAAACGACGGTTACGAGCGGCTCGCTGACATACTTCAAGAGGATCTGGGCAATGCCCTGGGTCTCGGCAAAGGAGAGCAGCACCAATGAAAGGTAGTAGTAGAAAAAGAACAGAAACAGGACCCACATCAATATGTGTATTGAATAGACGATAATCGACGCGATTGCCCTGCTTCTCAAGAGCGATTTCGTGGCTTCTTCAACACCTTCAGCTCTCTTTTCCAAGATGTTTCTAAAGTAGTCTAATAACATTTGCCGTTTCGCAAAAAACGCATAAGAAGTGAGGGCAAAGACTGCTGTCCAAGCAAAGGCAGCCATCGCACTATCTACTCGGCCCTCATTGGACCGAGCATCTCGGTATTGAAGGATTGCAGTCTCAATCGCTTCGGACTGAAGCCCAGCTAGAACTTCAATAACCATTTGTTCGTGCTCAGCATCAGCTTGGGTGGTGATCGTAACCATCTGCCCGTCAACGCGTATCATTTTCCCAAATTCGGCGTCCGAAATCTCAAGCTGTACTGAAGCTTTCGTGGATGCATTGGCGACTTGAGCGATCCGCTCCTCAATTGTTCTCGCTCGTTCGGTTGCGGGCAGCGCACTTGAACCGCGAACCACGAACAATTCTTCGCCATCCACTATCACCGGCGCAATAAACTCGGGATCTTCTCTCTCTTCAGCTGGTGCGAGGATTTCTTCAGACTGAGCAAGCGCAACAGTGCAGGAAAATAGAAGAGGCAGTAACCATAGCGTAAGGGCCCTCATGATTTTGCTCCTTCTGCGGGAATAATATGCACATCGCGTTGCGGGAACGGTATAGATATGCCTTCTTTGTCAAACCGCTCTTTTGCTTGACCGGTCAGGTCCCAATAAACGGTCCAATAGTCATCAGACTTGGACCATGGACGGCAGAAGATGTTGACGGAGTTGTCTCCCAACTCACCCACGAAAATTTCAGGTTCTGGTGCCTTCAGACAAAGCTGGTGATGCGCAACCAAGTCTTTGAGCACTTCAATTGCTTGGGCAGCGTTGTCCGAATAGGCGATACCAAAGACCAGATCGACCCGACGTTCTTCGGATGCACTTACATTGGTAATGACATCCCCCCAAATCTTGCTGTTGGGAACTATAATAATCTGGTTGTCGAATGTTCTAATCTTGGTTGAAACCACCGACATCTCATCCACAAACCCAGATGAACCGCCCACTTGGATATAGTCGCCAGTGTCGAATGGCTTGAGGACCATGATCATCAGACCGCTTGCGAGGTTTCCCAGCGTTTCCTGCAATGCGAAACCTAGGATGAACGACAAACCACCGAGCACGGCAAAAAGCGGTGTGACGTTAACTCCGAACAAAGCTAAAACGACGAGTATACCAAGGACGAAAACGGCCCAGTATACGGCGGTGGCAATGAAGCGTTTCAGCATTCTGGAGATAGTTGGAATTTTGTTCAGACCCCGTTCAGTGACCCGGCGCACCATCCGAGCAATGAACATCATGGCCCAAACTGCCAACAAAACACCCAGACCGGCCATCAGCAGGCCTACGCCCCCATCCCACGAGAACAACCAGGCCCAAGCGTTCTGAAAAAGCGTTTGAAGGTCGGTAGTTTTTAGGGCTCCCGTTTTCAACGCGAGAATATAGTCAGAATGCGGTTCTAGATCTTCCGCCTTCGCGCCTTTCAGGGCCCATGCTTCGAGCACCAGACGATAGTTGTTGAGAGTTTCTGATCCAGAGTCGTTCAAAGAGGACAACTGAGACCGCAAGTTGTCTTCCCGAGCTCCGCTCGCCGACCGAAGTTGCAAGTTTACTTGCGCGACTTCTTCGAGCCGAGAGCGCACATAACTCTGCCAAGTACCAGCGACTTGGGAAAGCTCTTCCGCGGTTAGGGGAACAAGTAGGATCTCGAGATCATCAGCCGCAATCATCTCATCAACGACTGCTTTTATTAGATCGTCATTCTCGACTTCCACAGCCTCTTGGTCGGCCTCAGTCTCTTGCGCGCCGGCAGGAAAAGCACTCGCTAATGCCGTGAACCAAATGAATGACCAAATCTTCAACGTTCTCAGTGCTCGTCTCATCTGTCTGTCCCTTACTTCTTTAACGGTCGAAGAGAGCACACACAGACGCAACAAATCCAGACTTATGTTTATGTTTGAATATTTCCTTGTGACGAACCCCACGGATTTTTGGGTCGCCGTCGATATAGAGAATCTCTCAAATTCGCGGAACCACATATCTGCGAATGAAACAGAAATTTCCGCAAAAGGGTCATAGACTTGCCGTGCACGTAGAATTGGAAGCCTTTTCCATTAGACCCATTAAACCGAGAATAACGGCCTCCTGGCGACACCACTCACTTGCGTCTCCAGGAGGCGACCAGACAAGTCTGGCGAATGCGCGAGCAACAGAGGTAATACAAATTCGCCACGCATTCGAATACTTGAATCTAAAATACAACAAATCAAGTAATTTTACGCGCGCCAAAAAGTTTGCTCTCGCGTGCATGAGAAATTCTTGTTTATTCCAGCTTACACGCCCGCTTCAGAAAACGTGGCGGCGCTGTGCAGATGGCGGGTGACGAACTTTGACTGTAGCGAACAGAATTTGCGCTCATGCCAACTTGGTTGACGAACAGCGGCCAACCGCACATTCGACTTAGCCTGGCCAGTCCCATGGTCAGACTAAATCCCCGCGTTGCCCATCATCCCAGATAGAGGTGACGCGGGGAACTTTGATCCATCTTTCAATCAGTACCGTAACACCAAAACCCCAAGACTACCGCCCGCGTTGTTCACCTGGTTTCCCTCCGAACGATGCGGGTTTTTTTGGGGGATGGGGATATAATGAGTTTCCATTTTGCAGAGCGACCGACTGGACCTTCTACTTCTGATTTGGTCGATGGCGCACGTGTTGGCCTCATTACCACCTGCTCTTCAAACCATTCGAAAGGACGCAGCCATTCAATTTAGTTTGAAGATTCGCGTTTTCGGTTTTCCCTCATATCTTCATTCTGCAATATTATAATGGGATTGTTCCTATGAAAACGACAACTAAGACCCTTGTTGCCGCTGCCGTTCTTGCATGCGGAGCAACCGTAGGACATGCCAAGGACAAAAAAATATTCTGCCAAAAGACAACGCAGAGTTCGTAAACTATGGCGAGGAATCCGGCTGGAATATGTTTGTGGATTAGAGCCGAAATACTTGCCTGATCGAACGGGTGGATGAGAATACCAACGTTGTTCAAATGGGTCTGACCCCAGACAAAGATTTTGGCTACATGGGTGTTTTTACAAAGGCGGTTATCTCATTGCCAACAATCCCGACTTCGTCACAGACGTTATGGAGCGCGAAACCATGATTGTAATGCCACAGTCTATTTTTGCCTTCGAATTAAGCCTTGCTGGCACCAAGAAGGCAATTGAAGCGGCGCGTGAGTGCAATGCTTCTCTGACCAACTGATCGGTGTCGATACTTCAAGGCCGTCCACTTTGTGGGCGGCTTCGTTTGTGACTGCGCGAACCCTGTGTATCGAGGAAGCCTATAATCGATTTCAGGCTTCAATTTCGATCAACTCTGTTTTGTAACTTAGATAGTTTGTCCCTTTGTTCCAAAATAACTTTTTAGAGGCGCAAAAATACGTCCGCTTCGGGCTCGAAGGGGACATTCGTTGCAACTTGCTTGAACGCCTCCTTCGCGGAAAATTTTACTGAAGCGGGAAATGCGTCTTCTTGCTTCAGTTCGTACAAGTGTTGCTAATAACGCTTTTCTCCTAAGTGCGCGATACCCGAAGCCAGTAGTCGTCTTGCCTCGTAGAGTTCACGCTGACCAGACATTAGGTTTGGAGGCAGAGCACCTATCTTTTCAGAATGCCGGATTGATATCTCTAACCTATCAGCCGCTTCGATTGCGGCTTTTAGTGCAGCCTTGATGGCGGTGCTATCAGAAATGGGCAGGCGAGTTCCAGCCATTCCTCCGTTGTCTGTCCATGACCCTCTCTTCATTTTTGTTCCTCGCTTAGGCGGCCCCATTTTGGTAGCAGTGACTTATCAATTGCGGCGGTCGTTCTATCCGTACGTCGCATTTCCTCGACCTCCGCACGGAGTGCGGACAGTTCTTCAAGCCCTTTGAGCTGGGCGTGACGACCCAGGACATCCTGAAGAAGCCTTGCCTGTTGCAAGCTGATTTCGCCCCGCGATGCTGCAGTTGTGGTCCGCTCTGAAGCGACGAGGATATCTTCAATTGAGCTCAATTTGTTCCTGTCAGCCAATTGAACGAAGTCAGAGCGTGTAGGAGGCCGGACCCGATCAACGAGCCATTGGGCTACCGTTGGATTGCCGTTATCAAGCTCGTCGGAAATTACGTCAGTGGCGCGCCCGAGCATCTCTTCAAGCCGTTCGCCCGCAAGCCGTGCTGCGCGTGCTTTAATGCCATTTGCGCCCCGCGGTCGGCCGGTTGACTTTGGCGGTTTGTGCCCGGGCAGGAACTTGCCATCCGGGCCGCGTTTAGCTTGTTGCTCGTCATGGGGCATAGAACCGTCAATCTCGTCATTTATACGTCAATAATACTGACATAATAGCTTAACTTTGCGTTCTTGTCACTGTCTTGGGATTGACCCGTGGGTTACGGAGTTCGAGAGCGAGGTGTTCCGCTCCTTCAAGTGAAAAACCAAATCGGCTGTTGCATTCCCACAAAGAAATCAAGACGTGAGGATGCCTCCAAGGCCATCTGGCATAACATGCTCAACGCTCAATTCCTTAGTTACAAGACATGCAAACCACCTAGGATGCTCCCACTCAATTCTCAATTTCCATTCCTCAATGTTGAACGCACGTTGGCCAAGTTGTCTGGATGAAGGTGATAGCACCACGCGACATCAAGGTTTTGGACTGCCAAATTGGTTTCATTTGCCCAATTGACAGCAGTTGAAGTCAGGAGAATTCAGTAATATGTGGGGTTTTGTGTGTGGGCAAGATGTCCCAGCTGGCGGAAAACGCAGCGTTTTCAATGAGGGTATGGTGGCCCTAGGCTACACCAAAACCTAACAATACAACTAGATAGCAAGGGTTCTGTCGCATTTTTTTTGGATGACCGAGTATGAGTGAAATTGATGAGCAGTTTACCCTACCAGTTGGGCGAACTGCTGAAACGGGCGGAGTCCGGGCGTGAATTGACCTTTCATCCATGCGCCACGAACGGTCTGCTGGACGCTTTCTATACCGCGCTGTTTCGGCAATGAGGCCAGCATATCGACTGACCCAGCGGTTTAGCGTTGCATGATCCAGATCAACGCCACGTTCCGCCATGATTTCCTCCAGATCCCGGGAAACACCGTAGCGCAGGTAGAAGAAAACCGCATGCAAGATCACGTCTTTCGGAAAATGCGCGCCCTTAAATTAGATCGTCACGGCCTGCTCCTGTCATGTTCTAGTGCGCGCTACCAGAAATGCACACACCCTGACAGGTGAGGGCGAACTTTGCGACAGAACCGAAAAAATCGGTTTATTAATCTCACCCCCCGGGAGTATACCAAATTGGAGAAGTGTAAGCGCGTTCCTGTGTTGAGGTCGGCACTTCAGCAGGCAATTCGTCTCCGAACCGAACGGCATCGTAAATTGTCCACCTCGGTGTGGGAATTTCCAGGACGCGGGCGTAGTAGAAAGCCCGCACAGAAGGATCGAATTCAGGGTCCGTCCAAACAGTGATCAGTTCCGGGGATCCTATCGAATTGGTAAACGTACCCGTTACAACATCCACGGTATTCCCCACCGCCGGTAGGTTGCCGTCCGCATCAGGTTCGCGGTCTCCCGACCATGCCACGTCATAAACCCGCTCTTCAGTGTCGCCGTTGGCATTTAACCAGCCTTTCACAATCTGAATACGGTCGAGATTGCCGGAAAACGGGTCTTTCAGGGCAGCAACCAGGAATGTCGGGGCGTCCGCGCCTTCTGTAGCGGTTGCGAGGTCCCCACCCATCGGAACGCCTTTTTCATATCCGACGTCGGCGGGCAAACGAGATTTTGCATCAGCTTCAGTAAAGTCCCAGCCACCAAAGAAGCGAACCGCGATGCGACTACCAGTCGTCCCATATACTTCTTTCCTCTCCATGGCATCGAATATCGCTTCGCGCGTGTTATCTTCTGCCCAGACTGCAGCATAACCTGAGGCTGCCATTTCCCATCCAAGAATCCTTGTCGTATCGAACTCGCCAACGACATGCTGCCAACGGCTAGGTTCCGGTTCGACACCGGAGTGTTTGCCAAAGAAATTGTCTTCTTCCGCCGTTGCCAAAGCCGTATGGCTGTCGGTCGAGCCCACTACTCCGAACTTGTATGGATTGGTGCCGAGTTGAGCCTCTAGTTTAAGACCATTCTTCAAAGCCTCACGCGCGTATTCGTACTGAAGCATCCAGTCTTCTTTGGGTGTCGGACCCAGGTTTGACTTATCCCAGGTTTCATAGTCCGCGAACTCATCATTCGGGCTGAGAAACGGGTGGGTTTCTCCATCGCCCTTGATCTGGGTGATCTCATACATCGGCTCCCACTTGGCACGCCGCTCTGCGTAATCTTCTGTCAAAGGTTCACCCGTTTCAGGGTTGGTCTCGACAGGAAACATCAGGCCATTGGAGACGTTACCGTTGTGGGCAAGGGCCAGTACACGACCGCCAGTCTCTAGTTCATAAGTTTCCATCCAGTCCCATAGCCGTTCTGGATTAAAGGTTTCAGCGGTTGTGAAGGGCAGCATTTGCCGCGCGCGAATGGCATCATCCCGGTAGATCACATTGCGGTGGAGGTTGTTGCCAGCTTCGGTGGACGTCCACTCGTATCCGATGAACGCAGTGAATGTGCCGGGGGCGTTGTGATGATCTGCAGTTTGCGTGAACTCGTCCCATACGGATTGTACGAACCTGCGATCTGAAACAGCCTCGGGAAGAGCGTCTCCGGTGATGCCCGCAAAGGTTTCAATAACTTCCATTGTTGCACCAAGCGCAACGTCTCCACCAGCGTTGAGGCGCTCGTTCCAGTCTCGAAGCGTTGGGTCTCGCATCAGAGTGGAGTTCCCTGCTACGATTTCATTCATGGCGCCCATGGCATCAGAGTGATCGGAAACGACTAGCCAGTCGAGCGGGCGCGACAACTGCACACGGAGGCCATGCGAGGTGGTGACTTCCTCACCACGTGCAAACCTATAGGCATCGTCGGGGCTCAGAATGACGCCAAATCCCCGCGCATCGAGCGAATTTGACGTGTGCAGGTGAGTGTCACCCCACAGAGGTCGTGTAGGAAAGTTTCGACCTGCATAAGGTGAGAAATCAGCAGGCGCGGGTTCACGCATATCATCAACTGATATGGTCATCTCTCCAACTTGCCCACCTTGAGCGGCCTCTTGAGCATGTGAAGAGCTTGTTATGAATGCTGCGGAAACTATTGCTGTTGATGTCGTCAGAAAAAACTTCATTTGAACCTCCCAGCCGAGCTGAATGCTAGCCCATGGCAACATCTGAGCTGGCTGTTCGTCAAGGAAAACAACAGTTTTTCTTAGTTTTGCACAAGGACCCCGGGGGAAGTTCGACCAAAATCGGACCGCAGCTTCGCCCAATTCTTTAACGCTCAGCCGTTGTGAGAAAATACCGCAACGAGTGGGTGTTCTTGACGACTTGTGGCCTGGATCGTCAGACTTGAACCTGTGATCTTGATTGGAGGCGTTGTTATGAAATGGTTGTCGCGAACATTCCTACTGGCCTTATCCCTTCAATTTGCCACGGGAGCTTCAGCTCAAGATAAACCAAACATCGTATTCATATTTCTAGATAATTTTGGTTGGGGTGAACCCGGGTTCAATGGAGGTGGCATAATCCGAGGTACAGCGACCCCCGAGATGGATGCCCTCGCTGCGGAGGGACTGCGACTCACGAACTTCAACGTGGAAAGCCAGTGCACGCCGTCCCGCGCAGCGACCATGACGGGACGATATGGCATCCGGAGCGGCAACCACACGGTCCCACTAGGCGGCGGTGTCTACGGCCTAACTCAGTGGGAATTCACGATGGCCGAGATGCTAAAGGATGTGGGATACAACACGGCCATGTACGGCAAGTGGCACCTTGGCTGGACCGAAGGACGATATCCAACGAATCAAGGATTCGACGAATTTTTCGGAGTTGAGACCACTGACGTTACAGTCTGGCGCACGCTTCCGGGATTTGCTGAAGCCAACTTGGAAGAGCCTGTTGTGATGCAGGGTGTTGCAGGTGAGCCAGCAACCATCGCGCGGGACTACGATCTCGACTATCGCGGCGAGATAGACGGCGACCTGACGAAAAAGGCTATCGAGTTTATCAAAGCGAAGAGTGCCGAAGAAGCGCCGTTTTTTATCTATCTTGCCTATACTCAGACTCACTATCCAAATATCGCGTCCGAGGAATTTGATGGCGCCACCGGTAATGGTGTTTGGGCCGATATTCTGCTTCAAACGGATACCTATGTCGGGCGCATCGTTGATGCGATCGAGGCGGCAGGTGTTTCCGACGACACTGTGGTGATATTTACTGCTGACAATGGCCCCGAAGCTCTTCCGGTTGGAAACGCAAATGTCTCGCCCGTGCCAGCGGTACATGGCACCGCCGGGCCCTGGCGTGGCACTCTGTTCACCAGCCTCGAAGGAAGCATGCGGGTGCCTTTTGCGATCAAGTGGCCGGGTAAGATTCCCGCGGGTTCAGCAAGCAACGATGTTGTCCATTCGATGGACCTCTATCCGACACTTGCGGCATTTGCAGGCGGCAAGGTGCCTGATGACAGGGCCTTTGATGGTATCGACCAGTCGAAGTTCTTTCTTGGTGTCCAGCCAAATTCAAACCGAGAAGGCGTGATCGTTTACATGGGAGAGCAAATATTCGGCGTAAAATGGAAGGATTGGAAAGTTCTTTTCAAAGAGAATACGACGGCTTTTGGTGCAACGGAGTCTTTCGACACACCAAGGGTCTACAATCTATTGAACGATCCACACGAGCGCGAAAGTGTACTTTTCCCTTACACGTGGGCGGTCGAAAAGGCGCTTCCGCAGCTGCAAGAGCACATCGCTACCTTCGAGGAATACCCTCCGATTCCACCGGGAACGTCCGATCCCTACGAACCACCCAAAAACTGAGCAGCTGGTTGCTACGCAAACCGGCCCTCTCGAAATTCTTCCGAGCGGCTTCACCAAGCTCAACCCTACCAACTTCCCAACGTATGACGAATGGTCAGATCGGGTTTAGTTTCTAACAATTTTGCTGTTAAAAAGCTCAATGGCAAGTTAGAGCAACGAGATTGACTTGATCACTGTTTCACGGTTCTGAACAGCGCCGGTTTGCAAATATTCCATTGCACTTAGTGCAGCTTCATGGGCTTGGATGGATGACCCGCTGACGCAATCCTCTACAACGCGGCAGAAGTAATCTGATTGGTGGCCATCTACGAGCGTGTAGTGCACACAGACATCAGTCAGCTCTCCGCATAGTATCAGAGTATCCACCTTCAGGCCGCGCAATAGAATTTCGAAGTCGGTTCCAAAAAACGCAGAATAACGTTTTTTCGGAACCAGATAGTCGCCGACGCGATATCCCAATTCTTCTTCGGCAACTTCCGTCCGCGGATCGCCTTCGAGACAGTGTATGTCCTCATCGCCATCCAGCTCCCTACCAAAGTCGATGTGATCGGAACGAGGCACCTCCTGAATGAAGATGACGGGCACCTTGTACTCTTGCGCTGCGTCTACCAGATCGCGCGCTGCGGTCATGCGTTCCCTGTAGCCGGGCATATTATCAATCGAGCGCACTTCGCGATCATCAATGAATGTGCTCTTTTGAATGTCGATCACGATCAGTGCGGGTCTACCTTCGATCCGTTTCTTTGCATGCTTGTTTTGGGTTGTCATCTTCGACCTCGGTTGTATCAGGTCGTCCTGACGAAACGCTGTCTAATGGCCGGGTCGTGCCGGTTGGCAGATAAATTTTGATTAGATGTGCTATTGCGCGTCGTCAAGGATGAGAGCAGCTTGATCGCAGAATGAAACAAGGACGTTTGCGCCCAAAGCGGTAATGTCGGCTTTGTCCGCATGGCAGGCACTAAGCCGTTAGAACTGCGTCAATGTCCTTCTGAATATGTCAGATGACTGTTCTTAGCCCAAAGCGGACCCACCCTTTGGAAACAGATAACATTTCCGTGGCATGAACTAGGGACGCGTTGAAAATCGACTGCGCAAGAAAATGTAACTTTGGTTGGAGGCGCTAACCAGGACATTACCCGGGCGGATATCTACTCAATGTCTCTTGTATCATATTTCGCGTATTGACGTCGTTGTGGAAAATCCTATCGGCGAGAAACTCGGACGGAAACTCAGGCCATGTCCTGCGCATTTCAGCAACGAGCCGTCGTGCTTCTTCTGAATTTCCCAACTGATCGTGCGCAACGGCTTGGAACAAGAGCGAAGGAGCACTGACTGGCGCTCCAGCAGCTGGCGCTCCCTGAAAGGCTTCAACAACATTTTCGTAGTTCCCGAGCATAAGTTGCGAGACGCCCCAGATGTTTCTCGCACCAAACCTCCCGGATCCTGATTTGGGTCTCTCCGGGTTGCTAACCTCGGCAGCAAATTCCGGGGCGTTAGCCAAGATGGCGGAGATACCTGCAAGATCGAGAATATGGCCATCATTCGGCGCCAGTTCGACCGACATCCTTGCGTATTTCAATGCCTCGTTAGGCTGGCCTTTGACAGCCAGCACCCAACCGTTTGCGCTGTTTGCCCAGGCGTCGGCCGGGGACAATTGAAGCGCTTTTTCAGACATTTCTGAAGCTTGATTGGAGAAATCATCCCTTTGTGATTCATCCGGCGTCAACACCGCCAGGATCGCCAGGACCTGCGCTGATCCGGCATAGCCGTCGGACAGAGCCGGGTCGAGTTCCATCGCGTGCTGGAACATTCCCAGTGCTATCTGCTGACGTTTGACATCAAAAACGGGAAAAAACATGCCTCGGGCTTGGTCTGCAATGTTGGCCGCCTGGAGTCTCGTCAATGATTGTTCACCAAGCGCCACACGTTCTGCTTTCTCGATGGATCGAGTTGTCGGCACAACCTCCCTGTTATCCTGGCTCATCCAGATGCCAAGCACAGCGACTAATGCAACAACACCTAGTCCAGCAGGCAGCAGTTGCCGCGAACGCCAACGGCCAACTGGATTGTCGCTCTTCAGTTCACTTGATGTACGGTCTTCGATTGTAGAATCGTATGAAAACCGCGGCTTGTATCCGCCGGGATCAACAAAAATGCGAACTCCGTTGCCGTCCCAGTGATCTTCGTAGAACTGATGTAAAAGACGACGCAGTCGCCTAGCCTCAACGCGAACCAGATTTTGACCACCAGTACCATCTATGCGCCGCCCATAGACCTCAACAGCGATAGCTTTGCCTCTAATCTGAGCGCTTCGACCAGATAGAGTTTCCTCGACTATATAGGTGAGAAACTGCGTGAGTCGGGGTGAAGCTTGAAATCCGTCGCTTGATACAATTCGACTCAGAGCTTCCCGGATGAGTTCCGGAGAAGGTTGGCCAACTTGTTGATTTATTGGCAAATCGTTTGATTTGTTCAATGTCAACTCACCCCCAACTCACGGTGACTCACTTGGCCTTTGCGGTCAACCGCACTCATCTTGATTTGAGAATAGATAGTGGGCGTCGGGATTTTTCCAGTGACGGTGAACCTGATTGAAGAAATTCCGGAACTTTCCGATGTGCTGTCGGGGCGCATCGAAACGGATGCACTACTCGGCGAGGTCATCAAGGACCTGAAGAAAGCATCTGCGTTTTCGAAAGACGCATCGATCACGGCCTCAGAGCGCGCCGAATGGGCCCACATCAAATCTGAACTCATCAACGAGCTTCGCCGGATGTTGAAGCGCAACCTGTGAGATACTCTAACTGAGGACCAATCCATGACCAAGGAAGACAATAGAAAAGACCAGGACGACAAACAGGTTCAGGCGTCAGATCAAATTGAAGACCCGTCGCGGCGGAGTGTTCTAAAGGGCTTGGCCACTGGAGCGGCTGCCACAGGGGCGGCTGGGTTTGCGGCAGGAACTGCCGAGGCCCACGAAGGAGACGGCCCTCTAGGAGAAACACTCAAGAACCCATATGGTGGTCGTCCCGCAGGTGGCATATCATTGCCGGAGTACTTCCGTCCTACGAAGTACATGACCGGTTCAAATGCGAACTATTTTCCGCTTAGTGAGGAGTTGGGGCCAGATGAGATGCGCATCTCATTCTGCGGCTCAACACCATATCCGCCGCGCGAAGATCAGGCGGGTACTTGTATCATGGTGGAGTTGGGGAATGGAAAACGGTTCTTCTTCGACTTTGGGTCCGGTTGTGTCCGCAACATCATTGCGATGCAAGTGCCTGGGCAGTTGATCAACGACATCTTCATCTCTCACCTGCATGTCGACCACTATGCCGACATTCCGTATATTTACCCCTTCCGGGCCTGGTCGGGTGGCTACACGCCACTACGCATCCATGGGCCGTCAGGTCGAACGCCCGAGCTTGGCACAGCTGGAATGGTCAAAGGCATGCAACAGATGCTCAAATGGCATCTGGAGGCCTTTGATGTTTTCCCGATTGG
The DNA here is from genome assembly GCF_056534355.1 of Ruegeria sp. D7. Classification (NCBI taxonomy): domain Bacteria; kingdom Pseudomonadati; phylum Pseudomonadota; class Alphaproteobacteria; order Rhodobacterales; family Roseobacteraceae; genus Ruegeria; species Ruegeria sp. D7. Next base: position 53,484 of record NZ_JBQFPG010000020.1, read on the forward strand.
GGACGGCTACGAGATCGAAGTCAATGAATTCGATTTCCGCCAGGAAGGTGGTATTGTTTATGACGAAGACGGTGTGACTGTTCGGTCTTGGCCGCGAAGTCATGCCAAGGACGGTGCGGTTGGTTATCGGCTCGATTGGAATGGTCTGAGCTTTGTTTGGACCGGCGATGGTCGCCCAGATGAGCTTTCACGAAAATACGGCGAAGGCGTTGATGTCTTTGTAACCGAAATGTCGGGGCAGGATATTGGTCAGTTGATGACCTACAAATACGGTATCCCACAAGATCTCTTTAACTACACTATCGATACGCATCACACCTCCCACTATGCCGTGGGTAAGCTCTTTGCTGACACAAGGCCGCGTTTGGGAATGGTGACACACTATACCCAGGATGAAGACATCGACGCTGAAATGCTGGCTGGTATTCGCGCCCACTATGACGGTCTGTTCCAATGGGGTCTCGATGTAGCCGTTGTGAACGTGACCAAGGATGCAATCTGGTACAGGAAAGCTGCACTGCCCGGAAAATCCGGTACAGTGCCACCATTTCGTGAACTGGCTGCGGCGGCCGAAGCCGGGCGTATTGAGCTTCCGGATGAAATCACATTACCGAACCCAAGACTCACCCGCGCAGACCAGCAAGACCAGAAGTACCGAGATATGGAGATCGATCCACGCGAATACTACCCAACTGACGTTTTCCGAGCACCCGGCGGGGACTGGCCGCAAGACTTTACCATCAGAGTTTCGGATGTAATCGGCTCGCGTGATGAAGACTGAGAGGAGATCGAACAATGATTGAATTTGGTTCGACTTCTGCGATCCCTGTTACGATCCTTACCGGCTTTCTTGGAGCCGGTAAGACGACACTTTTGAACCGGATCCTTACCGGTAATCACGGATTGCGAGTGGCAGTTCTGGTGAATGACTTTGGATCAATAAACGTAGACGCCGACTTGGTGGTTGGCCTCGAAGATGATGTGATGAGCTTGGCTAATGGGTGCGTTTGCTGCTCGATACGAGATGATTTGATCGAAACGGTAGAAGCTGTTCTCGCTCGGCCTGAGAAACCAGAATACATCGTCCTTGAAGCAAGCGGAGTGTCGGATCCATCGTCAATCGCGATGACGTTTACGGATCAACGGTTCCGGGACATGATCCGCTTGGACAGCCTAATGTGTCTTGTCGATGCGGAACAGCTATTTGCTGCGCCAGAACAAATGGAACTGAAGCTTCGTCAAATTGCGTTCTCGGACATGGTCATTTTGAACAAGGTTGATCTTGTCGACAGGGCCACAGTTCAGAAGGTGCACGACTGGCTTGGCTCTCGCTTCCGTCGCTATCGTCTTGTCGAAGCTGTAAACGCAGACGTCCCTCTGGACATACTTCTTTCAGTCGGTCGCTTTGCCGCCGAACAGCTCGAAACAGAAATACCCGATCATCACGAACATGGGCCAGATTGTGGTTGCCACCACTCTGATCACTCAGACAGCTTCTCAACAACTATGATGAAAGCTGAACGCCCAATAAGCCTGTCTTCCCTCCGGAGTGCAATTCGGAAGCTTCCGGGCGACGTTTATCGCCTCAAGGGTTTTGTTTTCAGCGAGGAGGATCCAGATCATCGCATTCTTGTTCAGGTGGTTGGAAAACGAATGGACATCGCACGGGATGGTGCTTGGGGTGACCGCAAACCCGAAACAAGGCTTGTCGCAATAGGCGCACCGGGGGCGCTCTCCGAGGATGTGCTTTCGGACACGCTTATGGAGACAGTCTGAAAGCCAGTTTCGACCAAGTATTTTGGCTATAAGTCAACCATGTTGGATAATTTCATCCAGTTCGGCGGGGGACGATGAGTAAGTGGACCGTTCCCCAACTTATGCCACCGGATCTTTTGGACAGGCTTAGCTTCAGGGAGCGGAAAAATCACAATTTAGCAGCAAAAATAAGCACCTACCTTGTTTTCATCGCGGTCACTAAAACTATTTCCTAGAATAAGTGGACTGAGCTGGACGAGAACTTTCAGAATTGCCTGAACGAGGCGGTTTCCTGGAAGGCTGTTGGCATCGGGAGAACGGCGATATGTTTCGAGACATCCATGCCTTATAGTTCGAGTTTTTTGGCGTTTGTAAGCGCGATAGGGAACTTGCGCTGTTTCGGAGGTTAATTGATGCTCATCGTCTTATGTCTTTACTTCGGCTTGATTTGGTTGGTGTTTTCCAAGCTTAAATGGCTCCCGTGGAACCGGTTTTGGAAAACGGTTATCTACGCTGGCGCAGCAGCGATTGCTCTTGTAGTAATAGGAGCTCTTAATCACACGACACCCACTGGTCCAGTTTCAGTTCAAGGGATTGAGACAAACATTACACCTAATGTATCGGGAACAGTTGTCGAGGTAGCTGTTGAGGCCAATCAATCGGTTAGCAAAGGCGATCTACTCTTCAAAATTGACCCTGACGTATTTGCCTCTGAAGTATCACGCCTTGAGGCTTCTCTAGAAACGGCGAAGTCTTCTGCAGACCAATTGGTGACTGACCTCGCCGCAGCCGAGGCAGAAATCGAGTCTTTGAATGTCCAGCTTCTCTTCGGACAGAAGAGGCGCGATGATATCCTTCAGTTAGAAGAACGAGGCGCATCGACAACTTTTCAACTTCAAGAAGCCGTGGCAACGATTGATCAACTAACCGCTAGTATCCGAGCAGCTCAAGCGCGCAAGAAGGGACTAGAGCGTCGAATTGCTGCTACTATAGATGGTCGAGACGCCGCAATTGTCGAAGCTGAAATGGCGTTGGAACAAGCCAAATGGAGTCTTGAAGAGACAGAGGTTCATTCACCAGGAAATGGTGTCGTTTCTGCTGTTACGCTACGGCCTGGAAACCGCGCCACCACTTTTCAAGGTGCGATAACCTTCATTGATCCATTGGATTTCGCCATTGTAGCCTCCCTCCCGCAATCCAGTCGTCAAAATGTGAATATCGGAGACGAAATCAGGTTGGCGCTGCGTACGCAGCCGGGCACGGAGCTCTCTGGCACCATTGTTGCTTTGCCGGTCGGCTCCGCCGAAGGGACACTGGATCTGCGTTCAGGCCTTCCTTCAATACGAGAGCTAACCGGTATTTCAAGCTACCCGGTACTGATCGAATTATCTGACAGTTCCGATTTCGAAGCTCTACCATTTGGTACATCTGGAACAGCGTTGGTAGTGACTGAAAAAGCAGGTGCAATTGGGGTTCTTGCCGAAATCCTATTCTGGGTATCTAAACACCTGAATTATTTGTGACTGGTAATAGGTGTCATGCTGCAACGAATGGCAGAAATGTCCGCAAAGTAGACGTTTACGCAAGTTGCCGCGATCGAATGCAATGCGGACAGAATTGCCTTTTGCGGCAACGCAGCAAATGCACGCTGTGGGAGAACTAGGCGCAAGAACCCACTGAGTCCCGCCAAGGTTCGATAACCAAGTGTCATTTCTGTCAAAGGCAATGCGGACGTTTTGTCGCCAAAAACCGTCTGTGTTTACAGCGTTTTCTTGATTAACGCCCCGTATCTCAGCATGATCCCATTATGGTAGTTGAAATCCACAAATGGCTGAAAGATCTCGAACTGGATCAATACGCCGACGCTTTTGCCCAGAATGATATCGACGAGCGTGTCCTGCCATTGCTATCAAACGAAGACCTTAAAGAACTTGGGGTTAGTCTGGGTCACCGAAAAATCATCCTGGAAGCGGTTCAGGACTTGATTAGCCAAAAGCGACAGTATCATCCACCAAAATCCATAGACGCTGATGAAGACGAAGTCGGTCGCCCCCCCATTTCCAATGGGTCGCAAGACGAGGCAACATCCGCGAGGAAGCCTGCTTCATTGGGGATTGCAGAAAGGCGTCACTTAACAGTTTTGTTTGCGGACCTCGTCGCCTCGACGGAGTTGACTAATCGGTTTGACCCCGAAGACATGCGCGAGCTGCTGCGGAGATACCAGGATGCGGTTGCAGGAGCAGTTAGCAGGTACGGCGGCTACGTCTCGAAATTTTTGGGTGACGGCCTTTTGGTGTTTTTCGGCTGGCCGACAGCCTATGAAGATCATGCAGTTCGCGCCGTAAAGGCTGGTCTTGAAGCCGTTCGGCGGGTCAGAGAGCTTAAAACACCTGACGGTGAGCGTTTGTCAGCCAGGTTTGGCATCGCGAGTGGCGACGTGGTAGTTGGCGATACGATCGGTGAAAACACCTACGAAGAAGGAGCGATGACGGGTCCGATCGTCAATCTGGCAGCACGGCTTCAGGAGCACGCAGAACCAAACTCGGTTGTATTGTCTGCTGAGGAAACCGAAGAAACTTTGCATCGGCTATTTGAGTTGGCGCCTCGTGCATTAACTAGATTGAAAGGCTTCAAAGAGCCGCGGAACCTTTTGACTGTCGTATCAGAACACAGCGCGGAAAGCCGATTTCGAGCGTCCTACAGGGACGAAATCGGCAGCGTTATGATTGGCCGCGACTACGAAAAAGGTATCCTTTTGCAATCATGGCTGCGTGCTCAGAATAGTCAGGGCGAAGTTGTTCTGCTTGCCGGTGAAGCTGGGATCGGTAAATCGCGATTGGCGGAAGAATTTCTCGCTAACGCTGTAGCGACTAGCGAAGCTGATATTATCAGGCTGAACTGCTCTCCTTACCTTACCAGCAGCCCGTTCCACCCTGTCGCCCAGAGGATTTCTCAGGACGCTGGTGTGGGGACAGATTTTGATGACGATCAAATTCTCGATCTTGTAAAAAAAATGTTGGAAAGCCGGGAAGGCTTGGACTGGGAACAGGTTCTACCCGTCTTTGCCGCGCTGGTTGCGCCCCACAGTGCTCTTGCCCGAAGCGTACTCGATATGTCACCGCAGGAGCAACGTGACCTCACGATTCAGACTTTGATCCAAACGGTTCAGGTACGCTCAAGAACGCGCCCTGTTATTCTTTGCGTTGAGGACGCCCATTGGATTGATCCTTCCACCCAAGCCCTTTTGGATCGCTTCAAAGCAATTTGTGCAGATCTGCCCTTAATGATTTTGATCACCCATAGGCCCGGCTGGGAACTTGTCCGTGATGATGGGGAAGCGCACGTACATACGCTCCAGCTGCGTCGGTTTGATACAACCCATGTCTCGAACTTGGTGCGCAATGTTATCGGAAAAGTACCCGACGATGCACTGATCGCCACAATTATTGAGAAGACGGACGGTGTGCCGTTGTTCGTAGAGGAGCTGGCCCGAGCGATTGTTGAGGCGGGCGAACACAGGCAAGTTCACATACCTTCGTCTTTGAAAGGCACATTGATGGCACGTCTTGACGCGGTCTCGCCAGAGGCCAAACAGGTCGCGTTAACAGGTGCCGTCATTGGGAGGGAGTTCGAGCCTGGTCTGCTGGCATCCGCAATAGGTCTTGCCAGTGCGGAGACTCAGTCTCGTATAGAAGAGCTGTCCCGAACGGGTTTGATCTTTGAAAGCGGGCACAATCGAGGGCATTTCGTTTTCCGTCATGCCCTTATTCGGGACACCGCCTATCAATCCATGTTAGGCTCCACCCGCCGACAACAACATGCAAACGTGGCTCGTGCTTTGATGCAGTTGCGTTCAGCAGAGATTGAACGTCGACCCGAGCTGGTTGCCCGCCATCTTTCAGAGGCCGAAGAATGGCGTGCTGCGTTCGACAAATGGCAGACGGCGACCGAAATGGCATTGGCGCGATCCGCTAGCCAAGAGGCGATGGTCAACGCTAAAGAAACGCTCAAAGCTGCCGAAAATCTTGGGGACGATAACAGTGTCGAAACGATTAAAGCCAAAATCCTGATTGGTCGAAGCCACGACAGCCTGGGTCAGTTGCCGGAGGGGATAGCGGCCTTGAAAGAAGCCTCGGACGCCGCCCGTGGAATACGCCATGTAGCGCTCGCCGCTGATGCCGCGAACCATTTTGCGGACTCGTGCATGATGTCGAGTAAGAGACATAGCGAGGCTATTGAGCTTTGTAATAGAGCTCTGGACGACCTTGCCGACCATGATGAAGTTAGGCAGTGCAGATTAATGAGCCAACTTGCACGGGCACATATGTTTGTCGGCCAGTTTTCTGAAGGCGCACGCTTTGGCCAGCAATCAATGGAACCGGCCGCGAAACTGCGGGACTATAAATCCCAGC
>NZ_JBQFPG010000021.1:0-46168 GCF_056534355.1 Ruegeria sp. D7
ATATAACGTACAAGATTTTGCATTACTTCGGGGTTGATGACGGTCGGGCCTGTAAAGGTCAGATCGCGCAAGTAGAACGTCCGCAAATCGAACTCGACCATAGGGCCCGCGATGGCGCCCGAGCAGGTATAGCGTCCGCCGCGTTCAAGAATGCTGATAAGCTGCGGCCAGTATGACCCGCCCACCACGTCGGCAACGACCGTGATCTTTTCGTCTCCCAACGATTTGCGCAAATCATCGGGGGCGCGGGACAGGATGACATCTGGACCCAACAGAGCCACGTTGTCGTGCTTAGCCTCCGACGCCATCGCGATGACCCGCGCATTTCGGCGCTTGGCCAGTTGAACCAGAGCGCCACCGACGCCGCCAGATGCGCCCGGAACAAGAACAGTGTCAGCCGCGGTGACTTTGGCGCGGGTCAGCATGCCTTCGGCGGTTGAGTAGGAACAGGAGAAGGTTGCCAGCTCAGCATCCGAAAGTGTTGATTGGATGGCTATCGCATTGACAGCCGGGATCGTTGTGTATTCGGCAAAGCCGCCATCTCGCTCTGATCCGAAGTAGCCGGTTTTGTCCTTGTTCACCGGATCGGTCGGATCGCGCAACCAGCAATCGGTTATCACACGCTCGCCCAAGCGGTTTGGATCCACGCCGTCTCCAACTCCAACGATCTGCCCACAGACATCCGCCCCTTGAATGCGCGGAAAGGCCAGTGGCGCTCCGCCCCAGGTTGGATCATCAGTGCCGACCTCTTCAAACGCGCCACCGGTGGTCGCATCGCTGACTGTTTTAGAATACCAGCCGGACCTAGTGTTTACGTCGGTATTGTTCAGGCCACAGGCACCAACCTTGATCAGAACTTCGCCCGGTTTGGGAGTGGGGCAGGTCCAGTTTTCGTGCCAGACCATCTTATCCAGATCACCGTGCCCCATGGTGACCATCGCCTTCATTGTCTCGGATTGGGCCATGCGGCAAACTCCGTCGATGCATTTACGGTGACCTCAATCAAACGCGGGAGTGAGCTGAAATACATCGGTCCGGCCCCCTGAGTCGATTTGGTCTCGACACCGTATGCAAACAAAAATACCATCGTCAATCATGAATGGGACAGATGTATCAATTTTAGTTTTGGAACGGCTGGCGGAGGAACTGACGCAGTTGACACCCGAGGCACGCAAGGCTGCGACCTATGTGCTTGAGAACCCGCGCGACGTGGGCGTATCGACTGTACGCGAAATTGCTGAAGCCGCCAATGTGAAACCCAATACCATTGTCCGAATGGCGCGGCAGGTGGGGTTCGAAGGCTACGAAGATTTCCGGGTTCCCTTCCGCGAGGCGATCCGGCGCGGGCAGGCCGATTTCCCGGAGCGCGCGCGTTGGCTGCAGGATATTCGTAAGTCCGGCAATATGGGCGGGCTTTATGCGGATATGGTTCAGGACGCCCTGCGCAATGTCGAGGAGACGTTTGCCAATATCTCGTCCGAACAGCTGAAAGCCGCCGCTGAAGATATCTGGAATTCGCGTAACGTGTTCGTGCTGGGCGTTGGTGTGAACAATTCGAATGCGCGAAACTTTGTTTATCTGGCCTCGACGGGCATGGTGCAGTTCCATGCTATCCCGCGCGCCGGATCAAATCCGATTGACGATCTGGCATGGGCGGACAAACGCGATGTGCTAATTGCGATGACCTGCAAACCTTATCGGAATGAAGTGGTCGAGGCGGTGCAAGTTGCCCGAGAGCAGGGCATGACGGTGGTCGGTCTTTCTGACAGCCCAGCCAGCCCTGTTCTGCGCAATGCACAACACGGGTTCGTCATCTCGGCGGATACGCCGCAATTCTTCCCGTCATCAGTAAGTACTATCGCATTGCTCGAAACGCTTTTGTCCTTCGTCATTGCAGTGGCCAGCGACGAGATTGTCGAAAGAGTGGCGACCTTTCACAAGCGTCGCCATCAGCTAGGCCTATATCACGCGGAAGAGCCCTGATTGGATCAGGCCAATCCGCATTGGCCATTCAGCCACGCACCAGGTGACCACCATCCACATCCAGCACAGCGCCCGTGAGATAGCCATTTGTCATTGCCATTATCACAGCTTGGGCGATGTCCTCGGCCTCACCAATGCGTCCGACGGGCAGGCTGTTACCAACCTGAGCGAACATGGCCTCGCGAGCCTCATTGGACATTGCCGCGTAAGCCTCGGTCGCAACCATTCCAGGGCTGATGCAGTTCACGCGCGCACGGCCTGATAACTCTAGTGCCAACCCCTTGGACAGGGCTTCGACCGCCGCGTTCACGGCCCCAAGACCCGTTGCACCGGCAGAGGGTCGGCGGCTGAGGACGCCAGAAAAGAAGGTGATGGAGCCGCCTTCAGTCAAGACAGGCAAGACTTCACGCGCCGCCACATAGGGCCCGATAAATTTAGCCTCGAACATCGCGCGCAGGTCAGTGGTTGGCAATTCGGCGAAGGCCCCACGCGCTACGCTTGAGGCAGAGATGACCAGATGATCTACTTTTTCAAGGCCGCTGGCCCAGGACTTCATGCCAGTTTCGTTTGTGGTATCGACCGGTGCGATCTGAACTCCGCCTCCGATGTCTGCCGCTGCTGCCTCCAGCTTGGCGAGACTCCGGCTGGCGATGGTAACTTTCGCACCTAGCGCCACCGCCAGCTTTGCGGTGACCTTACCCATGCCGCTGCTGCCGCCAATGATAACAACGTGTTTGCCGATGAGGGCCGTTTCGAAAACCGAGTTCATTGCTTTGGTTCCTTGCTTGTCGTGTCTGTTGGATGAGTCAATCGATGCTGAGCACCAACTTGCCGGTGGTTTCGCCCGCCTCTAGGCGGCGATGCGCTTCCGTGGCCTTGGCGATTGGGTATGTGGTGATCTGAGGACGCAGAATGCCAGTTACCAACAGCTTGAATACCTTGGTCATGTCCGCGCCGAATGCAGTTGGTCGGTTGGAAAAATACGTGTAAATATCGCTGACCCGCACTGAGACAGATTTCTGGAAGTGTTTCGCCAGATCCTCGGCAAAATCGCCAACTGGCGGCCCGGCAAGGAATCCGAAGAGCACAGCCGTTCCAAGGGGAGCCAGCGCATCAAGGTCTGATTTCAAGGAGTCACCGGAAACCGGATTCAACGTCAGATCAACACCGCGGCCACTTGTGATCTCTGACACCAGCGTTGCCACGTCCTGAGTACGATAGTCGATGACAAAATCTGCTCCTTGCGCCTGGGCGTATCCGACCTTTTCAGTGCTGACCGAAGCGATCACAGTCATGCCCAGATGCTTGGCGATGTGTAGGGCCATCGTGCCCACTCCGCCTGCAGCCGCATGCACCAGTACGGATCTTCCGGCCGCCGCACCGCCCAGATTGACCAGCATGTGATAGGCCGTCATTGCGTTGACAGGGATTGCTGCTGCGGTTTCAAAGGCGATGGTATCGGCAATTTTGGTTACATAAGGTGCACTTATTACGGAATGCGTACCGTAGCCGCCCGCACCAATCGGGCCCATCCATGCGACGCGATCACCCACGGCGAAACCAACGGCATCTTTGCCCGTCGCTTCGACGATTCCGGCACCTTCAACGCCGGGTACATGGGGCAGGTCTGGCATCATGCCCTCTGGCATTTCGCCACGGCGAATAATCGTATCGATAAAATTCACCGCCCCGGCATGATTACGGATCAGGATTTCTCTGGCACCGGGCTGTGCGACAGCTTGGCCAACACTTCGCAGAACTTCGGGCCCGCCAGTTTGGGTGATTTCTATCGCGTACGGCATGATGCATCTCCTTTTGTTTCGCAGAAGATAGCGATGACGCCATTTCGTGATAATAGTTGAATTTAGAAGGAATTATCTCATAGATAGAATTATGATCTTCAACGACCTTGGCCTGTTTACTGTTGTCGCCCACCACCTCAGCTTTTCCAAAGCTGCAGATCGTCTGGGTATTCCGCTTAGCAGGATTAGCCGCAGGATTGCCAAGTTAGAGGATCATCTGGGCGCTAAGTTATTCGAGCGCACGACAAGGCAGGTGCGCCTGACCGAAGAGGGGCGCCGTCTTCTGGATCGTTGTCAGGATCCGATTGAAGCGCTTCAGCGTGTTGCGGGTTTTACCGATGACACGCGGCACCACACGATCCGCATTACGGCCCCACCCTTGGCAGCTCGTACAACGATAGGGCCAAAGCTGGTGGATTTCGCGGAACAAAATCCTCAGGTCCAGCTTGAACTGACGACGACTAACATCATGCTGGATTTTTTCGCGGACAATATCGACCTCGCCTTTCGGGTCGGTCCGCTTGCGGACTCCGGTCTTGTTGCCAAGCGGTTATGGTCAGTTCCATATTGTTTTTGCGCAGGGCAGGGCTTCATTCGAGAGCACGGGCTTTCGGGTCCTTTAATGCGACCGAAGTTCCAGACTCTTCCTGCGCTGATGGCGGGTCAACCTTGGGTACTGGAAACGGGAGAGACGGTGAATCCAGCCCACATAGCCCATAATATTGGCGACCTTGATGTCATAGCACAGGCCGCTCGTCGTAATCTGGGGATAGCTATGTTGCCGAAGGATATGGTGGAGGGCGATCTGCGACGACTGGAAGTTGAGAATACTGTCCCGCTGACTCGAGACATGTATGTGGTTTATCCCAGCCGTCGCCTGTTGCCCGAGCGTGTCAGGAAACTGATCGATTTCATGGCACCGGGATAAATCCTACCAATCAATTTGCACCCCATCCCGAAAGAAACCACCTGTTGGACCGTCCACGGGCAGTGTTGCAGCCCACACGACGCCCTTGGCCCCTTCGGGAACCGGGCGACCACCCCCGCCCATGTCAGTGGCGACCCAGCCGGGGCACACTGCGTTAACAAGGATGCCTTCGGGCTTCAAATCAGCCGCAGTCTTGATGGTCAGTGCATTGAGCGCTGTTTTCGAGATGCCATATCCGGGAGTGCTGGATGACATGCCTGTCAGCGCTCCTGAGCCGGAAGACACGTTTACAATCCGGGCATCATGACCATTTTGAAGCAAAGGAACGGCCGAAATGGTTGTTGCCCAGACTCCGAAGAAGTTGGTCTCAAAAGCACGGCGCACGCGCACAAGGTCGGCGCTGAGCGCGTGCTGATCCGTGTCGTAGTCAACGCCTGCATTGTTTATCAGTATGTTGAGATATCCGTATTCGGAGTTGATCTTATCAAAGGCAGCGTTGACCGAGCACTGATCGGACACGTCCAGTTGCAAGGCCTTAGCTCCATGCCCAATCTCTTCGGCTGTGGCTTGTCCCTTTTGCGGGTCGCGCGATGCTACCAAAACAAATAATCCATGATCGCGGGCCAGTTGTAGGGCGACTTCTTTGCCGATGCCTCGATTGGCTCCGGTCACAAGTGCGATACGTTGTTCGGTCATGAGGTTTCCTTTGAATTTTCGCCAGTTAACCGAAAGCAAAGCCTAATAGTGAGATTGCCAACATCGCTCTGGCAAGGCAACCGGCGCGCAACGATGCGGCGTTAACTGATGTCAGTTGGCCCCGGCCCCGCGTTCACCAGCGAGGGCGACGAGACCACGGTCGCCGGTTTCCCAAAGAGCGGTCATCGTCATCGTTGTCACAACCCAGCGTTCACCTGTTTTTTCCAACGCATAGTCATAGCGGCCGCCCAATACCCATAGGCCATCGTCAAGAAGGTGGGTGGCGGTGAAATCAGCCTGCGCTGTCGCGGCGGTTTCTGAAACTGAGGTGATTGCGTGGTTGGTCACCATGTGATGCGTGCTGTCGAACCCGGGCAGGAAGGCGGCCCAGCCCGCAACAAGTTCGTCAGCGGGTTGGGTTGCCGGGTCTCCACCCCAAAGGCTGGTGTAGTCAATGGTGACGTGATCGGCGAACGCATCCCTTACACGGGTCCAATCATGCCGGTCTGCGCCTGCAGCGATATCCGTTAGGGTGCGGGTGATGTCGGTTTGATCGGCCAATGCAGGGCCTCCAATCATTGTTATGGCGGTGAGCATGGCGATGAGGGATCGTTTCATATCCGGGTCCTTTTTCAGAGTTGGACAAAGCAACGTACGTTGCTGCGCCTGCTTCATTCATTAGCCAAGCGTTCAGGCACGGGCGCTAAGGTGTATTGCGACCAAAAAAACGTATTCGCCGCATCCTGATCGGCACTGAGATTGGTGGCCTCGACGATCTTGCCGTTCTCTATCCGGTAAACCAGAGCCCAGATGGTATCGACATTCGGCTTACCTTCGGCGTTGGACCAGCCTCGGTGAATATCTACAACATGGGTTTCATCCGCGCCAAAGTAGATCGGGTCAGCCTGAAACCCAGCTGCGCCCAACTGGGCGAAGAAGGCCAAAACTTCATCCCGACCGTTTTTGGTGCCGCTCAGCGGATGGCGGCCGGGAATGTGCCATTGTACGTCCTCGTCCATGACAGCGGCGATTCCATCAAGGTCGTTCGAGCCGTAAGCCGCAAAAAAGTTCTGAACCACTTTCATATTGTCTTCGGGGGTATCGGCCATTGCGTTGCCTCCCATAACGGTCGCGACCGCGAGTGCTAGTTGAAGTTTTCGGGTCATAGGGGTCTCCAAGGGAATGAGGCGTCGGATAGCGAGGCCCGACGCCTGATCAGCAGGATCAATTATCCAATCCGGCGCGGAAGTGGTCGGCAACGGCGTCGGCCGCCCGTGTCACGTCCTCGGGGTTGTCGTAGAAATCGAACTGCGTGACATCCTCGAGCCACTGCGCAGTCGCGTCACCGGCAAATCCGGCAAGGAAGGTCTGCACGCCCTGCGGGATCGCTGCGCTTTCAGAGTGAACAATGGTCAGCGGTTTATCCAGACGCTGTGGGTTGTCGGCGGGATGGTAGGTCAGCCAGCCTTCCCAGCCTGCATTGTTCCATTTGTCATCATATTCCGGGATCGCTCCACGGTCAGCCTCATAGTAGTAACCACCGATCGGCATCAGCACGCCTTCGGCACCTTCTGGACCCGCGGCAGGAATGATCTGGCCCCCGGCGGCTACGGCAGCCCGAGAGACTTGAAGCAAGCCGGCAACACCTTCTGCGCCGCCGTAGACGGCCTCAACAATTTCGGCGTTCTGCAGCCAGGGAGCAACCAAACCAAGTCGCTGAACCAGCGGGTTGCCCGAGACGGCATCGACCATATAACCCGCTGAGGCGCAGATACCCAGCCCATTGATGTGCTCGGCGTCCACTTCTGGCAGGGTCGCTATGAATTCGATCGCTGCCTTGATGTCCGAGGTCTTGGCTTCGGGGCTTTCGACAAAGCGCGCTTGGTTCGGCAGATCGCCGGATTTGCCCCAGCCCCGGAAATCGAAGGTGAAGGCGGCAAATCCGCGTTCGGCCATTTCCCGGGCATAGTTCGCCGGCATCTGTTCTTGTACTGAGGTCCAGGCCCCTGTGACCACGACCGTTGGCAATGGTGCATCGCCGCGTTCTTCGGGTAGGTACAGTGTGCCGGATAGGGTGGCACCTTCATTCTCAAAGGTGACAATGCGGGTTTCGACCTGTGCGACGGCAGCTGTCGAGGCCATTAAAGCCGCAGCGGTATTCAGAGCGAGGGTTTTCATCGCGATATCTCCCAAAGTCTGTCTGGATGGGCGCAAGCCCGATGACGAAAGAGATACGTTGCCGGAGGTTCACTTGATTGCACCGGACTGCTGTGTTTTTGAATGATCCTGCATCAAGCCATGTTGGCCGCGCGATAAGCCTTGGGGGTTTGTCCCACCACCTGTTTAAAGCTGCGCGTGAAATGAGCCTGATCGGAAAAGCCACATTCCAAAGCGATATCACCCAGAGGACGCTGCTGGTCCTGCATCATCTTCATCGCCTGTTCAATTCGGTAGGCCATGACATATTGCATCGGGGTCGTGCCCAACGTCTCTTTGAACATGCGTGCGAAGTGCGAAGGGCTCATTCCCGCCTCGGTCGCGAGCTGCTCAACGGTTATGGTCTGATCCAGCCGGTTCTGTACAAAGGCCAAAACGCGCTGGTAATGCCGGGATGTGAAGCGGGATGACAGCTGAACATCTTCGATCCGGCGTTTTCCATATTTCTGGAGCAGTTTCACTAGGAATACGCGGCTCATGGCTTCGAACATCACGACCGAAGACATGTCGGTCGATTCCAATGCGTCACGCAGTATAACGCCAGCCGTGCACAGATCAGGGTCCGAGAACTGCGGCAAATCCCGAAATTGCTGCGGGTCAAGCAGCATGCCCAGCTCGGACTGAGCAAAGCGTTCAACCTTAGCCGGGTCCAGTGTGATAACGATGACATCAGACGTCGCGTACCACCGCCAACCCGATCGCATACCAGCCGGAGTGACGATGATTTCATCCTTGTGAAACATGAAATCCCGCAACTCACCATCCCTCCAGTTCTGAACTCTGTGCGGAATGGTCTGGAGATTGAGAAGCACGTGATGCTCTTTGAAAACATCCTCGGGCATCTGATCCGGCTCAGCCCGGAAATACCGAACGGACATCAACCCTGCAGCCGAAGGCCGCTCGATCGCATCGCTGTTTAGTAAAGGTTCCGAGGGGTAAATGTCCGCATATCTCGAAGGCAATCGTCGGCTCCCATAGTGTACCTGGGCAATTCTCGCTGGCGTCGATCGTACACGGTTGAAAACATCCAACAGGGGTGCGAACCCATGGAGTGGTGCCGTGGCCACCTGCTTCTCGCAGCGCAGCTGTAGCGTTCGGGTCGACGCTTAGAGAATTTTCAAGATTGCGGTCGCTGAATCAAGACGGAACACGATGCCCGACGAGAAACACGTGCTGCCGTTGATCCGAGAAAATAGTCCATTGCCGATGGGTGATGCGCTCCGACAACAATCAAATCAGCGCCGATTTCCCGTGCGAACTCGGTAATGCGCAGCCCTGGCTTTCCCGTTTCTACCTGGCAGTTTATATCGGTCGCTTCTCCGGCGATCGACTTTAGGGTTCCCATGATTTTGTTGGTCAGATGGTTCTCGGATTTCACTGTCACGAATTCCGCCGTAAAACCCGGGATCTGTTCCAGAACTGTAAGTAGTGTGATCTTTCCGTCAGCTGCCAAAAGCTTGCGGGCAGTGGTGATTTTCTCAGCAACCAACTCTTCATGATCAATGGCAACGGGGATCAATATGGATTTATACATGTAAAGCACTCCCAGTGAGTTTCGGCGATGTCAACGAGCAGGGCTTGGTGCATCATAACTTGATAAGTACTTTCAGAATTAAAAGGTTCTGATCTGTTGCCCAGGACCCCGCCCTGCCTTAGTGGCCAAACACCTCGAGCCGCGCCCATTCTGGACCTCGGTTCAAGAGAAAGACGGCCACCGCATATGCGATGGCCGCCTTGAGGTTACTATGCGCTGCGATACAGTTTTGTCATCGAGAATTCCCGATGTCCCAGCGCCTCTGCCGCGGTGTTACGGCCGTTTGCTGTCCTGCGGATCATATCGATCAGAGCATCACCAGCCTGATCGATGGTTTGTTCGCGCCGCAAGATGCCTGAAACATCAACATCCACATGCTCGCCCATGGTGCGCACTGTACGCGGGTTCGCGGTGATCTTGATGACCGGAACGATCGGGTTGCCCACCACGTTGCCCTGACCTGTCGGGAAGGTATGGATCACAGCACCGCCCGCCGCCATCAGCGTCACACATTCCGCCGCAGCTGATGAACTGTCCATGAAGTAAAGGCCTTTGCCCGAGTTAGGTTGCTCGGCAGGTTCCAGAATGTCGATATATTGCGAAGTCCGGCCGATCTTTTCGAGGTTGCCAAGCGCCTTTTCCTCAATGGTGGTCAGGCCACCTTCGATGTTGCCCTTGGTTGGCTGACTGTCGCTGAGGTCATCGGTCTGATGGGCAAAGATTACATCGTCCTGATAGGCTTTCCACATCTTGTACCAGCGTTCGCCCACCTCTTCATTGATGGCCCGCTTCTGACAGATGTGTTCCGCCCCGGTGATTTCCGAGGTTTCACCGAAGAATCCGGTGATCCCTTCGGGTAGTAACTTATCGTACATGTTGCCAACGGTTGGGCAGGACCCCAGACCCGTTGTCGTGTCGCTTTCACCGCATTTGGTCGAAATCCAAAGCTCGTTGATCGAGCATTCCTCGCGCTGGACCTCGGTGGCCTTGTGGACAAAATCCTTGGCGGCCCATGAAGCGCGCCGGATGGTCTCGAAGTCACCGTTCTGTTCGATTGAGAACTCTGCCACGTCCTTGCCGGTCTCGCGGATGCCGTCGGCAATGCGTTTGGTCCAACCCGGCTCGATGCCGATCACCACCACCGAGTGGACATTCGGGTTGGCCCCTGTGCCAATCATGGTGCGGAAATGCAGCTCGAGGTCCTCGCCGAACTGAAGGCGGCCATAAGCATGTGGGATTGCCAGCGTGCCCTTGACGTTGTTGGCGACCGCCTCGCAGGCGGCGTTGGAAATGTCATCGACGGGCAGGATCAGCACGTGGTTGCGCACACCAACCCGGCCGTTTTCGCGCCGGTAGCCCATGACAGTCATGTTTGAATATTTGCTCATGGTATTAACCCCTTACCAGCGCTTGGTCTTGCAGTTTTGCGTGTGGACATGCCCGCCGCGTGGGATGTCAGCGATGATCTTGCCGATATCCTCACCATACTTGATCGCCGTATCGCCGTTCTTGAGGTCCGTGAGCGCAATCTTGTGGCCAATCGGAACATCCGCACCTGCGGTCAGGCGAAAGGTCGAGTTGTCATGTGTAATACAGCACAGCATGTCGGTGCCTGCAGTCAGGCCTTCGACGACCACGACACCGACATTGTCTTCCTCTTCATGCACCAAAAGGTGCGGTATTTCATTTGGGGCTGGATTTGACATGAAGGTCTCCGGTTTTTGCTATGGTTTAAGGATGGTTTTCGGCGCAAGCGTCTTGCCAGCGCGAATGTCTGTAAAGGCCGAGGCCCCGTCGGACAGGTCGCGGGTTTCAACCCAGTCAAGCGTCCCGAGGCGGCCCTTGAACATGGCATTGCATGTGTCGCGGAAGTCCTGTGCGGTATAGGTGTAGGTGCCGATTAGCGTGATTTCCTGCAGCGTGATGCGTCGGATATCCAATCCACCTTCGGAACTGCCTAGGCCGATGTGCAAAATCACCCCGCCCGGGCTGACGAGCGCCGAGGCAACCGCACGGGTAGACGCAAACCCCACTGCGTCGATCACCAATGGAATGTCCTGTTCCGGTGTGTCCACAACGGCGATTCCACAGGTGTCGCGAAGATAGGTCGCACGGGCTGCATTGGGTTCGGATAAGGTCACCTGCTCGACCCCCATCGCAGTGAGCGCGAGAGCTGCCGCTAGCCCGATTGCCCCGCCGCCAATCACATGGGCACGCCGTTCGTCTGCCGGGTGCAGGGCCGCAAGCCCCAGCCGCACCGCATGCCAGCTGACCGCAATCGGTTCGGCGAGTGCGGCCTGCTCCAGCGTGATATGCGAGGGCACTTCAATCAAATTGCGCTCTGGGATAGCGACATATTCCGCAAAAGCGCCTTCGCGCGGCGGCATTGAGATGATCTGTCGCGAGGGGCAAAGGTTCTCACGTCCGGACCGGCTGGCCGCGCTGTTGGGGTCGTTTACCAGCGGATTGATGGTTACGCGGCGACCATCAGCAGTCACTCCGGCCCCTTCATGGCCGAGGATCAGCGGTGCCGGGCGGCGGTCATCATGGCCCAGATAGGCGTGCATGTCGGACCCGCAAATGCCGACGCTATCGATACGGACGAGAACCTCATCGGGGCCGGGCTCCGGGTCCGCGAAATTGCGGTATTCCAGTGTTTCTACATCGGTGTAGACTAACGCTCTCATTTCGCTGTAAACCCCCCATCAACCATCAAAACTTGCCCGGTCACGTAGGCACAGGCATCAGAGCAAAAGAACAGCAACGGGCCGTCGAGGTCTTTGGGCTCACCGTTGCGACCGATACAGGTCTGCGCAGCATTACGGTTCGCGCGTTCAGGATCATTGAACACTGCAGCCGTCAGCTCGGTTCGAAAGAACCCAGGGCCAATCGCGTTTACGCATATTCCGCTTGATGACCAGGCCTCGGCCATTGCTCGGGTCAGCTGTGCCACGCCGCCCTTAGACGCCCCATAGCTAAGCCCACCTGGAAAAGCTCGGCTGGACTGGAGCGATGCGAAATTTACGATCCGTCCCCAGCCTTTGGCCTTCATATCGGGCACTAGGTGCTGCGACAGAAAGAAGGGAACGGCAAGGTTCAACCCGATTGTTATGTCCCATCCTTCTGGTGACACCAAATCCGCAGGCTCGCGCGTGTTGATCCCGGCGGCATGCACCAGAATATCCGGTGCCCCAAACGGCTGCGACGCGGCAACGGCCAGCTCTGCCAACCGATCGCGATCCGAAAGATCCCATGGCAGCGCATGAACCTGATCCAGCTCGGCCAACGCTTCTGCACGTCGCGCCACGCCCACGACCTTAGCGCCAGCATGCGACAGTACCTCTGCCGCTCTGCGACCAAGGCCGGAGCTGGCCCCGGTCACAAGAGCGGTATGTCCAGTGAGATCAGGATGATAGGTCACGGGTTGGGTCAGTCTTCGGCTGTCAGGTCAAAGTTTTCATCGGGGAAGAACTTGGCCAGTCGAATATCCGCGGTACGCGCGTGCCCCTCCATACCTTCAAGGCGTGAGATACGGGCCGTCGCCTGCGCAATCGGCTTCATCGCATCAGCGGTCGAGCGCTGCCAGGTCACGATCTTCATGTATTTATGGACGCTGAGGCCACCGGTGTAAGTGGCCGCCCGGCTCGTGGGCAGCACGTGATTGGTGCCCGAGGCTTTGTCGCCAAAGGCAACCGTGGTCTCTTCGCCCAAGAAAAGCGACCCATAGCACGTCAGCCGATCCAGCCACCAATCAAGATCATCGGCCATGACTGTCAGGTGTTCCGGGGCGTATTGATCCGATGTCGCCGCCATTTCTTCGCGATCCGCGCACAGGATGACCTCGGCATAATCGCGCCACGCAGCCGTAGCGTTTTCGCGGTTCACTTCGGGCAGGTCCTCGATCAGCACTGGCACCAAGCGCATAACCTCTTCGGCGAGGTCGCGATTGTCTGTCACCAGCCAAACCGGTGAGTTGTATCCGTGCTCGGCCTGCCCAACGAGGTCAGTTGCAACAACCATCGGATCAGCAGTGACATCCGCAAGGACCAGACTGTCCGTCGGGCCCGCGATCATGTCGATGCCGACACGCCCGAACAGGATACGCTTTGCTTCGGCCACAAACTGATTGCCGGGCCCCACAAGGATGTTAGCCTTGGGAAGCCCGAACAACCCGAAGGTCATCGCCGCAACCCCCTGCACGCCGCCCATGGCCATGATCTTGTCGGCGCCACAGATGTGCGCGGCGTAGACGATCGCAGGCGCGATACCGACATCGGGGCGCGGCGGTGAGCACGCGACAATGTGCTTACATCCCGCTACTTTTGCCGTGGTGACCGTCATGATCGCGCTGGCGATATGGCTGTAGCGCCCGCCTGGGACGTAGCAACCGGCTGCATCCACCGGGATCATCTTCTGGCCAGCGGTCAGGCCCGGCACAACCTCGACCGCGATGTCGGTCATGGATTCCTTTTGCGCCTCGGCAAAGCGTTTGACGTTGCTGTGACTGAACTCGATGTCGCGCTTCAGCTTTTCTGGCACGGCATCCATCGCGGCCTGGATTTCGGCATCGCTTAGAATGACGTTACCTTCGTATTTGTCGAATTTGCCAGCGTACTCTAGCGCCTTGGCATCACCGCCTGCTTCAATATCAGTCAGGATTCCCTGCACAATTTCACTGACATCCGACGCTCCGCTGCGCGCGGTCAGCGTGGCTTTCTTCAGGTATTCACGGGTCATGTATCGAGTCCTTTTCCTACCGCGTCTTTCGGCGGCTTATCGATAGACATCAGGCAACAGCGAGGTAGAGAACGCCGGGATATAGGCGATCATCAACGTCACGATCAGCATGAAGAAAACAAACGGGATGGCGCGGTAGGCGATCTTGAGGATCGACTCGCCCGTAATCCCCGACACCACGAACAAGTTCAGCCCCAAGGGTGGAGTAATAAACCCGACCCCCAGCGCGGTGATCATCATGATGCAGAACTGAATCTGGTTCATCTCAATCTCTTGCGCCAACGGGTAGAGGATCGGTGCCAGGATCACGATGTTGGGCGTCGTTTCCATAACGCAGCCCGCAATGATTAGGATAAGGACCATCATGGCGATCAGTACGAATTCGTTACTGCTGACTGAGGTCAAAGCTCCGACAAATCCTTGCGGCACTCCAATGATCGCCAGAGCTTCGGCCAGAGGGATCGAGAAGGCGATGATCGGAAGGATCACACCGTTGACCTTGGCCGAACTGACCAGCATGGCCGGGAAGTCGGACAATTTCAGTGTGCCTAGGATAAACCCGATGACGATGGTCACGACGACCGCCACGGCACCTGCCTCGGTCGGGGTCAGTTTCCCCGAGAAGATGCCGTAGAAAATGATGCCGGGGACAAGGAAAGCGTACCAGCCGGACTTGACCGTCTTCCACAGGTTCGCGCGCCATTCAGCTGCGGTCATCATGCCGCCACCTTCCCAAAGGTTCAGCCGGTTCATCACGACGTTGGTGATCAGGATGGCCGTCAGGATCAAAAGTCCGGGGATCAGCGCAGCAAGGAACAAGGTCGAGACCGCTATGCCCAGCACGAGGCCGATGATGATATAGGCGATAGAGGGCGGGATGAGGATGCCGGTGCAGGCTCCTGCTGCGACCAAAGCACAGGCGTAGGGGCGGGGATAACCGCTCTCGACCAGCCGGTCGATAGTCATGCGCCCTACCGCTGCCGCACCTGCTGCGTCCGACCCGGAGATCGCCGCGAACATGCCGCAGACCAGGACGGTGGCCGAACCGAAGCCACCCTTGGCCCAGCAGGTCAGGGCTTCGGCGACGTCCAGAAACTTTCGACTGAGCCCGGTTCGGACAAGCACGTCTCCGGTCAGGATAAACAACGGCACAGCTGTCAGCGCGAAGGCATCGATGCCCGAGAACAGCTTTTCGCCGACAAGGCTCAGCGGCAATGCGCCGGACATGATCAGCATTGTGATCGATGCTGCGCCGATCGCTGCCCAGACCGGAACGGCGAGCGCGACAAGAGCGACGAAGAGAATGACGGAGGCGTAGAAATCCCACCCAAGTTCAAGCGTTTGACCGCCGAGTTGTTGCCACATCATGGCTCAGGCCCTCCCTTAATCAAACAGCTTGTCGCCTTCGTAGACGGGACGGCCCGTTCGAAGGTCGGCAATGTCGCGGAGGAAGGACTGCACCAGCCGAAAGATGACCAGCGCGAAGCCAAACGGCACCGCCATGAGGAAAAAGACCTGGCTGATCCGCAGGCCGTGTGTGACAGACCCGAATTTCCAGGACACGTGGACTGTCTCCCACGACCAATAGATCGCGACGAGTGCCACGATGAACATCACGATGTCGCCGAAGATGTAGAGCAGCGTTTTGACCGTGCGCGGGACGTAGTGCATCAGAACATCAATGCGGATATGCCCGCGTTCCTTTACCGCAGCGGCGGCACCGATCCATGCGAGATAGATGAACGCATACCGGACGATTTCTTCGCCCCAGATGGACGAGTAGGCAAAGACCTCGCGCCGGACCACTTCGATAAACATCGTGCCGACGAGCATGACGTAGAAGACTAAAAGCAGCCAACGTTCGGCATTTTTATCAATCGCTCGAAAGAGCTGAGACATAGCATCCTCACTACCGTCACGCGGCGGCGACGTGTTCTAGTGGGTTTTTAATGGGCAAACATCGGATGAGCCGACGCTGGACGCGCCGGCCCGAAGACGCGATCAGGCGTCGTGCACGTAGTATTTCGCACGCGTGTCTGCGGCTTCTTCCAGCTTGGCGAACGCATCCATCGATCCGGCCAGCTCGGTCTTGAAGCTGTCCCATTCGCTGCGCTGATAGCCACCGACCTCTTTCCATTCGCCCAACTGATCTTCGCTGAGCGAGTGGAACTCGACGCCGTTCGCGATCAATTGAGACATGGCGTAGGCCCGTGCCGAAGGCACTTTGGACAGGTTCTGCTGCTGGGTGACTTCGCCCGCAAATTCGATACCTTCTTTGACGTCCATCGGCAGGCTGTCGAACCATTCAAGGTTGATCGAATAGACCTGACTGTCCGGCACCGCCTGAGTGAAGGTCACATGGCTGAGGATCTCACCAAAGCCAAAGACATGCAGCGCGCCCACCGAGGGATCAAGCGCATCTGCGACGCCTTGCCGGATCGCTGACGGAGTCTCACCCCACGCAACAGGCGTCGGGTTCGCACCCACCATGCCATAATACTGCTGCAGCATTTTTGATCCGGGTACGCGGAATTTGACACCGGACATATCGCCGGGGGTGATAATTGCGTTGCCTCCCTGGCGAACAGCGACGACGCGCGGATCGATCACGATATACATCAGCGCTTTAAAGCCGGATGCCGCGATCTTGGGGTCTACTTCCGCCTTCCAAGCTTCAGAGGAAGTTAGGTTCGTGAACCGCTGGTTGGACCCGCAGAAATATGGAAGGTTGATCAGGTCGACGACGCTTGCGAAGGGCGCGAAATTTGACAACGAGTGTTGCGCGGCTTGAATGGTCCCCCCCTGAACCGCCTGCGCCAACGCACCACCTGCACCAAGCTGACCACCGGGCGCCAGTTTCACATAGACCTTGCCATTCGTCATGTTCTGGATGTTTTCTTTCAGGTCCAGCTGCATGATCGGATAGCTGCGAGACGCGCCCAGAACATAGGCCGTTGCCAACGTCATCTTGAATTCAGCCGCGTTTTCGCGATCGCGTTCCTCGGCGGCGGTCTGTGCTGCCGCTTCGCTGGACCACAATGTCCCAGCCGCGCCGGCGACCATAGCTGCCGTGAACGAGCCGGTGCCCGCGAGTTTCAAAAAATTCCGACGCTCGGCCGAAGCCAGCTCCTGTTTAGTCTTGTCCATGTGTTCTCCTCCCGTTGGACTTTTTTCGGATTTATTCCTTTGATTTTTTCTCCGAAATTTCTTTTGCTTCGCTCCGCAGAATGCCGATCGAAAAGGCGATGGCCGCGGCAAACAAGATCAACATTTCCCAGATATTGTTGACCAAGGGCGCATTCGACACTGCTCCGATCACTACGTTCGCTACAAACGCGAGCAGCAATATTCCAGCTATCAAGTATGGCATGCGTCCTCCCCAACCCATCCAATGCCTCGCACTGAGTCGCCCGCAATGTAAGCGCTTACATTTTGTTATGCAAGCGCTTACATTGCACATGTGTTGTAGGTTCCCGACAAATCGTGCTTTTGATAGAATTCGTCTTGAGCTAGTTGCCCATCCAAAATGACAAGAAAAACCATGCCTCAAAGCGGTCACGAAAACACAGTCCCAACCCTTGCAGATGTTGCCCGACATGCGAACGTGTCCACCGCAACTGTCTCGCGGTGCCTGAACTCGCCAGAGCGGGTAGGGCAAAGCACAAGGGAACGAGTTCTGGCAGCCGTACGAGAACTTGGGTACGCGCCAAATTTCGGAGCCCAAGCCCTTGCAGCAAGGCAGACAAATACCATCGCCGCCGTGATACCGACTATGGAGAACGCTGTTTTTGCACGCGGATTACAGGCGTTTCAGGAAGAGCTGGTGAGGCATGGTAAAACGCTTCTGGTTGCTTCGTCCGCCTATGATTCAGAGCTGGAAGAACAACAGGTGCGTGCGTTGGTAGCGCGGGGTGCAGATGGGTTGCTGCTGATTGGGTACGATCGCGAACCGGAAATCTATGCGTTTCTGAAAAAGCAGCGTGTACCAACTTTGATCGCCTGGTCATTTGATCCTGACCAATCCCCGCCGGCCATCGGCTTTGACAATCGGGCTGCGATGTTTGCCCTTGCCCGGCAGGTCATTGGATATGGGCATCGGCATATCGCGTGTATCTCTGCACCAACCGCTTCGAATGATCGGGCAAGGGAACGCGTTCAAGGCATTCGGGATGCCAAACAAGAGGCCGGTCAAGACCCGAATACAATGTTTCTTGTCGAGACCGCTTACGGCGTTGAAACTGGTGAAGTTGCTTTGCGCGAGGTCATGACAGCCGCACCAGAAACCACTGCCGTGATGTGCGTCAATGACGTTTTGGCGGTCGGAGCCTTACGTGCGGCTCGGGAAATGGGGCTTGAGGTGCCCAGGGACCTCTCAATTACCGGTTTTGACGATATCGAAATTGCAATGCTCGCCGAACCCGCTCTTACAACGGTCCATGTCCCGCATCGCGAGATGGGTCGTCGCGCTGCAGGGATGCTGATCCAGATACTCCGTGATGCGCACAGCGGTCAAAGTGTTGAGTTGCCGACAGAAATAAGACTACGTCAATCACTCGGTCCTGCTCGCACTATTGAGTGATCCCGACCTTGAGGGCTATCTCTGGAAATCTACCCGCTCGAATCTACCAACGATGTACGACTCGGATTCGGCATGCACGGCCAATCCAACTTGAACTACTGGTGTGAGTATTTCTTAGATTCAGAGTTTATGGCTAGCAGACTAAGAAAGCTGTGAGAGTGATTGCTGTGAGGAAGGCCTTTGTGTGCGGCTCATCCGTTGCGATGCAGAATGCCCCGAACCGGACGATACCTGCCGTGGCAGTCGAGCAAAAATTATTATGTCGCGGCTGTCTTTCAGGTTCTGGTCACGTGGTTAACAGAGCCGAAAGTTCATTTGCTCCCTTTTTCAGGATACCCAGAAACGACATCAGGCTGTTGACGTTGTGACGTTGTGTCGGTGCATGAACCGAAAGTGTGCCCACCAATCGGCCTTGCCCATCTTGAACGGGTACTGCTAGGGCTGCCATTCCACTCATGAACTCTTCATCATCAGTGGAATAACCGTTCTCAGCGATATGTTGGATTTCCGTGCGCAATGACTGCGGGTCGGTCAGTGAACTTTCAGTCTGTGGCTGCAGATTTCCTGCTGAAAGAAACCCATCCAGTGTTTTCTGCCGGAGCGTGGACAAGTACATCTTACCGCTGGCGGTGCAATGAAAGGGAACCTGTGTCCCGACCGGTAATTGAATGCGCAAAGGCCACTTCGTCTCGACCCGGTCAAGATAGATCATGCCCTCTCGGTCGGGGATGGCGAGATTGCAGGTCTCACCAACCTGTTCGGCGACACTGCGTAAGATCGCCAAACGCGCTGTGCGCAGATGCTCGGACGACATGGTGTTGACTGAAAGCAACCGCAGACGGTGCCCGGGACCGTATGAGCGGCCATCCAGATCGCGCTGCAGGAAACCTTCGGCCTCTGCTGTTTGCAACAAACGGTGGATTGTTGGTTTCGCCAGACCGAGTGCCTCGATCAGGTCCGATGGTTTGACGGCTACCCCGCGTCGCGCCACCTCCTCAAGGATGAGGAGAAGGCGCAAGTTAGTTGGGATCTGAGTTTCTTTGTCTTGTGTTTCCGTCTCGGCCATCCCGGAACAGTCTAGTTATTCGGCAGCAGGATCAAGGCCAGATCGGGCACAAGCGACACCAAAATCCAAACCGACAGCAGAGACACCAGATAAGGCACCGTATACCTCAGCAGTCTGAAGTAGGGTACTCCGGTCACGCCCGAGGCTACGTAAAGGTTCAGCCCATACGGCGGGGTAATGAATCCGATCGACGCCCCAACAAGGAAGATCACCGAGAAATGGATCGGATCAATCCCGACCGAGGCTGCAATCGGCGCCAGGATCGGGGCCAGGATAATCGTGACAGGCAGGCTTTCCAGTACCATGCCCGAGAAGAAAACGATCACCATCGAAGTAAACAGAACCGCATGGTAGCCACCCATCGAGGTTACGAAATCCCCAATGGTTTGCTGAGCGCCAAGCAAAGACAGGATCTGCTGCATCACCACAGAAATTGCGATCAGCGGTGCGAGGATGCCTGTGATCTGGGCCGAACGGATCACGATCGAGGGGATCTCGGGGATCGTGAAACCTTCGACGACAAACATCTCGGCATAGCTTTTTTCGGTGGGTGAGATGTCGTTCCGCGCGCCCATGATCCGATTGATCGGATAGCTGACCAACCCTGCAATAACGCAGAAGCCGACCGTCACTCCGGCTGCCTCAGTTGGTGAGAATTTGCCTGTGTATATACCCCACAGCACCAGCCCGATGGCAAAGAATCCAAGCCAGGCACCGAATGCAGTTTTCAGCACCCGGTTCAGTTGCAGCGGAATCAGATGTCCCCAGCCGTTCATGCGGCAAATGATCCAGCAGGCGAACTGC
The DNA here is from genome assembly GCF_056534355.1 of Ruegeria sp. D7. Classification (NCBI taxonomy): domain Bacteria; kingdom Pseudomonadati; phylum Pseudomonadota; class Alphaproteobacteria; order Rhodobacterales; family Roseobacteraceae; genus Ruegeria; species Ruegeria sp. D7. The sequence goes on from NZ_JBQFPG010000021.1 coordinate 20,347, forward strand.
ATGCCAAAGACCATCAGCGCGCCCGGAAGGATACCCGCCACGAATAGCTCGGAAATCGGCAGGTTCATCAGGAAGCCATAGACGATGAAGATGATCGAGGGAGGAATGATGATCCCCACCGTACCGCCTGCCGCCGCCGTGGCCGCGCTGAACCGTTCGTCATAACCCCCTTTGACCATCTCGGGGTGCAGCATCGAGCCAATGGTGGCTGTCGTTGCCGAGTTCGACCCCGAGATCGCAGCAAACAGCCCACAAGCGCCGAGTGACGCCATCGCTAATCCACCGCGTATCCAGCCCAGACAGGCATAGGCGAAATCGCTGAGCCGCCGCGCGATGCCCGATTTATTGATCAGGTCGCCGGTCAGGATGAAAAGCGGCATCGCCAGCAAGGCGAAACCCTTGTTGAACACGTTCAGAAGTTCAGCACCCATGTTGTCCAGCGTCAGGCCAAGAACAAACGAACAGCCGATGACCCAATAGCCGATTACCAGCAAAACCGGCACGCCCAGCATGAACAGAAAGGTGACCGCAAGAGAGATCAGTGTGACCATAGTTCCGTCTGTCATCAGTCTGCTCCGATCACGGCCTGCTTGATCAGCGGCTCGCCTGTTTTCCAGTTGTTCAGATCATCGGCAAGGTTCTGGAACACGCGCCCGACCATCAGAAAGAACGACAGCGGTGCGGCCAAAAGGAACCACCACTGCATGATATTGTCTGTGCCCAGAACGATCTGAAAGTTTGATGCCGACAATGCCACCAGCCGTGTTGTGGTCACGATGACGATCACCGCAAAGATGAACCACAATATCGCGTCGAGTATCAGGCAAGCCAATTGCCCAGCCCTCGGCATTGCAGTGCGGAATTCGCTGAAGCTCAAATGTGTGCGCAGGCGGACGTTATACGACGCCCCAAACCACGCCATGACCATGAACAGCAGCGGGGGGATGGTGGTCGACCAGGGTTCCTGATCGTTGAACACAAACCGGTCGATCACGCCCCAGAAGATGATTAATGCGATCGCAAGGTAGGAATACACCATCACCGACCGTTCCAGATGACGTTCAACAAAGGGCACCGCCCGATAGATCAACATGATCACGATTCCGCCAATCGCCGAGACAATCGCGCCCAACACCCAGGCGGCGTCGGATTCCAGTGCGGATTGAATCTCGAACGAATCCTGGCTGAGAAAGGCGCTGAAAATCGCGCCGATGTCTGCCCAAAACGACATGAACCCCGTCCTCCCAGTCGGTATAAAGTTGAACCGGCCCGCTCAGGGCCGGTTCGTAACAGTCTATCAGGCTTCGCCTTTCCACCAACGGCGCGGTTCGACATTTTCCGGCAGGGTGTCGGCCGGAATCTCGCGCGCGATGTCGTAGATTTCCTGATAGGTATCAATGCCGCCTGCCCATTTATTCAGACGTTCGCGCCACTGGGCCCAAGGCTCTGGGTTGTAGTTCGGAGCGCACATCTCTTCGGCCAGCTTGATCTGATCGTCAGCCAGGAATGCCGGGCGCACGCCATTTTCGGCGAAGATAGTGTCCGGCAATTGCGGCTCCGAGAAGCCTACCGTATTCAGCAATGCGGCTTCATTCGCACCCTGGATCAACGCTTGAGTGAAGTAGGAAGACTCCATAACTGCGTCCTGCAATTCTCCACTCAGACCGTCAAAGACCTCGGCCGACATGGACGTATGTTCAGTGCCGCAGAAAAATTTCAGATTGACCGACTGCGAAACCACCGGCGCCATGTTGGCGTAAGCCACGGCCGAGGCCCAGGTTTCCGCCCCATCGATCAGACCTGTCTTAAGCGCATCCAGTGTCTCTTCCCAAGCCACCGGGACTGGGTTCAGATTCAGCAATTGCATTGCAATCCGGCCCAACTGCGTACCCGTCACGCGGTTCTTGGTACCAAACAACTCTTCCAGTTTGGTGACGGTCGGCTTGTCGGCAAAGGTCGAACCCATTTGCAGGCCGCGTAGCTCACAATGGGTAAACAGGAACTTCAACCCGTGCCGTTTTTCCAGCGGATCACGCAGGATGCGCTGGCTCGCCGGGCTATAGAAGAAGTGATACTGCGCCGCGCGGCTGGGGAACATATAGGCATAGTCCAGCACGTTCAGATAAGGTGCGCCTCCGGCCGAGTTTTGAGTTGAGGCGGCATAAATATCGACGATCCCCTGTTGGGTCTTTTCGACACAGCTCAGCTGGCCGCAGATCTGGTTGTCGCCGATGAATTCGATGCGAATCTCGCCGTCCGTGCGTTCTTCCAGGTCGCGCGCGAACTCGATTGCGCCGGCGCGCTCAATCAACAGGTTGCGGGTGTTGAAACCCGACGCGCCGAATTTCAGCGTGTGCTTCGGCTCTTTCGAAAAGCGCTTCTCATAGGTGGATTCGGCGGCCTGCGCCAGATTCGCCAGACTCATCGCGCCGCCGAACCCGCCTGCCGCCAGCAGTGTCGAACTCATGCCGTAACGCCCGGCCACGCGGAAGAAATCTCGCCGTGAAATACCACTTAGTTTCCGTCCGATCTCCATTGCTTACCTCCCTGATCGCAATTATTGAGACGTTTTGTATCAAAAAAGGCTAGTATAATTCTTGCATCTTGCATAGAGTTTTTTTCAGCGAGTTTGGAAGGAGGCGGTCATGGAGGTGGATTATGCAGTTGTTGGCGCAGGATCGTCGGGCTGTGTCATTGCCAATCGGTTGAGCGCAGACCCCAACACAACTGTTGCGCTGCTCGAAGCAGGTGGCCGCGATACCAACCCGTGGATTCACATCCCCGTCGGCTATTTCAAAACGATGCATAACCCCTCGGTTGACTGGTGCTATCGCACTGAGCCCGACCCCGGCCTTAACGGTCGATCCATCGACTGGCCGCGGGGCAAGGTACTGGGTGGCTCATCTTCGCTGAACGGGTTGCTCTATGTGCGTGGCCAGAAGGAAGATTACGACCGCTGGCGGCAAATGGGCAACGAGGGTTGGGGCTGGGACGATGTGCTACCCCTGTTCAAACGCTGTGAGGATCAAGAACGCGGCGAGGATGAATATCATGGCGTCGATGGCCCCTTGTCAGTGTCCAACATGCGCATTCAGCGCCCGATCTGCGATGCCTGGGTCGCAGCAGCACAGGCCGCCGGTTACCCGTTCAACCCAGATTATAACGGGGCCGAGCAAGAAGGCGTGGGTTACTTCCAACTGACCACGCGCAATGGGCGCCGCTGTAGCGCCGCCGTCGCCTATCTCAAGCCCATTCGCGGTCGTCAGAACCTCAACATCATCACCAAAGCGCTTGTGTCGCGTGTGGTTCTGGATGGGAAAAAAGTAACCGGGCTGGTCTACCGGGATCGTTCTGGTAACGAGCAGACACTGACTGTTCGGCGCGAGGTCATCCTGTCCGGCGGGGCGATCAACTCTCCCCAAATCCTGATGTTGTCAGGGATCGGAGAGCCGGATCATCTAAAGGAAAATGGTATCAAACCGCTGCACGCCCTGCCGGGTGTTGGCAAAGGTCTTCAGGATCACTTGCAGGCGCGGCTGGTGTTCAAATGCAATGAGCCCACACTGAATGACGAAGTTCGCAGCCTGTTCAATCAGGCGCGAATCGCGCTGAAATATGCACTATTTCGTGCGGGTCCGATGACAATGGCCGCCAGCCTTGCGACTGGTTTCATGAAAACCCGGCCCGATGTTGAGACGCCCGACATTCAGTTCCACGTGCAACCCTGGTCCGCCGACAGCCCAGGCGAAGGTGTGCATCCGTTTTCGGCCTTCACGATGTCGGTCTGCCAACTGCGTCCGGAAAGTCGGGGAGAGCTGCGCCTGAACGGACCGGACCCATCCGAACATGTCAAGATCATCCCGAACTATCTGTCTACTGAAACGGACTGCCGAACCATTGTCGACGGCGTGAACATCGCGCGCGGGATTGCCAAACAAAACCCTCTGGCCTCGAAGATATCAGAAGAGTTTCGACCAACGGCAGAGCTGAGCTGCGAAGATTATGAAGGCACTCTGGATTGGGCCAGATCGAACAGCGTGTCGATCTACCACCCAACCGGCACCTGCGCGATGGGGAACGCCGAGACGTCTGTTGTCGACGCAAGACTAAAGGTACACGGTATTTCGAACCTGCGGGTGGCTGATTGTTCGATCATGCCGGAAATCGTCAGCGGCAACACCAACGCACCAGCGATCATGATTGGCGAAAAGGCAAGCGACCTGATAAAGGCGGATGCTTGAGAAATCTGCCATCGTATCTGATCGCCTGATCCCTACAGTATCAATAGATCAGTGCGTCAATCGCATCAAAAACGATCTGGCGCTGTGCCGGTGGTTGGAATCTGCATGCGCTTTGCCACCGCTTTGTCTTGTGACTAAACGAAGTCTGGTAACCGAACCTCGGATGATATTGCGTTAGCCAATAGTCCTAACTGCAATTCCAACTTTCTTTTGACCTCCCGCGCGTTTCGGCCGGCTCAAAGTCGATCTTTGCTGCCTAAATGAATGTCTCAGGCAGTTCCCTTTGGCTGACATTCACGAAATCCAAAACGACACGCTACCCACGTGCTAATGACGTGCCAGCAAGGAACTCATAATAAAGTCTTCAGCGCACACAATGATCCCGGTCATAGGCATTTCTGACAGTACACTACGATATGCACTACCTTCCAGAACTTCGATCACCAGTTGTGACGCCTGAAGGGGATCCGGAACGGTGCGCAATTCACCGCCAGTAATTCCTCGCTTCACTACGGCTTCCAGGGCCTCAGTCAAACTCGATCGGTTCTCGACGAACAGCTGCGCGATGTCCGGTTGACGAACTGCTTCGCTCGAAATTTCCAACGTGAGAATAACGTTTTCTGGCGCAGCAAGGTATTTTGCGTAGGCCTTGATGAACTTTCTTATGACTTTGGGCGCGGGCGCATCTGAGTTCAGGATTTTCAGAAACGGCTCCATCTCGCGGCGTTCAAGTATTGCGATTTCTACAAGCACATCATGTTTGCCGCGAAAATGATTATAGAGATTTCCAAGGCTGACGCCCGCCCGCGCAGCGATATCGCGGACGCCTGTCTGATGATAGCCGCGCTCAAGGAAACACATAACTGCGGCCTCCAAAATCTGGTTGCGACGCTTGGCTGTTGCCTTTTCCCGGATTGATTCCGGCTTCCTGGTGTCTTCGGACATTTTTTCAACTTAATATTGAACGAACGATCGTTCATAGTATATGACACTCTATCGAATGCCACAAGGTGCAATGGATTCGGCGGCACAGGAAAGACTGGTCTATGACAGACAAAACTTTGGAAACTCGGCAAAGACCGACCCGGCGGTGGCTTTGGATTGGACTATCGTTGGCACTGTTTGTAGCGATCGCCATCCTCCTGTTTGATACAGAAGATACAATTGATGTTCAGGCAACAACGACCTCACCTCCGCCACCGACCGTCTCGGTCGTCACAGTTGCTTCAGCAACCGTACAAGCGCGGGTTTCGGCGTTTGCCGAAGTTCTGCCTCGGTGGGATGCCAAGCTGCGATCTGCTGTGTCCGGGCGCATCATTGCAGTGCACAACGCTGCTTTGGCAGGGACTAAGGTGGAACGGGGTGCCCCTTTGTTTTCAATCGAAAATGCACCTTATCAAAGCGCCGTTGCAGCCGCTGAGATGGAGCTTGAGCAAGCGGAACTGGCGTTATTGCGCGCGCAGAACAAAGTGACAGTCGCGCAACGACAGTTTGACCGGGATGAAACAGAACCGCCAAACGAACTGGCTGTGAATCTGCCGCAATTGCGCATTGCCGAGAAATCCGTTGCAGCTGCGCAGGCACGGCTGAATGCGGCGCGAAATGAACTGAAGGACGCGGAGGTTGTCGCCCCTTTTTCGGGATTTGTAACCCATCGCTTTGCCAGTCTGGGCCAGACGGTCAACCCAGGCGATGCCCTGATACACCTTTCGGACGACCAGCAATTCGAACTGGTCGCCGAGTTTAGTCAGGCGGACTGGGCGTTGTTGGATCATCCGATCTCTGGCGCCACTGCTGATCTGACACAGCGCTCGGGCGGAGCGTTGGGGCGGGCTCAAGTCCGGCGTGGAGGAGGGTTTCTGGATCAAGACACACGGCAGGTGCGGGTCTTTCTGGATGTCACAAAGCCCGATGAACGCATACTCGCCGGAGACTTCCTGCAGGTTCACATACCCGGACGCCGGATCTCGGACACATTAACCCTACCCGAAAGCGTCCTGACCCGTGCGGGATACATTTGGCTTGTAGACGATAAGGACCAATTGCAGAGGCTTAGCCCGAACATCCTGTTCCGCAGCGAAAGTACAGTGACGGTATCGGCTCCCGAAGGGACCGGCCCGTGGCGCGTGGCCAAAACACCTTTGGCCTCGTTTCTGCCGGGTCAGCGGGTGACGCCGCAATCAGATGGAGGCTGAGCCATGCACGCTCTGACATCCTGGTTTATCCGAAATCCGGTCGCTGCCAATCTGATGATGGCACTGATCCTATTTCTTGGGGTGCAAACGCTGCTGAACATTCGGATCGAAGGCTTCCCCCGCATTCCGCCGGAAAGTGTTACAATCGCGATCGAGTTTCCGGACGCCACAGCCGAACAGGTTGATGAATTGGTGACCCAGAAAGTTGAGCAGGCCCTCGAAGGTTTGGAGGGCGTGCGTAGTGTGACCTCACAATCCCAAAATAACCTAAGTGTCGTGACTGTCCGTCGCGCAGGTGGCCAGAAACTACAAGCCGTCCTGGATCGTGTCCGTATTCGGATCGACGGCTTGACTGATCTGCCTGATACTGCTCGCCGACCCGAGATCGAAGCCTCGGGTTTCGATTTCCCGGCGCTGTATCTGAACTTGTTCGGAGAAACAGACCCCGCCACATTGCAGAGCTTGGCGCAACGCCTGAAAGAAGAGTTGCTGGCGCAACCGGAATTGTCGCGGTTGCAAATCTGGGGCCTGATACCGCGGGAATTGCGCATTGAAATCGACCCGGCGTTGCTGCGCCACTATGGGTTGACGGTTTCGGATGTGACCCGTGCCATCGAAGGGAATTCGCTGGCCTTTCAGGCAGGTCGTCTGAGGACCGATGGCGGTACGATCTATCTGCGGGCCGATGACAGGGCGAAATACGTGCCGGAATACGCAGCTCTGCCGATCATCGAACGTGACGACGGGTCCTATGTGCCTTTGGGCGATATTGCCAAAATCGAAGACGGGTTTCAGGACGGCGAGTACCTGTTTCGCCTGAACAGCAAACCAACCGTAGGGATGGAGGTTCTGGTCGGGCAGAGGGAAAACCTGCTGGAGATCAGTGATGTCGTGCGCAGCACGGTTGACGAGTTCAGCCGACAGCTGCCGTCGCAGGTTCAGGTCGAGATCTGGGGTGATAGCGCTGGCTACATCTCGGACCGCCTGGCGCTGTTGCGCTCAAACGGGGTGCAGGGTTTGATCCTTGTGACCCTGATGCTGTCGATTTTCCTGAACGTGCGTTTGGCCTTCTGGGTTGCCATGGGCATTCCCGTTTCGGTCATGGGGGCGCTTGCTGTCTCGGGCTCGAAATGGGTGGACTATTCGCTGAACGATGTCACGACTTTTGGTCTGATCATTGCCTTGGGAATTCTGGTCGATGATGCCGTTGTAGTCGGCGAAAGCGTTTTTGAAGAACGCCGCAAGGGGAAGGACCCGATTAGGGACACGGAACGCGGCGTGCATCGCGTGGCCGTTGCGACCGTCTTTGGCGTGCTGACCACAATCGCAGCCTTTTTCCCGATGCTGTTGATCGACAATCCGCTGGGCAAGGTACTTGCCGGGTTCGCGGGCATCGTGATCCTGACGCTGATCTTTTCGCTTATCGAAAGCAAATTCATCCTGCCCGCCCATCTGGCGCAGGTTTCGATGCGGCAAGAGCGTCGATACCTGCTGACCCGCTTGTGGGGGCGGGTACAGGATTCTGCGCAGGGCGGGTTGTACTGGGTGCGGGATCGCATCTACCAGCCTTTGCTCGTCGCGGCGGTGCGTCAGCGCTATGCCGTGCTGATCTTGTTCATTGCCGCCGCAACGCTGGGGCTTGGCCTGATGTACAAGGGCAAGGTCAGGACGGTGTTCTTTCCCGAGGTGCCCGGTCAGGTCATCACGATGAACCTGGAAATGGATGCCCGCGCCCCCTTTGCACTGACCCGCACGAACGTGAATCGGATCGAAGCCGTGTTGAACGAGCTGAACGTCGAGCTTGCAGAAGAGGCGAGCATGTCTGCTCCACCCGTTCAGACAGTATTCACCATCATCAACAGCGCTGGAAATGCGCAAGTATTCGCTGAAATGATCCCGGTAGCTGAGCGTCCGAATGTCCCGATCCTTTCCGTGGTCCGCGAATGGCGCGACCGGGTCGGTGCGGTCGAGGGCGCCACCGAGTTGGAGTTCACCGGATCGGAAACGCTTGCCGGAGGGTTCCGAATCCGGTTGGCGTCAAAAGACGAAGATCTTCTGCAGCAAGCCAGCGCTGAAATGAAAGGTTTCCTGTCGAACATCGAGGGCGTGGCAAATGTAAGGGATGGGTTGGTGGGCGGCCAACCTGAACTGAAACTCCGCCTGCGCCCGGACGCGCGGCACCTTGGTTTTAACGCCGAGGCTCTGGCCAGACAGATTGGCTATGGGTTCGGCGGGGCCGAGGTGACCAAGGTCAGACGCGATGGGTCCGAAGTCCGCGTAGTCGTACAGAACGCGCGTGAAAACCGCGATACGTTGGCGGATCTGGTGCAGACCCGGTTGCGCAGCGCATCCGGCGCCTGGGTGCCGCTTGAGACCGTCGCCGAAATCGAGGGCACCTATGCCTCTGGCACTATCGATCGCCGTGACGGCAAGCGCATGAACATCGTAGCCGCGTCCATCGACCGCGACCTTGTTGCTCCCGAAGAGGTGGGGCAGGCGGTGTTCGAGCAGCTGGTCCCGAAACTCCGTGCCAAATATCCCAGCGTAACCGTCCTGCCGGCCGGTGAACTGGAAGAGATAGCCGATATAAGCGATGGCCTGAAGCGCGCGCTGTTGCTGGCAGCCGTTCTGATCTATGTGCTGATGGCCGTGCCGTTGAAAAGCTATTGGCAGCCTTTCGTCATTCTGGCCATCGTGCCATTCGGCTTTATCGCAGCCGCCGTCGGGCACCTGATCATGGATGTCTCGCTGTCGCTGTTTTCGTTCTTCGGCATGCTTGCTCTGACCGGTGTGATTGTGAACGACAGTCTGGTCATGATCACCCGCTACAATCAGGCGCGAGAGGAAGGTCAGCCCGTGAATCTGGCGCTGAGAAGCGCAGGCATTGGACGTTTCAAGGCGATCTTTCTGACCACCGCAACTACAGTGATTGGTCTGCTGCCTTTGCTGACCGAAACCTCTGAGCAAGCGCAGTATCTGATCCCTGCGGCAATCTCTTTAGCTTTTGGAGAACTCTTCGGCACAGCCCTCATGCTGCTGCTGGTGCCGGTACTGATCGCCATCACCGAGGATGTCATTGCCATTCTCAAGTCACCCCTTCCGCAGCCTCCTGAAGAAAGGACAAAGCCATGATACGGAACCTTCTAGCCCCTGCATTCGCCGTGATAACGCTTGCGACACCGGCCTCCGCCGAGGGTCTGAATGTGACTGTGGACGGCATCCGCAACGCCAAGGGCAACATCGTGATCCTTGTATTCGATAACGCGCGCGCCTTTGACAGTTTGGATGTCTGGAGCGCCATTGACTACGCCCAGATTCCGTCACGTAAAGGCAGCGTCAGCCATGAGTTTTCTGACCTGAACGCGGGCCCATACGCTGTGCTGTTGTTTCATGACGAAAACAAGGACGATGACCTGAACATGACTGAGACAAAACTGTTGGAGGGGCTGGGTTCAACAGGTGCCTCAGACCCTCAGGACGAGCCGGATTTCAAGGCTGCCTCGGTTTGGCCGGGCGATGTGCGTGTTCGCATTCACTATGATCAGTAGTGCGCCATGCTGACAGATCGACAACTGACAATCGGCACGCTTCTGAGTGTGTTCCGCTGGCGCGTAGGGCTTACGTGGTTCCTGATCCTGGCTGAAACTGCCATGACGGTTCTGATTCCGCTGTTCGTCGGCTTCGCCATAGATGGATTGCTGAGCGAAGATTTTGAGCCCTTTGTGCAGTTAGGTGCGCTCATGGTTGCCCTCACTATGATCAGCGTGATCCGGCGGATTTACGATACACGTGTCTACGGTATGATCCGTGTCGAATTGGGCAAGGCGCTTGCCGCGCGGTTTTCAAATCTTCCAATTTCGTCGCTGAACGCCCGGATCGGCATGGGGCGCGAACTGGCCGACTTTCTTGAGGAGATCCTGCCCTCGGCAATCGCGGGGGTGGTGCAGTTCGTCGTATCAGCAATTTTGCTGTTTTACTTCTCGCCAGTTCTGGCCCTGTCTGCCTGTGGAGTTCTTGTCGGAATGATATCTGTGTACGCTCTGTTTCATTCGACGTTTTGGCAATGGAACCGTGCGCTGAATGAGCAAATGGAGCATCAGATCAGTGTTCTGGAACAACGACGTGACCGTCCGGTTTTCGTCCACCTGAGTAAACTGCGCCGGTTCGAAGTAAAGCTCTCGGATACCGAAGCCGTTCTGTATGGCGTAATCTTCATTCTGTTAATAGGTCTGCTCCTATTCAACCTGTGGTTCGCGACCCAAAACCTGGATGCGACACCGGGCATGATATTTTCGATTATCAGCTATTCGTGGGAGTTTGCGGAAGCCGCACTTGCTTTGCCCGTCACCTTACAATCCTGGTCTCGCCTGTCAGAAATTACGACCAGGTTGCAGAGCGATTGATCAGGCTTGCATACCATAAATGGCGTGATTCGGGATTTGTAATCAGGAAGTAACCAGTCCATTCCGGTCGTGCGTAGCCTAGCTAAAGGAGGGGTAAGAAGAGCTGATAAACTAGAGCTTTGTGAATTCAGACAAAGCCTGCAACGGGCGCATTATGACTGAAGATCGGGCGTCGCGCTGTAATCGTTCGATGAGCTTCTTGAATATGGCCGGATTTCAATAGCAGATTCAGGTAAGTCAGCTCCAAAAGGTCACGCTGTGCGCGGCTGCCACCCAGACGAGCGTGATCTGCCATGACCGGTGTCAGCTGTTGCAGCGCATCCGTCCAATCTTGTCGCGCAATCGCGCCCCACGCACGCGCCACCGGGCGAACAAGATCTGACGCAAAACCCAAGCTTGTTTCGGTCAGAACCGCAAGGCGTTCTCCTTCCCCTGCCATTGCATGAGCCAGTGCGCCATGTATGTCTGCAAAACTCATGCCTGGGTTTGGAAAAAACCGTGATGCGTATTCACTCAGGTCGCGCCAAAGTTTGGGCGCAACTGTTAGACCCGCAATCTCAGTGCGGTGCAAAAGTGCAGCAGCATCGGTTAGAACATTTATCGGCAACGAATAGGACGCTGCGGGTGCGATAGCCCCCTCGTAAATCGTCCATAGCTCAGCCTCATCCCCTTGCTCCAAGGCCCACAGAGCGCGATGCCAACTTAAGTGGCCGTGCAATACCGAGCGCACATCATAATCCGCGATCCAGTCGGCAAGGTATGCGCGACCGGCCTCTCCATAACCTTGCTCGTAGAGTGTGTGCGCTTTGAAGTGTGACGCGTTTGCATTGGCGTTGTTCAAAGCGAGCGAGCCGTCCATCATGGACATGGCCTCATCAAGCCGCCCAACTTCGCACAGCGCCTGACCGTGTACGCTCATAACCCACCAGTCTTCGCCCAAGGCATCAAATAATTTGGTCGTGTAGGCAAGTTGCGTGCTTTCCCGACCAGGCTCACCCGATGTCCCAATCAAACCAAAAATGTTGGTACAGATCTGCGCGACAAGGACATCGCGGGGGTGATGAGCAGCGTGCTTCAGAACTGCGCTTCGTGCCTGTGAAACACGTCCCTGAAGCAAGAGATCGAATACCGCGAGATGACCCTCCTCGCGCTCAGTCAACCCAGATGCGCAGGCGCGGGCCGACGCCATTGCCTCTTGAGCGCCAGACATATCGTTTTCATACATTCGAGCTCGAGCAAGCCCAACGTGACCGAGGGCGAAGCCGGGATCGGCCGTGATGGCGGCGGAAAAAGCTTCGCTTGCACCAAACGTTGCTGCAAGGATGTGATCAAGCCCCGCGACATAGGCATCCCGCGCCTCTGGCAGGCTGGTCGTCAACGTCAGTCCATATCGGTCAACCAGCATCTCCACACTCCCACTTTCGTCAGCATACTCAAACGTGCGTGCTCGCAACTGCCCAACGCTAGCACAAAAAGCGAAACCATAAGCACTATTGTGGATAATCGATTGCTATAGGGATCGAACCATCGGTTAACGGACTGGCCTTCTGGCCTTCACTGCTGATTGAAAAGATATTGGTTGAACCAAGCGTGCCTCATGGCATTTCTTTGCCAATAGGGTTGTCCTAAGGAGGCACAGTGATGAGGTGCACATTGCCTACCAAGTATATGGCGATGGCTTTCTCGCTGCGTTTGACGGACCCGGCTAGGCGATCCATCGTGGCAAGGCGATTGGCGATGCCATTTCCACGCTGAATCTGGAAGTTCGCATAGGGGTTCACACAGGCGAAGTCGAAGTTTCTTTGCATTATGTGCGCGGAATTGCCGTTAACATTGCAGCGCGTATCTCTGAATTGGGCGGAGGCGGCGACATCGTCGTTTCCAGAACAGTAAAAGATCTGGTGGCTGGGTACGGTCTGGACTTCGAAAGTCTTGGAACAAAAGAACTGAAGGGCTTATCCGAAGACTGGCAAGTTTTTAGAGCGGTCTAAAGGCATCTCTAGCCATTCCACCCAACAGCTTTTGGAAGTCACAAATTAAACATCAAATGATGACGGCGCGTGGGGCCGAGCAGATCTTCATTAGCCTTAAATTGTGGTTTTCACCCAATCAATATGAACGGCGGATTTGGCCTCAAAGCCGCCGAATAGCAGCATGCTAGCCACCTCGGCACGAATGCTTCGGAGCTGGGCATCGCCTAATGTGTAACCGCTCTTTGAACGTCCGACATCGTTGATCCATTTGCCAAACGCATACTTTTTAGCCAATTTGCGACAATGGAGTTTCTCGACGTCAGCCACAACAGTTTCCTCGTCGCCATGTCCTGCATCGTTGCCTTCGTGGCAGGGTTTACAGGATTGTCGATGACGCGAGATCTTTCGACGAAGCCGGTCTTTGAAAAGAAGGCCTCGGTGGCTCTTGCGGCTGTTTCGCTTGGCGGTGGAATCTGGGCCATGCACTTCGTGGCCATGCTCGGGCTTCAGATGCCGGTCCTGTTCTATTACGACGCTGCAATCACACTTGTGTCTGCCCTTGTCGCGATCCTGCTCGTCGGGGCTGCGCTTATTCTGTTGCATTTCACCGAACGCAACCGCGCCACGATTGCGATGGCAGGAGGCGTCGTTGGGTTGGGCATCTTGGCGATGCACTATATTGGCATGGCTGGCTTGGAGCTTTGCCGGGCAGTGTATACGCCCAGTGGCGTCATCTTGTCCTCGATTGCTGCAATAGCGCTTTGTATGCTGGCTTTCGCGATTGCCTACGGGCAGCGAACAAACAGAAACATTTTGCTGGGCACATTGTGTTTTGCAGTGGCGGTTTGCACCGTTCATTTTCTTGCTCTGGCGAGCACCCGTTTCGTCGCCGTGCCAAGTGGGGTTGAGTTTGGCCCGTTGATGAGCAACGAGACGCTGGCCATTGGCGTAATCCTGTTCAGTTTCATCATATTTGGTGCTTGCTTGTGGGTCAGCGTGACCTACCTGCCAGGACCTTCGAGGAAAGACCCGGAGCCAACAGAAGCGACCGTGGATGTAAAACCATTGCTGCAAATTCCTTGCGAACGGGATGGTGGAAAGGTCTTCATCTCTGCCGAAGATGTTCTGTTTTTGCGCGCGGATGGGCACTACACCCAAGTTTACACCGAAACGGATCGGTTGTTTTGTGTCTGGCCAGTGACCGAGGCCGCCAAGCGATTAGTGCCCACCGGATTTCTCCAGACCCACCGCAGCTACCTTGTCAATCCTCAGCGCGTGGCGCGGTTTGAGCGTACCAAGGATAAGGGCCGATGCCTGTTCGACGGGGATGGTTTACCACCCGCACCGGTCAGTCGATCCAAACTCAAGACGGTTCAGGATGCGCTTGCATCGCAGGTGGGCGCAATTCGTGCGACCTAGGGCGCATTTCGTGCAAAATACCTGTTTTTTGTTGATTTACTGAAGCGTCGCCAACCAAGCGCATGCAGTGATCCTTTCAGCCAGAACATTTGCTTGAAGGGAGGAGAGCCGATGATTCCAGCGGCATTCGAATACTACAGACCCAAGGACATGGCCGGTGTGCTGTCGATCCTGGAAGAGCATGGCGATGATGCCCGCGTGATGGCCGGTGGGCACAGCCTGATTCCGATGATGAAGCTGCGGATGGCGGATGTGCCGCATCTGATCGATCTTCAGGATGTTGGCGGCATGTCTGATATCGAGATCGGAGGTGACAGTATCCGCATCGGTGCGATGGTCACCCAGCACGCGATTATTGATCACGAAGCACTGGCTGACGCCGCTCCGATTCTGCGCGAAGCTGCCCTTCAGATCGCAGACCCGCAAGTCCGATACATGGGTACAGTTGGTGGCAACGTGGCCAATGGCGACCCCGGCAATGACATGCCCGGCCTGATGCAGTGCCTGGATGCGCGTTTCACTGTCGAGGGTCCTGACGGGGAACGCGACATCGCTGCCCGCGAGTTTTACGAAGCCGCCTACATGACCGCTCGGGAAGACGAAGAAGTGTTGACTTCAGTCACCATCCCAACGCCGCATGGCGGTTACGCCTATGAAAAACAAAAGCGCAAGATTGGTGATTATGCTACCGCTGCTGCTGCAGTCCAGATCGTGAAAGAAGGTGGCACCTGTGCCTCCGCCTCGATTGCAATGACCAATCTGAGCGACACACCGGTCTTTTCCGAGGCGGCTGGGGCCGCTCTGGTTGGCACCGGCGTCGATGCAAATGCCATTAAGACCGCTGTGGCCGCCATGCTCGGTGATATTGACCCCACCGAGGACAACCGCGGCCCCGTCGCTTTCAAAAAACACGTGGCAGGTATCATTCTGACCCGCGCCATTGAGCGCGCCTGGTCGCGTGCGTGAGGAGATCGTCCGATGTCAAAGAAACAACACTACAAGATCACGGTGAACGGCAAGGAAGAGGAATTCCTTGCCGAGCCACGCGAACTTCTCATCTACACGCTGCGCGAGCGGCTCAACATCACCGGCCCGCATATTGGTTGCGAGACTTCCCATTGTGGCGCTTGCACCGTCACCATTGATGGTAAATCAGTCAAGTCCTGCACCATGTTCGTGGCGCAGGCCGATGGCAAGGATATCACAACCATCGAAGGCATCGGCGGGCCTGACGCGCTGCACCCGCTGCAAGAGGCGTTTAAGGAACATCATGGGCTGCAATGCGGCTACTGCACACCGGGCATGATCACACGCGCGGCAAAGTTGCTCGAAGAGAACCCGAACCCGTCCGAGGAAGAGATCCGTTTTGGCATGGCAGGTAATATCTGCCGCTGTACCGGGTATCAGAACATCGTGAAGTCCATCAAAGCCGCAGCGGCCGAGATGAATGCAGCCAAGGAGGCGGCCCAATGAATGACATGACACCAGATCGTGAGGAACGCACCGCGAACCTCAAGGGCATGGGCTGTTCGCGCAAAAGGGTCGAAGATGCCCGCTTTACTCAAGGCAAGGGCAACTACGTCGATGACGTGAAGCTTGACGGGATGCTCTTTGGAGATTTCGTCCGCTCTCCCTACGCTCACGCACGGATCACCAACATCGATACGGCGGCAGCGCTTGAAGTGCCCGGCGTTCTCGCTGTGCTGACCGCCAAGGACCTTGAACCGCTCGGCCTCCATTGGATGCCGACGCTGGCCGGCGACAAGCAGATGGTTCTGGCCGATAGCAAGGTTCTGTTTCAAGGCCAGGAAGTGGCGTTTGTGGTGGCCGAAGACCGCTATGCGGCGGCAGATGGAATCGAGGCCGTCGAGGTCGAATACGAAGAGCTTGAGGTTCTGGTCGATCCGTTCAAGGCGATGGAATCAGAGATAGTTCTTCGTGAAGACACCGTGGGCGAGGATGGCAAACCAATCGATGGAGCACATGGTCCTCGAAAGCATCACAACCACATCTTCACGTGGGAAGCGGGCGACAAGGATCCAACATTCGAGACAATCGACAATGCCGAGGTCGTTGCCGAAGAGACCATGTATTACCACCGTACGCACCCATGCCCACTGGAAACCTGCGGCTGTGTCGCCTCAATGGACAAGGTCAATGGCAAGCTGACTCTTTGGGGCACGTTCCAGGCGCCTCATGCTATCCGCACTGTGGTCAGCCTGATTTCCGGGATCGAGGAACACAATATCCGTGTGATCTCTCCCGATATTGGCGGCGGGTTTGGAAATAAGGTTGGGGCCTATCCGGGCTATGTGTGTTCGGTCGTCGCCTCCATCGTCACCGGCAAACCGGTAAAGTGGATCGAAGACCGGATGGACAATCTGATGACCACCGCCTTTGCCCGCGACTATTGGATGAAGGGCCGCATTTCTGCCACCAAGGACGGCAAGATCACCGGGTTGCATTGCCATGTGACAGCGGACCATGGTGGATTTGACGCCTGCGCCGACCCAACCAAATTCCCGGCGGGTTTCATGAATATCTGCACCGGATCTTACGACATCCCGACTGCATTCCTTGAGGTTGATGGCGTCTACACCAACAAAGCGCCGGGCGGGGTCAGCTACCGTTGTTCCTTCCGCGTGACAGAGGCGGTTTATTTCATCGAACGGATGATCGAGGTGCTGGCGATCGAGTTGAACATGGACGCGGCAGATTTGCGCCGGATCAACTTCATCAAGAAAGAGCAATTCCCCTATCAGGCTGCGCTTGGCTGGGAATATGACTCTGGCGATTATCACACTGCATGGGACAAAGCGCTCAGCACCGTCGACTACGAGGGATTGCGCAAGGAACAGGCCGAGCGTGTAGAGGCGTTCAAACGGGGCGAAACGCGCAAGCTCATGGGAATCGGTCTCAGTTTCTTCACTGAGATCGTGGGTGCCGGCCCAGTGAAGAATTGCGATATCCTGGGTCTCGGCATGTTCGATAGCTGCGAAATTCGCATCCATCCAACGGGCTCTGCAATTGCACGGCTTGGAACGATTTCGCAGGGGCAAGGCCACGCGACGACATTCGCACAGATACTGGCCTCCGAGATCGGATTACCTGCCGATAGCATCACCATCGAAGAGGGTGACACCGATACCGCGCCCTATGGTCTGGGCACCTACGGCTCGCGCTCGACCCCGGTTGCCGGGGCGGCTACGGCCATGGCTGGCCGCAAGATCCGCGCCAAGGCGCAAATGATCGCGGCCTATCTGTTGGAAGTGCATGACGATGACGTCGAGTTCGACGTCGACCGTTTCGTGGTCAAAGGAGCGCCCGAGCGGTTCAAGACCATGAAAGAAATCGCGTTCGCCGCCTACAATCAGGCCATTCCAGGGATTGAGCCAGGGCTTGAAGCGGTCAGCTACTATGACCCGCCGAACATGACTTATCCGTTCGGTGCCTATGTCTGCGTGATGGATATTGATGTGGATACAGGCGTGCCAGACATCCGCCGCTTCTACGCGCTGGACGATTGCGGTACCCGGATCAACCCGATGATCATCGAAGGACAGGTGCATGGCGGCCTGACCGAAGCACTCGCCGTCGCTTTGGGCCAGGAAATCGCCTATGACGATCAGGGCAACGTGAAGACGGGCACGCTGATGGATTTCTTCCTGCCGACTGCATGGGAGGTTCCGAATTACGAGACCGACTACACCGTCACGCCGTCGCCACATCATCCCATCGGTGCGAAGGGCGTGGGCGAAAGTCCGCATGTGGGCGGGGTGCCATGCTTCTCCAACGCGGTGCAGGATGCGTTCCGGGCCTTTGGTCTGCGGCATACCAACATGCCACATGATCACTGGCGGATCTGGAAGACCGCCAATGAGCTTGGCCTGCATGGCTAAAGGCGAAAGGCAGGGCGGAGACGTTCCGCTCTGCCCGGAGACACACATGACCTGGACCGATTTACAATCCGCTCTTGAAGGGCAGGGCTATGTCGCATCCGACGACCTAGCAGTTGCTCTCCATTTGGCGCTGACGTTGGAGCGGCCCCTTCTTCTGGAGGGCGCCGCGGGCGTAGGTAAGACAGAGGTCGCGCGCACCCTGAGCGATGCGCGCGACACTAAATTGCTCCGACTGCAATGCTATGAGGGGCTCGACGCCGCGCAGGCCATCTACGAATGGAACTACCAGCGGCAATTGCTGACGATCCGCGCCGCCGCCGAAGATGGTGAGACGGGCAAAAGCGTTGAGGAGCGTATTTTTTCCCGTGATTTCCTGTTGGAACGCCCTCTATTGGCCGCCATTACCCAGGACACGCCGCCTGTTTTGTTGATTGACGAAATTGACCGCGCTGATGTGGAATTCGAAGCCTACTTGCTGGAAGTTCTGGCCGACTATCAAGTGACTGTGCCAGAACTCGGCACCATCACGGCCTCTAGTAAGCCGATCGTGATCCTGACATCAAACGGCACACGCGATCTATCCGATGCACTGCGTCGTCGCTGCCTTTACACCTATGTCGATTATCCGGACCGACAGACAGAACTTGCAATCCTCAAAGCCCGCTGCCCTGCGATTGAGGCGCGTCTTGGCGCGCAAGTCGTAGGCTTTGTACAAAAGCTTCGCGAGGAGGAACTGGAAAAGACACCCGGCATCGCTGAGATGCTCGATTTTGCTGCCGCCTTGATGGGACTTGGGATTGCGGATCTGACCAACGATCCAACCGTGTTGCACTCCACCTTAACCACGCTGCTGAAAACTCAAAGCGATCAGGCACAGATCACCGCCGAAGTCGCGGCCCGTATCGCGGGGAAGGCCGCATGAGCCGGGTTTCCAAATTTGCGGCGCGTGATCCGGGGCCAGCGGCCCGTGTCGCCGGGTTCATTGCGCATTTGCGCCAGAACGGCCTGCGCCTAGGTGTGGCAGAGGCAGAGCTTGCCTTGCTTGCCCTCGGCGAGGTCAATGCCGTTGTCCCGAATGAAAGCCGTCGCGCGTTACGGGCCATCTGCACAGGATGCAAGGATGAGGCCGAACGGTTCGACAGCCTCTTCGATAGTTTTTGGATGGATTCCGGTCGGGTGAAGCAAAGGGCCGTGCCCAAAGCGCAGTCTGCGCTCAGCGATGACGTGCATTCCTCTCGTCAAGCCAAGGGTCAGGATATGGGCGCATCGGGCAGCGCCATCGCTCCTGATTCCGGTGACGGCGAGGCCGACAGCGACGGCACCGGTAAACTTATCGCAACTCAGCAACGCAATCTCAGCCGCCGCGATCTGCGTGATCTGGTCCGCGCGGATGATATCGCAGAGGCCGAAGCAGTTGCGCGTCGCATCGGTGCCGCTTTGCGCGACCGACGTTCGCGCCGTCGGATCGCCGCCCGCAAAGGCGACCGCCTGCATTTTCGCAAGACCATTCGCCTGAGCCTTGCGACAGGAGGGGAACCTCTGCAGCTCTTGCGCAAGTCTCGCCCAGATCGCAGCCGCAAAATCGTAGCGCTTTGCGATGTATCGGGATCGATGAGCGTCTATGCACAAGTTTTCCTTGCTTTTCTCGCTGGGCTGATGCGCGCTGACAAAGATGCCGACGCTTATCTTTTTCACACACGGCTGGTTCGCATCACTGAAGCATTGCGCGACAAAGACGCACTGCGTGCAATTGGTCGGATGTCGCTGATGGCAGATGGCTTCGGCGGTGGATCAAAGATCGGGCCATCGTTGCAACGCTTTGCCGATACCTATGCGCGGCGCTTTGTAGATGGCCGGTCTGTCGTAGTGATCCTGTCGGACGGCTATGATACCGAGCCACCCGCAATCCTGGCAGCAGCGCTTGAGAAGCTGAGAAAACGCGGCTGTAAGATCATCTGGCTCAATCCATTGAAGGGCTGGAGCGACTACGCGCCCGTAGCTGGCGGAATGGCTGCGGCCTTGCCTTATCTCGACCTTTTTCAACCGGCCAACACCCTTGCCGATCTTGCCGCCCTGGAACCAAAATTGGTGACGCTATGAGTCCGGCAGAGATCCTAGACACGGACCTTGCCGATGCGGCACAAGACCTGCGTGACCGGCAAGAACCTTTCGCCTTCGCGACAATCGTGCGCACTGCGGGGGCGACGGCGGCCAAGCCGGGTGCTAAAGCGCTGCTCAGCGCGGACGGGACAATCCTGCATGGATGGCTTGGTGGCGGATGCACGCGTGGCGCGGTCAAACGCGCTGCGGTAGAGGCTTTGCGCGCCGGTCAGCCGCAACTGGTTTCTGTCGCGCCCGAGGAACTCCTGGAAGAAATGGGCGTGATAGCGGGGGATGAGATCGACGGGACGCGCTTTGCGCGCAATGGTTGCCCGTCAAAAGGCACCGTCGACATTTTTATCGAGCCCTGTTTGCCAATGCCCGAACTTGTCGTGCTTGGCGCATCCCCTGTGGCCCAAGCGCTTGGTTCCCTGGCACCGCAATTCCA
The DNA here is from genome assembly GCF_056534355.1 of Ruegeria sp. D7. NCBI lineage: Bacteria > Pseudomonadati > Pseudomonadota > Alphaproteobacteria > Rhodobacterales > Roseobacteraceae > Ruegeria > Ruegeria sp. D7. The sequence continues at coordinate 41,025 of NZ_JBQFPG010000021.1, forward strand.
CTGGTCGGTTTCTGGCACCACGTCGACTGATACGACGTGCAATCGACGACGCTTCGTTGTCATTGCGACGCAAGGCCAAGGAGATTTGGACGCGCTCAAATCCGTACTGACAGATTTGCCCGACTATGTTGCCTTCGTCGGAAGCGCTCGGAAATTCGCGACACTGGCTGAAAAACTAAAGACCGCCGGCATAACGCCCGAGGCCATCAACACCGTCCACGCCCCGGCGGGTCTGGACCTGGGGGCGGTCACGCCCGAGGAAATAGCGCTGTCGATCCTTGCGCAGTTAGTACGTGTCAGACGGCAGACTGTGGGGCTTGCCGATGGCTGATGTTGCCGCGATCCTTCTGGCCGCCGGTCTTTCCCGGCGCATGGGGGCGCAAAACAAGCTGCTGTTACCAATAGACGGCGTACCGATGATCCGCCGTGTAGCCATGGCTTACTTAGGCGCCATTGATACTGACCTGACGGTGGTAACAGGACATGAGGCGAGCGCCGTGCGCCGGGCATTATCAGGGCTAGCTGTTTCTTTGGTTCACAATGCAAACTTCACCAGCGGCCAGCAGAGCTCGGTTGCCACGGGATTGCATTGTGCACCTGACGCCCATCTGCTTCTGATCGGCTTGGGTGATCAGCCGCTATTGACCACTCAGGATCTGCAAGATCTGATTGCCGCTCACGTTGCAGGTGATGCGACTAAAGTGACGATACCTGTCCACAACGGCGCACGAGGCAATCCAATTACTATCCCGCAGCTATTGCGCCGGCGATTGCTGGAAAACCCCGTACGCCCCGGCTGCTTGGGCTTTACGCGCGATCATCCCGAACATGTACAAGCCGCTACGCTGCCATCGCCAGGGTTCTACACCGATGTCGATACCCCGGATTACTATGCGACCCATTTGGAAACCGCGAAGGAGCCGATCTCATGAGCCGACTTCTGATCTGGATGCGCAGGCGTCTTAAATCGCTCGAAATGACCACTGAACAAGCAGACAACATAAGATTTCCCTGTTGCTAAGAAGGACTAGAGTATGGAACTGAAGGACGAAATCATCATCAACGCCCCGAAAGATCGCGTCTATGCGGCACTGAATGATCCCGAGGTGTTGAAACAATGCATCCCGGGTTGTGAAGAACTAATCAAGCATTCTGATACTGAATTGGAGGCCAAGGTCTTGCTAAAAGTAGGGCCCGTAAAGGCGCGGTTCGGAGGCAATGTCACCCTGGATCAGACCGGCGCCCCTGATGCATTCTCTCTGTCTGGTCAGGGCAATGGTGGTACCGCTGGTCATGCAAAGGGTGGCGCAGATGTGACGCTGAGTGCAGACGGCGACACAACGATCCTGCGCTATGAAGCAAAGGCCGAGATTGGCGGGAAACTGGCTCAGCTCGGCAGTCGTTTGATCCAGAGCACAGCCAAGAAGCTCGCTGGAAAATTCTTCAAGTCCTTCGCTGATGTAGTAAATGAAGGCGCGATGATTTGATCTTAATGGGTGAGGATGAAGCGGTTCTGTAAGCTTGCTCCACCCGCGAACGACCAGAAAGGCAAATTGTACCGCCTGCGCAACAACAAACGGGCTGAAAAGTTGTTAGGGATTCCGAAGATCTTGGCCGTTTCGGTACTGCTTCGATCGGCGCTTTACCAAAACCTTTCCTTCGTACATTGGGGTCGTGATTAAGATTATTTAGATATCAGGCATCTTCGATGTATCACCCAAAGCGATGGTATCGAAAGTGAATCAATTCTAACTCTTTGCCGCCGAGAGTGTCGCAGGGAACCTCTACTGCAATAGGTTCAAGGAACTCCTTGAGGTTGGTAAGAAGCGTCTGATGGGTATTAAAGTTTGTTTCATTCAGCCTGATTCAACACCACGCTTGCCGATCTGTGTCGGCGTGAGGGAATTGCACTGAGTCTTCGGTTCCGACCAAATCTACGCCCGTGAATGAACGTATTGGCGACATGCGCTGCGCAGCGACAACAAATTTCTACACTTGCGACTGAATGCTGCGTCAGCGAAGTATGGAATTCGAATGACGGTTAGTTCCGCAAAGTGGACTTACATCGCGATTTTGCGAATGACCAAGTTGAGCCCAAAGCGGCCAAATGTTCGGCATTGCCCTTGCCTCTGCAGCGGGACAGGACTTTCGCCTAACAGTAGTAACACGAGCGTCCATATCTTGGACGGCAAAAATATCAGGAGGTCTGAGTAAGCAACCAGATATTTGTCATAAAAATCAAGCATAGGCTCCAAGGGTCCGTATGGATCAGTCTATCCAGATTGAATGGTCCTACTTGGGTAATATGTTGTGATTAATCCTGAACAGATTTGTTGGATCATAATTGCCCTTTATTTTCGAAAGTTTCTCACCATTCACACCGTACGCGCCAGCCATATGATCCGCTTCGTCTTCGGGCATAAAGTTAACATATGCGCTGCCAGACGAATGGGGTCGCATCTGATCATAAAGTCGCCGCGCCCACGCAATGCACTCACCATCCTTGTTCGGGTCCTCCCAACGAGTGTGAACATTCATTATGAAGTGTGCAGATCGTTGCGGATAAGCTGTTGAGTGGGATTCGATGCGCGCCATTGCGCCACCTACATGGGCAATAAATACTTCGCACGCAGGGTCGGGCAGGCTGGAAATCGCCTCGAGAAGACCTGTGATCGCATCCGAGGAAAGCGCATCGAAATCATGGCTTTTCCAATAGTTCCGAGCACCAGGTGTAAGCAATGCGTCGAATGCTGCTTGCCAGTCCACAAAGTTGTGAGGTGAGATAACGTCGGCTATTGGTTCTCCAAGCGCGCGCAAAGCCCCCATGGCTATTTCACCCTCGTCTATGGGGCCGCTGTAACAAGCTGCGAAAATCAGCACCTCTCTCCCATGCCACTCTTCTGGTAGGAACGGCAGGGGAGGAGCTTTTCGCATCACGCTCCAGACCGTCAGCTCATCCGGTGATTCATCTACAATGACTGCGAATTCTGCAAGAAGCTCTGCTGCCTTTGCGATCGGGTGAACGATCAGGCCGGACAAAACCTCGGGCCCAAGATCATGCAACTGGAACTCGAATGAGGTCACGACGCCGAAATTGCCACCTCCTCCGCGGATGGCCCAGAAAAGCTCCGGATGGCTTGTGGGCGAGGCGGAAACAATCGCCCCATCTGCCGTCACGACTTCTGCCGATAGAAGGTTGTCGATCGTCATTCCGAATTTCCGCGTCGTCCACCCAAAACCGCCGCCAAGGGTCAAACCCGCGATACCAGTTGTCGAATTGATGCCGACAGGGACTGCAAGCCCGTGAGCTTGAGTTTCACGATCCACATCGCCAAGCAACGCGCCTGGCGCAACCCGACCGGTCTTGTTGACAGGGTCCACGTGAACCGATCGCATTTGGGACAGATCGAGCAATACGGCCTCGTCTGCAACAGCGTGCCCCGCAATCTGATGCCCACCTGATCGGACTGACATTATGAGATCGGCGTCTCTTACAAAGTCCACCGCTTTCTGCACGTCGCTTGCGCCCATCGCTCGTACCACAAACCCAGGGTGACGTTCGAACATGCTATTCCATGTTGTTCTTGCGTCTTCGTATTCCGGAGTGCCCACTAAGTAGACGCCGCCGCGAAGAGAAGAGTTAAGCGCGTCCAAGGCGTCTTGATCCACACTTGCCGTGTTTCCGTCGAGTGTTTTTATGTCGTACATGCATAGGCCTCCCTGTTTTTAGGTCAGGCTTCTTGCGCAGCTGCCTCATGTAGATGTGAAGCCCGAGGCTTTGTCCTGCAGAATAATCGCCTCGGTTTAGGATTTGAGGTGCAAATAGTCAGGCGAAAATACCAGGATCTATATGATCTACCGGTGTAATGACATCGGCAGGAATGTTAAGGCGCTCCGCCGCTTTTCTGAGGCTTTCCTCGTCGGGGGCCTCATACAAACAGTATGTTTTACGCTTGTCTGCGCTGAGGAACGAGAAAATCCACTCGACCCCAACTTCGTCATTGATCTCTTTGATGTGAATTTTGTCGTCGTCGCTGACGTTCAGCTGTTCCGCAAAATTTCTCTCGATTATGTATCTTGGCATAATGCTCCCCCAAGCATGTAAATGGCTTTAAACAGCTACTCCTTCGAGCTTTGACCTAAGGGAAACCATACTCAATTGCTGTGAAATTGCCAACGCTTCCCCTTCCAGTTGAAACGCTAGTTCCAAATCATTCGTGCGGCCCCGTCGCCTAAGTGTGGATGCATATGCTGCTTTGCTGTGCGCAATCCAAGGAGGGCACTTCATGCGCGTGTCTATTTCGATGGCCTTTTGGAACATCCTCTCAGCGGTGTCCCAATTTTTCAGCACCGCTGCCAAATTGCCCAGACGTCTTGCAGCCGCCCCGGCGCAAACAGTCGTTGCACCTGCGGTGACCGTCAGCTCTTCGTATGGGGTCAGCATGTCATAGAGTGTCCCAGCATGTCCCAGATGCTCGACTGCGACGCAAATGTCAGCAAGATAAGACAATGTAGTTGAAAACATAGCATCAGCGGGCAGATCGAAGCCTTTCTCTGCCATTTCATTAAGTATGCGTTCAGCTGGTTCCTTGTAACCCAACTCGGCGGCAATAAGGCCAAAACCAGGTTTCCAAGAAATGTCTTCCGGGCTTTCAGTCATCAGCCTCTTGATAACCGGTGCGACTTCGTGCAGTCGGTTTTGTTCGCGGCGGATGGTAAACATCTGAACACCGAAGACGCCCTCAACATGTTCTCCGTGTGTCTCCCGACCAATTTTCACCGCTTCGTTGGCATGCTTCTCTGCCTGCTCAAAATCGCCGTCCATAATTGCAACCATGGCGCGCGCATGTTTCTGTACCCAGTAGAGTTGCAGGTGGTTGTCCTTTTCCGAAATCTCCGTCAGCAATTCGAGTGAATGATCCATCAAGTCGCGGTCGGCCATTTCAGCCCCGACAAACAGGCTAAGTGTCCGGTCCCGACCCTGATCAATACTCCCTAGGTTCTCGGCGACCCGATGCATTGCATCAAGGTTTTCACGCCAATGACGTATCTCTCTTCCTTTGCGCGCAACGAATGGCGCCCCATAATGCATCATCATCACCGAGAACTGGGATTTATAGTCCCCCAGTTTCGCGGCCAGTCCC
>NZ_JBQFPG010000022.1:0-45233 GCF_056534355.1 Ruegeria sp. D7
GCGGCAACTTCCTGCTTGAACCGCCCTGCCCTATAGTGTGCAAGGCCTTGTTCGTAGAGCTTGATCCAAGCAAGAGATTCGGCGGACCCATCCTTCATGGCGATCAGTTCATAGACCACCAATTCTTCGGTGCGTCCAGACACGGTTAGCGTGTCAAGCTCGCGGACAACTATCGAATCGGCCGCCTGGCGTTTCGTTTCCGGCCCGATCAGGATCAGCGTGCCATAGTCCTTGTTGGCCCCTTCCAATCGGCTGGCAACGTTCACGACATCGCCAATTGCGGTGTAATTCAACCGTTCTTTTGAACCGATATTTCCCACCAGAGCATCGCCACTGTTCAGCCCGATCCTTACGCGCAAAGGGTTGCCAGCCTCATCTTCAATTCCGGACGCGTCTACGGCATTGACTAGTTCCAAGGCTGCTCGGCAAGCATTTATAGCATGGTTGGTATCTTTGCGCGGCGCTCCCCAAAACGCCATCACAGCATCGCCAATGAATTTATCGATTGTCCCACCGTTTTGAATGATGGCCGTAGAGGCCGCGCTAAAGAAAGGTTCCATCAATTGGACGATTTTGGGACCGAGTTTTTCAGACATTCCCGTAAAACCCGTGACATCGCAAAACAGCACCGAAATCTGTTTCATGTCTCCACCTGGCTGCGTCTTGATACCCTCAGCAACCAGCATGCGCACCAGATCGGTGGGCACGTATTTTCGGAACGCTGACAGACCTGCAGCCATACTTGCGGTTGCCGCAGAAAGATTTTCAAGCTCAGACAGTTTGGAGGGCCTACGCGCAATCCGTTCAACGTCAAAGCGCTCAATTTTACCAAGGTCTTCGGCAATGAGCGCCAACGGATTTGCTACAATTCTGCGGATCAGCCAGATCGCAAGTCCGCTTGCAACAACCACTACAACGATAAAAACGTAAATCAGGTTAATCAGCGTTTCATCAATGCCCGAAAGAAAGGCCGCTTCAGGTATGACTGTCGCAACGCGCCAGCCGTAAAACCCCAGTGGGGTAAGTGCCACCACATAAGGCACTCCGTCGATGACGATACGTTTCGTCAAAGTGCCTGGAGCATTCGTTTGGGGGTCAGCCAACAGCTTCTCGCCTGAGATCATGGCGACTTCATAGAGTTCGCCCTCGCCCATGCGCGCAGGAGTAATCTCATCTGCTTTAGCATCAGGTACAGCAATAACTTTTCCATCGGCGTTCAGGATAAAGGCAGCACCGAATTCGCCGGGCGCGAGCGTGGCAAGAAAGCGAGACAAACGATCCGTTTCGATCGCAACGGCCAGAACCCCTTGCCGCCTTCGGTTGACGTCTATTGGACCGGCAAAGGCGTAAATGGTTTTGTTACTATCCGGAAGGTTACGTGCTTCGATCCACCCGGCTGAGTTGAGGCCCATAAAGTTCTCAAACCAGGCATGTTCGCGCGGATCATAGGATGTTTCAGTAAAGGTCCGCTCTTCAAACTGGATGTCACCGGGAATGAAGATGTAGCGGTCTTTCCGTAGCATTCGGTTCCGGATACTTTCGTCGATTTCAATCATCTCGAGCCCGCCGTCACCCAAGCGATGCGATGCGAAAAAATTCCCATCTGGCCAGCCGAAGAAAATCCACGAGATATTTGGCTGTGCCTGCAATTGCGATAGAAAAACAAACTCTCGCTTATCCGCCTGCCGCGTTGCAATGACGTTCTGAACAAAGATAGTGCGAACAGCTGCCCAAGCGGCTTCGGCTGAACTTAGGGTCGCGCCCACCTCGATGCGGACTGTGTTTGCAATCTGGCCGTTAATTTCAGCTGCGAGCATACGGCTATTGTGTCGCGCTGTTGTCCACCACAGGGAGTGGACGATAAACGTCGACACCCCGATGGACACAGCCACCAGAATTGACACAGCGATGCCCACGCTAAATCGCAACTAAATCTCCGACAACAACGTCAAGTGCCTCAGTATTGAATTGAGACTGTGAGGAGGGCAAAGCTTTCTTAGATCCAATACAGAATTCTCACGTATCTGTTAGGTGCAAACTAATAGCTTTGTCGAAGCTGCCAACTTAACACTATCGGCTGTGCCTGATCTTCGACGTTTTTCCAGATGCTTCGCACAGATCGAATTGCAGCCCAATTCGGACCTTGAGCGGAGCGTTCAGACTCTGCGAGATCAGCCTATTAAGCGGTCATTAGTCCGGGACAACACAAAGGAATCCAGTGTCGTTTCGATTTGGTGAACGCCTTTCCAACACCCAATTTCAGATTGGGTGATCCTGTCCTGCAAGGTCATGAACAAGTTTTATCCCCCTATCAAAACACAAACGTCTCACGGTGAAGCCTTGCTTCCTCGAGGCCCAAATCGTTGAGCGCCGCTTCAGAACTGGTCATCAAAGTTTCAGGGCCGCACATATATACATCTCGCATTCCGAGATGCGCGACCGATTGAATGTCTTTGCTATGCATGCGTCGCTCCTGAAGCTGCAGCGGCTGATCGGTGAATGCTGCGTTCAGATCATCGCGAGCGGATTTCGCAGCCAATGGGTTTTCGCCTGCGCTTTGAAACGCGACAATACGTAGTGTTACTTGATCCGAAACAGAGCTGTTTTGCTCCGCAAAGTGCTGCAGAACTGTGATGTCATCGTCCCGACCGGAAAACAGAAACACGATATCGATGTACTGATCCTGCGGGTAAGCCTTTACCACTTGTTTGATCCCGTCCCACATCGCCATGAACGGGGTGACGCCAACGCCGCCCGCGATCCAAAGCATCTTTGCTGGGAGCTTTGGGCTGCTGCCCTCAGCCACTTCGGAAAAACAGGAAAAGCCCGCTCCGGTGCCCTTGAACTGAACGGGAAGTTTGTGCGTAATCAGCTTTTCCGCGTTGGTGTGCAGGAGGTTGGACATCAGACCGCCCGGTTTACGCTTGACAGTAATACTGACCCGATCGGCACGACGAAAACTGTTGTTCTCTGAGTCATATCTCGGCGCGCTGGAGAGCGTCCAGGTGCGGACGTAGTCCTCGTTCACAAGCTGAGGGTTTGTCTCGTTCATGTGACTATACCCGGCGTCCACGAGGTCTGAGAAGTCAAAGACGCCAAACCCACCGGGCAGCGGGGCTTTGATTGGCTCAGACAGCACGAATTCGAATGTACTGATTGAGCTGGACAGCGATTTTGCTTCGACAAGCTTGGCGGTCAACGGGATTGTGGCCCCATGCGCCTCGATTGCATGCCCCATCTGCTCCAACTCCGCACGCAATAATTTTACCGGCGGATTATATGGGGAGAGCTGCTCTTTTGATGCCAGCTTGAGGTTCAGACCTCCGCGGACGAAAACCGCGCCGGTCACCTTGATACGTGTCAGCAGGCCCACGCGCGGCATTAGAGCATCTGCGTCATCTCCAAGCAGATTTTCAGCATCCCCCGTAATATAGAGGATCTCGCCGGTTTCAAAGTCTGGAAAGACCAGCCCAACCTTCGGGTCCGTTTCGATATTGCCCAGCGACTGGTAGAAGCGATTGCCAGAATGATCAGGCAGGACCAAATAGGTCGTGACCCGCGCCCCATCGTTCTCCTCGTAGAGCCGGGTAAAGCCGGGCGCGCCGCCGCGATGGTTGACGCCCATATCGGTCTGAGCGCCTGCAGTGGTGCCATCGCTTGTATGTTTTGTCGCCAAGAACACAGTACTGGCACGCGCCACGACGGATTTGGCTTCATCCGGCAGCGCAGATGAGTGTACATCGAAGGCGTCATGGATAATTTCAGGGCTGCGTCGCGTGTGTTTCAAGGAGCGGACTGTAATGTACTTGGGACAGTTCCCCAGATGCTGATCGGACAACAACAGTAACCTGACCTTATCCGTGCCCTCGACATCTGCGGCACGTATGGAGCCCGCAATTTTGTTACGTCGGCGATTACTGAAATCGACCCCAACCCCGGCAAAGAGCTGCGCTTCAAGGCCCGAAGGGTGATCTTGGCTCAGAGCGCGCACAAAGGGGTCATGCGGATTGGTTTCCGCCACCACATGTGTGGTGTTCCGGCCATCAATCTGAATGCCAACGGATGGGTCGTTGTCTGACTGTGTGACCAGAAGGCTGACCCATGGGCGTCCCTGATGGTCAAGCGTTGCGAGCGGCAAATAGGACAGACCCGCAAAGAAATCCGCATGCTGTTTCGGCATGTCGCTTTCGATGTAGTGCGGAATCGCATCGCTCAGCTCTTTGGGAGTGTGAAGCCGGTCTTGCAGCATCAACTCACCTCTGTGGGATTTATGTACCTGTGCCATCGCTTGAGCCTTTCACCGTCGCCGCGTCAGAGGCCTAAATCGCTCAGACCGGGGTGGTCATCTGGACGGCGCCCCAGCGGCCAGCGGAACTTTCGATCCGCCTCTTGGATCGGGTGTTCATTGATGCTGGCAAACCGGCGTTCCATGTAGCCATCCTTGTCGAACTCCCGATTTTCATTGCCATAGGCCCGGAACCAGTTTCCGCTGTCATCGTGGTACTCATAGGCGTAGCGGACCGCGATGCGATTGCCGTCATGGGCCCAAAGCTCTTTGATCAGACGGTAGTCCAGTTCCTTGGCCCATTTCCGGGTCAAGAAGTCCTTAATCTGATCGCGCCCTTCTGGAAACTCGGCCCGGTTGCGCCACTTGCTGTCCGGCGTGTAGGCCAGTGCGACCTTTGTCGGATCCCGACCGTTCCAACCGTCCTCGGCCAGGCGCACCTTTTGAATGGCGGTGTCTTTTGTGAACGGTGGCAAAGGATACCGTTGGGCTTCGGTCGTCATGGGTTGGCCCTTTCACTCTGCAACAAGACCAACAGCGGTTGCCGGCATGGCTTCAAAACCAGGCAACGCCTCGAACCGAGCGAGCCAGGCACGGACATTCGGATACGGCTCAAGCGAGACATTCCCCTCTGGCGCGTGGGCCGTATAGGAGTAGTTGGCAACATCAGCGATCGTGGGTCGCCCGCCAACAAGCCAATCACTGCCTGTGAGCCCGTGCTCCAGTTTTTGCATCGCTTTTTCGGCAGTCGCGGCGGCGAACGCTGGATCCAGCGGCGCACCAAAGACGGTGATCAACCGTGCAGCACAGGACCCAAATGCAATCTCTCCAGCCGCCAACGTGAGCCAGCGCTGCACATTGGCTTCTCCGACCGGATCAGTTGGCATCCAATCAGGTGCATAGTTCCGCGCAAGATAGACAAGGATCGCGTTCGAGTCGGACACAACAACCTCGCCATCCTCAAGAACCGGGACTTGCCCATTCGGGTTCATGGCAAGAAATTCAGGTGATTTATGCGCGCCAGCTGCTAGATCGACGGGAACAACCTCATGTGCAATCCCGGCAAGTTTCGCAAAGACCAAAGCGCGGTGTGCATGGCCAGATTTGGCGAAATGGTGAATACGAACAGCGTTGGACATGGGTTTCTCCGGTTGGTTGCAGGTGTTGAACAAGCAATACACATTGCGCTTCTTGATGATAATCTCCTATATTTGACGAACTTTAAGCCCTCAGAAGGCGCAATGGGATGGACAAGATAGACCGCATGCGGGCCTTTGCGCTGGTTGCAAAGAACACGTCGTTCACCGTCGCTGCGCAGCGCATGGGGCGGTCTGCGCGTTTGGTCAGTAAGTACGTAGCTGATCTGGAAAACGCGCTTGGTGTACAGCTGCTCAATCGCACGACCCGCAGCGTGTCGTTGACAGATGCGGGTGCAACATACCTGATGTTGTGCGAGCCGCTTCTCGACGGATTCGACGAACTCGAAGACAGGGTCAGAAATGAGCAGGCGTCCCTTCGCGGTGTGATCCATATCTCGGCGCCAACGGGGTTTGGCGCATTGCGGTTGGTACCTTCGCTCGCAAAATTCGCTGAGAAACACCCCCATGTAGAGCTCGATCTGAAGTTTTCTGATCGCAGAGCGTCGATTGTTGAAGAAGGCCTCGACCTTGCTGTCAGGATTGGCCCAATGCGGGACAGCTCGCTCAAGGTTCGGCAATTGGGCCGCATGCCCTTGGTTGTCTGTGCCTCACCCACCTATTTGGAACGCGCAGGGCGCCCGGACCATCCCCGGGCACTGGCCAAACATGAGTGCATTCTCGATGGCAATATGACAGAGCCTACAGTGTGGAGGTTCGACTTCGGCGGCCAAGAAGAGGCTGTCCAAGTGACCGGACGCTTCCGAATGAACGCTCCCGCTGCGTCAGCTCGCCTTGCTGAACAAGGCGCCGCCATCGCACGGTGCCCGGCATATACAGTCGCAGATGCCTTACGGTCCGGCGATCTGGTCGAGCTGTTTCCCGAGAACCGGGTGTCGCCATATGTCGTCGCTGCATTGTTTCCACAGAACAGGCGCATTACAACTCGGGTGCGCGCGCTTCTGGATCACCTAGCAGGCGACCCGGCTTTATGTCCTGATGGCAAGCGCTGAAGGCCCAAAGATGCAGTTCGACTCCAGTCGCCTTAGCTCTATTGCTGCGCGTTAGAGGAGACATTCGCTGCAAAACCGAAATTGCTACGTAGTTAAAGGTCTGGAGCGCAGAGCCAGCCATCGTCTGACAAATTATTCGAACCGGCTAGTAAGGCTTAATCGGATATCTGGTTCAGAGTGAATAGAACCCCCTGCTTACGTTGACAACCACCCAAAGCTGACCACGGTCCTGTTTGAAAGCCCAGAGTCTATCCTAAATGTTTCTGTGGGCAATTCTTCAGTTTGTTGCGGTTCAATTTCGAATGCTCCATGATCAAACCTGCCAACTCTGGTTGGCATGAGCCACAGTTAGTTCCGGCTTGAAGAGCATCTCCAATATCGTCCACACTGATCAGATTTAAGTCGTCAATTGCGCGGATGATAGTTCTTAGCCCGACTCCAGTACATGAACAGACAATTGGGCCGCAGTCTTCTGAGGCAGCAGAGGAACGACCGGATAATATCCGCAGCGGCGAAACTTGGGGTAAGGTTGCCAAATAGTCTCGCATCAGCGCGATGGGCTTAGGGGAGACGAAGAGTGCCGCCAATATGCGCCGTTCTTCTGACAGCGCAATTCTGAACGACCCGCTCTTAGCATCTTCTACAGTGGTGGCTGCGGCATCATGTAATCCAAACCATTGTCGGGCGGTATTTTCCCAATCATCGATGACCTGCTTCCCGGCCAATTCCATTCTGTAGCCATTGGTTGTTTTGGAAGTTGCCCAATAGTCTGCTTCAGGCGAGGCCGCGGCAACTGAAACGGCAAAACCGTACCATGCGGCATTCATACGTTGTACAGATACCGCTGTGGATTTGCTTTCAGGTTGTCCGGAAATCGGATCCGTCACACTTGGAACAAGCACGTCCACACGAGCTGATGGGGCGGTTTCGCCTGTCCAGTGAATAGGTGCAAACACCTGACCTGGCGGGATAGTTTCCGTGATGCGCAGTCGAAAGATGCCACTTCCAACGGAGCTGTTGAGCTCTACCAAATCGGCAGAACTGAGACCAAGTTCATCAGCGTCCTTGGGATTAATATCAATGTAAGGTTCGGCAAGATGAGCTGACAGGCGCGGCGACAATCCGGATCGGGTCATGGTGTGCCACTGATCCCGATTTCTCCCTGTGTTCAACAGGAAAGGGTAGCGTTCTGATGGCTCTGCCTTGGGCGTTCGATGGGTGACCGGCACAAACCGTGCCTTGCCATCAGGATGAAAAAACTGCCCGTCTCCGAAGAAACGACCGTCAGTTTTCCGCGATGCCGTGGGCCATCGTGTCGGGCACATCGCATCATAATCTTCGTCGTTGATGTCCGAAAAGCCAGCAATCTCAAAGTCTTTGCCAAATGAGATGGCAAGCGAGGACATGTTCGCATATTCCCTAAAAATCTGCGCCGCAGACTCATAGCTGAAGGCCTCGGCCCAACCCATGCGGCGGCCAACCTCGGCCAAGATATCCCAATCCGCACGTGCCCGTCCCGGAGGGGTCAGAACGGCGCGTTGCCTGCTGATCATGCGGTCGGAATTGGTTGCTGTGCCGCTTTTTTCGCCCCATCCTGCTGCTGGAAGCAATACGTCTGCGAGACGCGCGGTGTCTGTTTGGGCAGTCAGGTCGCTTACAACGGTGAATGGGCAGTTTTTGATCGCCGCCTTGACTCGATCGGCGTCCGGCATCGTGGCCGCTGGATTGGTGTGGATGATCCAAAGTGCTTTGATCTGTCCATCTTTAACGGCGCGAAACATGTCGACAGCTTTGAGCCCCTGCTTTTCTGGCAGGATGGGCGCTTTCCAAAAGTCCCGGACGGCTGCTCTGTGGGCCTCGTTTTCGATATCCAGGTGACACGCAAGCATGTTGGCCAGACCGCCGACCTCTCGACCACCCATGGCGTTTGGTTGACCGGTAACCGAGAACGGGCCCATCCCTGTGCGTCCGATGCGTCCCGTAGCCAGATGGCAGTTCAGGATCGAGTTGACTTTGTCTGTTCCGCTGGAGGATTGGTTTACGCCTTGACTGAAAATCGTAACAACCCGCTCGGTTCCAATCCACAGATCGCAAAACGCTTCGATTTCACCTGGGGTAAGTCCGGTCTCATCCGGATCATCAAGCTGTGCGAGTTCGAGGGCTTCAGTGTACCCTACGCTGCGATCCAGAAAATCCGGTGCCACATGCCCCGATTGGTGAATTCTGCTCAGCAAGCGGTTGAACAATGCCACGTCACTGCCGGGTTGCAACGCCAGATGGAGATCGGCCTGATCGCAGCTGGCTGTTCGGCGCGGGTCGACAACCACAATCTTCGTACCGCGCGCCTGACGCGCAGCTATGACGCGTTGATAGAGAACGGGATGGCACCATGCGAGGTTTGAGCCAACCAAGACAACCAAATCAGCCTCATCCAGATCCTCATAAGTCCCGGGCACGGTATCTGTGCCAAAGGCGCGTTTGTGTCCGGCCACAGTTGACGCCATACACAGTCGAGAATTGGTGTCGATGTTGGCCGACCCCATAAAACCCTTCATCAGCTTGTTGGCGACGTAATAATCCTCTGTCAGCAACTGCCCCGAGACGTAAAATGCCACGCTGTCCGGTCCATAGTTCTTGATTGCGGCAGAAAACCGATCTGCGACCAGTTGCAGCGCGTTGTCCCAGTTTGTGTCTCGGCCGAAGGCGCGAGGAGCCAGCAACCGATGTTCCAGCCCAACTGTTTCGCCCAAAGCCAATCCTTTCGAGCACAAACGCCCAAAATTCGCTGGATGATCCGGATCGCCGCGAACGGTCAAGCCTCCGGCCCCATCGGGCCGCAAAAGCACACCGCAGCCGACCCCGCAATAGGCGCAAGTCGAGCGAACTTCAGGCAGACCACTTCCGTCCATCAGGCGGCGCTCCGCCGGGTAACTGCGCTGTCGTCTAACAGGATACGGTCGTCTTCAATGCGCACGGGATAGATGGTGATGCGGCCATCATCCGCGCCTTGCGCCTCGCCCGTATTCAGGTCAAATACCCAATTGTGCAAAGGACAGGTCACCGACTGTCCGTGCACGATACCCTCAGACAAAGGACCGCCCTTGTGCGGACAGCTGTTGGTCGCGGCATAGACCTCCACCTCGGCAGTACGGAAGACAGCGATGCAGCCGATATGCGTCTTGACAAGACGCGCCCCACGCAAGGGAACCTCGTCGATATGTCCGATGTCGATCCAGCTCATTCTGCGGCCTCCAGTGTGAAATCTGCAATTGGCGCGTAGGTTTGCGCTTTTTCTTTGACGTGTTCGGCCCACGGGTCTTTGCGGTAGATGTTTTGCGACAGTTCAAACCGCGCGACGAGGGCCGCGCGATTTTCAAGGTCGTCCACGACCTGCACCTTGACCCAGTCCATGCCCACCTTACCCAGCCATTTATATAAACGGTCCAGATACTTGCCGCCTTCGCGATAGGCTTGCGTGACGGCCATCACGATCTCGACCGCTTCTTCTTCGGTGGGAATCTGACAGAGTAGCTCGGTCTCTTTGACATCCATCCCTGCGGCCCCGCCGATGCTGATCTGATAGCCAGATTCGACGCAGACCACGCCGATGTCCTTGCAGGTCGCCTCGGCACAGTTTCGAGGGCAGCCAGATACGGCCAGCTTCAGCTTGTGCGGCGTCCACGACCCCCACAGGATTCTTTCAAGCTTTATGCCAAGCCCGGTGCTGTCCTGAGTACCAAACCTGCAATGATCGGTGCCGACGCAGGTTTTGACCGTGCGCAGACCTTTGGAATAGGCGTGGCCAGAGACCAGCCCGGCTTTGTTCAGGTCTGACCACATGGCGGGCAGATCTTCGCCTTTGACGCCCAGCAGATCGATCCGCTGACCGCCCGTGACCTTGACGGTGGGAACATCGTATTTATCCGCCGCATCTGCAATCGCGCGCAGTTCGTCGGGCGTGGTGATCCCGCCCCACATACGCGGTACAACGCTGAACGTGCCATCCTTCTGGATGTTGGCGTGTTTGCGTTCATTGACGAAACGGCTTTGTGGGTCGTCTTGGTATTCCAGCGGCCAGTCGGCCAGCAGGTAGTAGTTGATCGCGGGCCGACAGACATGGCAGCCATTGGGCGTCGTCCAACCCAGTTCCTGCCAGACGGCAGCCTGGCTTTTTAACTCCTGCCCTTTGATCAGGCGTCGCACATCCTCATGAGTCAGGTCGGTGCATCCGCAGACCGGCTGCGCGGCAGGCATCTGGAACGCGTCGCCCAGAGTGACCTGCAACAATTGCTCAACCAATCCTGTGCAAGTTCCGCAGGATGCGCTAGCCTTTGTGGTCGTGCGCACCGCGCCCAGATCACCCGCCCCCGCATTGATCGCCTCGGCGATGTCACCTTTGCATACGCCGTTGCAGCCGCAAATCTCCGCCTCATGCGGCAATGCTGCAACGGCTGAGAGAGGGTCCGCAGTGTCGCCCCCCTGATATGCGGGTCCGAAGATCAGCGTCTCGCGCATTTCTTCTACGCTGGCGCCGTCTTTGATGAGGCCAAAGAACCAGCTGCCATCAGTGGTGTCACCATACATGACCGCGCCGACCAGCCGATCCTCTTCAATCACAAGCCGTTTGTAGACCCCGCGCGAGGGGTCGCGGAACACGATATCCTCGCGCCCCGGCCCATCCGCAAAATCCCCCGCACTGAACAGATCGCAGCCGGTGACCTTCAACTTGGTCGATAGGGTTTTCTGAGCAAACGCAGCCTCTTCACCCAACAAAGCCTGCGCAGCCACTTTCGCCTGATCGTAAAGCGGCGCGACAAGACCGAAGACCGCCCCGTCATGTTCGACGCATTCACCTACCGCAAAGACATCCGAATCCGAAGTTAGCATCTGGTCATCCACATGGATACCGCGCCCGGTGGCCAGCCCAGCCTCTTGCGCCAGAGCTGTGTTGGGGCGGATACCCACGGCCATGACAAGCAGATCACAGGGCAATTCGGTCCCGTCGTCCAGAAGCAGCGCGCGGACCTTTCCGTCCTGTCCGAGGATTTCTTTAGAGTTCGCCTGCAGGCAAATCCTGATGCCTTTGTCTTCCAGCGATTTCTTCAGCAGGTAGCCTGCGGCCTCGTCCAGCTGTCGCTCCATCAGGTGACCCATGATATGCACCACTGTCACGTCAACGCCATGGGCAGCCATACCCGCGGCGGCCTCGAGCCCCAGCAAGCCGCCGCCGATCACGACCACCTTGTTGTCAGGGCCCATGCCTATCATCTGCTCGGTGTCTTCCAGATCGCGGTAGGCAATCACACCCTCCAGATCATGCCCTGGCAGAGGGATCATGAACGGGTTAGACCCGGTCGCAATCACCAGCTTGTCATAGGGAACGTGGCCGTTCTGACCTTCGACCACCTTCATCTCGCGGTCGATCTTCGCGACCTTTTCACCAAAGCGGCAGGCAATGCCCCGCGCGGAATACCACGCGTCGTCATGGGTGACGATCTCTTCATAGGTTTTCTCGCCCGAGAGTACCGGGCTGAGCATGATGCGGTTGTAGTTCCCGCGCGGCTCGGCGTTGAACAGGGTGATGTCGAACGTATCCGGCGCGGCGTCGGTCAGGTGTTCCAACACCCGGCCTGAGGCCATACCCGCGCCTATGACAACAAGTCTTTGCTTCATGATTTCACTCCGCTGCAATCGCCTTGGGGGCGGGTGTTTTGGGCTTGGCGCCATGTTCATATTCTTCGAGGAAATCGAGGACTTCCTGCCGGTAAGCATAGTAATCCGGATGCTCCAGAAGGGCTTTTCGCGTGCGCGGACGCGGCAGCTCAACCTTGGTGATCTTGCCGATCGTTGCCTGCGGACCGTTGGTCATCATCACCACGCGATCGGCCAGTAAGATCGCCTCATCCACGTCGTGGGTAACGCAGATCGCAGTGACCTTGGTGCGGGACCAGACCTCCATCAGGACTTCCTGTAATTCCCATCGGGTCAGGCTGTCGAGCATGCCGAAGGGCTCATCGAGCAACAGCAGTTTGGGGGACAGAGCAAAAGCACGGGCGATGCCGACGCGTTGCTTCATGCCGTTCGATAGGTCGCTTGCGGATTTGTCCATCGCGTCAGCCAAACCGACCCGTTCCAGATAGTATTCGACCACATCCTGACGCTCGGCCATGCTGGCCTTTGGATAGACCTTGTCCACCCCAATCGCGACGTTCTCCTTGGCGGTTAACCATGGGAACAGGTTGGGGGATTGGAACACCACCGCGCGTTCGGGATCGGCCCCTTCGACGTGACGGCCATCCAGCTTGATCGCACCCTTCGAGATGTCGTTCAGCCCCGCCGCCATGGTCAAAACCGTGGACTTGCCACAACCCGAATGGCCGATCAGCGAGATGAACTCGCCCTTGTCGATCTTCAGTTCGAAATCCTCGACCACGGTCAGAGGGCCTTTGGGCGTCGGATACACCTTGTGAAGCTGCGAGAAGTCGAGGAAGCGGTTCTCGATCAGCCCCTTTTGCGCCTCGGCCACCGCCGTTGGAACACCGTGGATTGGAGTGACATCCGGGAGGATACGCGAGCCTTCGACCTTGGCCTCGATCCCCACATCCATCAGGTATTTGGTGACGTCCGCGCGCAGGCGTTTGAAAGTCTCGTCATTGTTCATCGCAGCGCGTTCGCGCGGACGCGGGATTGAGACAGGGAATTCCTGCCCCAGTGTGCCATCCGGGTTCAGGGCAATGATGCGGTCGGCCAGAATGATTGCCTCGTCCACATCATTGGTGATCAGTACGCAGGTTTTTTTGTCGGCTTCCCAAATGTGTTCGATCTCATCAGCCAGATTGGCGCGGGTCAGCGCGTCGAGCGCCGACAGAGGCTCATCCAGCAACAAAACTTCGGGGTTCATCGACAACGCACGCGCCACGTTGACCCGCTGGCGCATGCCACCCGACAGCTCGGCCGGACGGCGTGTGGCGGCATGGCTGAGGCCAACCATCTGTACATAATGCGCGACTTTCTCGGCTTTCTCGGTCTTGCTGAGACCCGGGAAGACCGTATCAACCGCCAGACCCACATTGCCGCTGACCGTCAGCCACGGCATCAGCGAGTAGTTCTGGAAGATCACGCCCCGCTCCGGGCCCGGCCCTTTGATCGGGGTACCTTTGAACGTGACCTCTCCGCTGGTTGGGCTATCCAGCCCGGCCATCAGATTGATCAGGGTCGTCTTGCCAGTGCCCGAGAAGCCAAGGATCACCAGAAACTCACCCTCTTGCACGTTCAGATCGATGCCTTTCAGCACATCCGTGCGAGCGGTGCCTTCACCGAAGGATTTCGAGGCGTTCTTGAAACTTAGGATGCTCATCGCACTCACCGGTTGTTTGTGAAGGTAAACAAGGATTGCAGCGCGTACATCACCCGGTCCAGCAGGAAGCCGATGATACCGATGGTGAAGACCGCAACCATGATCTTGGCGAGCGAACTGGAGGAACCGTTCTGGAACTCATCCCAGACGAATTTGCCCAGACCGGGGTTCTGCGCCAGCATTTCCGCCGCAATCAGAACCATCCAGCCGACGCCCAGTGACAGGCGCAGGCCGGTGAAGATCAGAGGCAGGGCAGAGGGCAGCACCAGTTTGGTGATCTTGGTATAGGTGTTCATTTTCAGGACTTTGGAGACATTCACCAGGTCCTTATCGATGGAGGCTACACCCAAAGATGTATTGATCAATGTGGGCCATAGCGAACACAGAGTCACGGTAATGGCCGAGATCAGGAAGGATTTCGCGAACCAGCCGTCATTGGTGACGTAAACGGCCGAGACGATCATCGTGACGATCGGCAACCAGGCCAGAGGCGAGACCGGTTTGAAGATCTGGATTAGCGGGTTTAGGGCTGCATTTGCAGTCGGAGACAGGCCGGCCGCGATACCAAGTGGGACCGCGATGACGGTGGCGATCAGAAACCCAAAAAACACTGTTTTGATCGAAGTCCAGATTTGCTGGTAATAGGTCGGAGCACCCGTGAAGGCGACCTCTTTCACTTTCTCCGGCTGGCCAGCGTCAATGAATTTCTGATTGCGCTTCTCGACCATGGCCTCGAACTTCGCGCGTTTGGCCGCTTTGGCCTTGGCATCCTGGTTCAGGCTGACCATCTCTTCCCAAACCTGCGCCGGCCCCGGAACCGCGCCGAGAGAGGTCTGCACCTTGGGGGCCAGCGTTCCCCACAGCAACAAGAAGGCGCAGATCGACAACAGAGGCACGATCAGCAACCGCCATATCTCGGTCATCTGAGCGCGGGGATTGTCTCCGGCAGCAGCTTTCAGGATGGGTGTGGCCCAGCTGAGTCCCAGCACCTGGAACCATTTGTCGGCTGCATTGATGCGGGTGAAAAGGCGGGCGCGACGTTCCTCTCGGGCGGCGTCTGCGTTGAATTCGGGATCGACCGTTGTCATCTGATGTGTCCTTGCGATGGCGGGGCACTTTGGGGGCTGCGCCCGGCGCGGGCCGGGCGCGGGTTTTGGGGAATTAGCCTTGCACGTCCGAGCCGATGATCTTCTGCTCGCCCTTCAGGCCTATGGACAGGCTTTCGAGATAGGCGTTGGGTGTGCGTCCGTCGTAAGCGATGCCGTCAATGATCTCCTCAGCTGCGGTCGGCGCTTTGTAACCATCGCTGTCCCAGGGGAAGTCGGCTTCATTCGCCAGACCTTCGTCGACCAGCAAGCGGGCGGCTTCCAAATAGATCTCGGGTTTGTAGACGGACTTGGCGACCTCGTCATACCAGCTGTCGGGCTTGGACTCGGCAATCTGCCCCCAGCGGCGCATCTGCGTCAGGTACCAAACGGCGTCCGAGTAGAACGGATAGGTCGCGTTGTAGCGGAAAAACACGTTGAAATCGGGGACCTCACGCTTGTCGCCCTTCTCATACTCAAACGTGCCGGTCATCGAGTTGGCGATAACCTCATAGTCCGCACCCACATATTCAGCCCGGCTCAGAATCTCGACGGCTTCAGGGCGGTTGGCATTTTCGTTCTCGTCCAGCCACATCGCTGCGCGGATCAGGGCCTTGGTCACGGCCAGAGTGGTGTTGGGGTACTGTTCTGCGAACTCGGCATTGAGACCAAAGACCTTTTCGGGGTTGTTCTTCCACAGCTCGTAGTCGGTAATAACCGGAACGCCGATACCCTTGAACACAGCCTGCTGATTCCACGGCTCGCCCACGCAATAGCCATAGATCGTGCCGGCCTCCAACGTGGCAGGCATCTGCGGTGGAGGGGTCACCGACAGGAACACATCCGCACCAATCTGACCGGTCACGTTTTCAGGGCTGTAGTAACCCGGATGCAGACCACCGGCGGCCAGCCAATAGCGCAGCTCGTAGTTATGGGTCGAAACCGGGAAGACCATGCCCATGTTGAAGGGCTTGCCTTCTGATTTGTACTTCTCGACAACCGGGGCCAGAGCCTCGGCGCTGATCGGATGCTGGGGACGGCCGTCGTCCATCACCGGGATGTTCGGCTTCATCTCTTCCCAAATCTCGTTGGAGACGGTGATGCCGTTGCCGTTCAGGTCCATTGAGAATGGCGTGATGATATGGGCTTCGGTCCCATACCCGATGGTTGCGGCCAATGGTTGTCCAGCCAGCATATGTGCGCCGTCAAGCTGTCCGTCAATCACGCCATCCAACAGCACCTTCCAGTTTGCTTGTGCTTCCAGCGTCACGAACAGGCCTTCGTCCAGAAAGTACCCATTCTCATAGGCGACAGCCAGCGGCGCCATGTCGGTCAGTTTGATAAAGCCAAAGGTCAGCTCGTCTTTTTCCAGTTCCAATTCGGCCAGTGCTGGAGACACAAGCGCCGTCGTCGCGGCGAGGCCTAAAAGAAGCTTTTTCATCTCGATCCCTTTCGGTTCAGCCCAACCCCATGGGCAAACAAAAAAAGCCGCCGACACAGTCCGCCGGGAGGAGGTGGCGGATGGTCGAGCGGCTTTGCTCTTCTAAGGTGCCCTGGATTGTGGGCGAATTCCGTCGGTGGGCGTCGTTGCCTTCCGATGTCCCGATTAAGTCAGACGCGCAGTGCGACGTCATCATTTTTTGACATCTTCACTTCGAGAATTCTGCAGCGCAGCAAAAAGAGATGCTGCGCTGCAAAAAAATTGTGCAATCTTACCCTGCGGGCTCGAAAATGCGCCGGTCGAAGAAGACGTTCCGAGACAGAATCAGGCTGCCATTGGCTGAGGCAACGGCCGTCGACTCAGACAAAGCTCCTTCAAGTTTCTCGGATGCGCCGGGTGTTTCCACACCAAGCCCTTGCAACTCCCGACGATAGAGATCACTTCGAAAGACCTTGGCTGCTTGTCGTTCCGCTGTCCCGACGTCCAGCCCGTTTCTTAGCGCCAATTGATGCGCGACCCATTTTGCCTGACTACGCCACGGGAAGGTGGCAGCACCGTCAAAAAACTCGACAAACCCTTCCACACTGCGTTGCTCGCCGCGTGCAGATATGGCGAACTCACCCATTAACGCTCGGTCGATCAGCTCGGGTGAGACATTGAGGTAGGTTTTGCGTGACAGCATCTCGGACGCGGTTGTTCGGCTGTCCGTGTTTGACAGCCAGCGTCCCGCACGCCATACAGTCCGCATGAGACTTCCCAGCAAATGCGGTTCCGTCTCGGCCCAGTCGTTTCTGACTGCCAACACCTTTTCAGGTGCACAAGTCCAGATCGCCTTTCCGGGCAACAGCAGTGCGCCAACACTGTCGTCCACTGCGAAGGAGCCCCAAGGCTCGCCCACGCAAAAGGCATCGATCTCGCCTCCCGCAAGCGCCTGCGCCATGAGTGGCGGCGGGACGGTACGGATTTCGACCTGTTTTGAGGCCAGTTTGGTTCCCGCAATCCAATAGCGCAGCAGCTCGACATGCATTGAAAATGGGAAAGGCACGCCAAACACCAAGACTTCATCGGCAGCTTTTGCCAGTGCAGCCCCAGCTGCAGCGGCATCAGTGAAATCAAAACCATAGCCCTGGTCGATCAATCGCTCGGCCAATTGCGTTCCAACACCGATAACATTGCCATTCAAAGACAGGACAGATACCGCGGATAGCGGTGTCGCGATTCCACCAAGACCCAAAGCCATCGCAACGGGGACAGGCGATAGTAGATGCGCCGCGTCCACATGCCCAAAGGCCAGCATATCGCGCAGAGAGGACCACGATGGCGCCGGACGCAGGTCCAGCGAGATGCCTTCAGCATGGTCGAACCCCATCTCGCGCGCGACGATCAATGGGGCCGCGTCGACAAGCGGCATATACGCGACGGGCAGTGTTACGGTTCTCATGACAACAACCCCGAAGCAGTGACCAAGGCTTCGGCCACCTCGGCGACGCGGCGGTTTTGGTTCATCGCGGTTTTTCGGAGTAGCGCATAGGCTTCATCTTCCGAAATGCCCTTGGCTTTCATCAGCAAACCTTTTGCGCGGTCGATCACTTTACGCTCTTCAAGCGCACGGCGGGTTTCTGCAAGTTCAGTCCGCATCTGGCGCAGCACCTGAAACCGAGCGATGGCGGTATCGATAACAGGTTTAATTCGCTCAGCTTGCAATCCATCGACAACATAGGCCGATACACCGGCCTCAACAGCAGCTTTTGCCAATCCGCCTGCGGCGCCTGAGACGAACATAGCCACGGGTCGTTCCAATGGGCCCGAAGCAACGGTAAGTTCTTCCAACATATCTCGAGAGGGGTTGTCTATATCGATCAGGACAATGTCTGGGCTTTGCGTTGCAATTTTACGTGCTAACCCAGAGACGTTGCCGATCACAGAAACATCTACGTCTCCAGTCTCTTTCAAGGCATCTACAATTGCAAAAGCACGTTCTTGATTTTGCTCGACGACAACGACAGTCAGGTGTTGTTTCATGAAGACTCAATCGAACTCAAGCTTGAGTTGATCGCAATTTCAAGATCATCAAACTCGCGAGCAGGCTAGCGGTTCGCCCAATTTATCAGCTTATTTTTGTAAGTAGTGGAATGTCTGCACAGTTTTTCTACATGCCAACAAAGAAATCTGCCGTGAACACCGCGGTCGCGCATTGAGTCGAATCATTGGTTTGTCCTTTGCGTCACCCATTGGTTTTGGAAGGGCCAATTGCACTTCAGCAGACCAGGCGAAATCGAAGGTCCGCTTTGACAGCTAGAACCATGTGAGGCCTCGATCGCAGCGAATGACTGCTTCCCGCCTGATTAGTGTATAAGAAATGTATGCTTCGGGTTATTCGTATGTTGGTTTTAGGCATCGTTGGCCTCAAATTAGCAATCACTAACCAGGATCGTGCGTCGGAAAAACTCGTACTTTAGGAGTTGTTCCCAGAGCTCGATCGAAGTCTAGGAGGCCGTACAGCGAACCTACGAAGATATTGTGCACGGTGTTTTAAAAGAAGCGAGAGATTGCCAGCACCTTTATCTTAGCCCCACTCTTTGGTTGGGTCTCCACAATTGCAGCGAATTCAATAAGTTCTTCCAGTGCATTGAAGCCCTCGTTGACGATACGTTCGTTCAAGAGGCGCGGATATCGCGCCGACAGCCTGTTAGAATCAGGTAGCGCACGAGTCGTCCGAATGAGGATTCCGGATCAGCTGTTATCTAGATGGTACGAAGCTCTTCGTCAGTTTAGGCTCGACCCATCTCAGATTTCTTGACGCGCTCTGATCGAGTGTTCAGACGGCTCTGATATTCAGCCAGCGGATTGACCTCCAGAACACGGGCATCGAATGTGCGCCAGTTCAAAAAATGGAGCAGTGCGTGCGAAAAGTGCCACCAGCTGTTCCACCACTTCTCTTATCCAGACGCTCGATGATTTCAGCATATTCCCATGTTTTGACCTCTGAAATCGCGCGACCGAGCAAAGGGCGGAGACGACTTCGAAGCAGACTTAGTACGTCGATATGGGTCACATATTTGCGGCGCTCTAGAAGCTGGTCATATCGATCCAACAGTTCTTTGACAGTTGAGAGAGTCCGTCGCTTCTCTTCTCCGCGCTTTGCGTTTGGATCTTCCCCTGATGCAAACTTGCCCAAAACTGCGAGTGCCATCCCGCGTGC
This sequence comes from Ruegeria sp. D7, assembly GCF_056534355.1. Lineage (NCBI taxonomy): Bacteria > Pseudomonadati > Pseudomonadota > Alphaproteobacteria > Rhodobacterales > Roseobacteraceae > Ruegeria > Ruegeria sp. D7. The sequence continues at coordinate 19,520 of NZ_JBQFPG010000022.1, forward strand.
CCCTTTGACATTTGCAATCGAATTAGGAGAGGCGATCTTGAACCGCTTCGCATTGGCCGCGCGTCTCTGCCTTACCGGGCAATATAGCACTATGTAAGACATGCTTTGACTTCTGACGCGGAGTCCAAGCTCCGTTACTTCAATGTCCCAAATGACGATCTCGAACCGCGCTTTTTCAGGCTCGATCGAGCGTAGAAAAGCATCAGTAAGCTTTCGTTTTTCAGTTGCCAATGTGTCCCCTCGGGCAGCCCCGACTGAAATACCCCTCAGAACCTCTTGAGACTCAGTAGCCGGTAATTTATTTTGTAAAACATAAAGTTAGAATACCGATTTATACTGGGCGAGCCCTGCCGATACGCAAGAGTACTGCCTTCGGGAGGCAGGGGTCGGAGGTTCGAATCCTCTCACTCCGACCAAAAACAAAGTTCCTGATGGGCCTCTTTGTTTTTCTGCGATATCCAGCTTAGCAAAAGTCGCTAGTCATCCCAGTTCAGTTCAAGCTCTTCGCGAAAGGCAAACCGTTTTAGGTGATCGGAAATCACCGTCTTCCAACTGTCTAGGTCACCGCGTTGATGCGCCGAGGCGCAAACTTCCAGCGCTACTGGCGTCGCCTTTAGTTCGACGACATTGCCACTGCCAAAAGAAACGGTTCCAGTATCTGCATCGAACTCGACCTGTCCCTTATGTGACCAATGTTTGCACAATTGCTGTAAGTACTTGCTGGCATTTTCTGTTGTCGCCGATCCGATAGCGTTTTGTCGCGGCAAAAGCGCGAGGCCGTTTTGCGCTTTGGCGCGCATGCTTTTTGCGAAAAGGGTGACGTCAATTTCAGTGGCCAGAAAGGTCACGCCGATCTCAAGACACCTACGCTGCATTGCAGGGTCCAGTGTTAGGATACCCGCGGCTTTACCTGCCGCGACGATGCGGGTCAGCGCGTCTTCAATGGCCTCCACAACATCTTGATGCCCGGCGTTGCCGATATGACCCATGTCGGCGGCCAGATCTGCAGGTCCGATGAAAACTCCGTCTACTCCATCAATTGTCAGAATGTCGTCCAGAGCGGCCATGCCCGCGTTGTTCTCTACCTGTACCAGCAGACAAATCTGCTCATCCGCCGTATCGAGGTAGTCCGGGATTTTGGCAAATTGCGAAGCCCGCGCAAGGGATGATCCCACACCTCGGACGCCGCGTGGGGGGTATTGCACCGCTCGCACCAGTTCGCGCGCCTGATCAGCGCTTTCGACCATCGGCACCAGAATACTCTGAACACCCGCGTCGAGATATTGCTTGATCATCCATGTCTCACCAATCGGTAGACGTGCGACTGGCGCGCTGCCCGAACTTTCGATCACTCGCACCTGTTCAAGGGTCGAGCGCAGGTCGTTTGGTGCGTGTTCGCCATCGACCAACAACCAATCGAACCCTGCGGTCGCGGAAATTTCTGCTGCATATGCGTCGGCCATTCCGATCCAGCACCCGACCTGAGGCTTTCCAGCCTTCAATGCAGCCTTAAAGGTGTTTTTTGGTGAGGGCATGTCGCTGCTCCTTTAGGCAAAATTGATGTCGACGGATCCGAACGATCCGAAATCGGCGTGGATTTCCGCACCCGATGGGCATTCGATCGGGCGAATGAAGCTGCCGGACAGGATTACGTGGCCGGGTTCAATGCTCTGGCCGTATTGCGCCATGCGACGGGCAAGCCAGACCACACTTTCGACCGGATCATTCAATACGCCCGCACCCAGGCCGGTTTCCTCGATTTCGCCGTTGCGGAAGGTTAGGGCCCCTACCCATCGCAGGTCAAATGCATCCGCTGGGTGGCGTTCCGCCCCTAGTACAATGCCGGCATTTGCGGCGTTGTCGCTGATTGTGTCGAATACAGTGCGGGACTTTCCAGTCCCAGGGTCTGCCCGCTTAATACGAGTGTCGAGGATTTCGATGGACGGAGTAACATAGTCGGTCGCCCGCAAAACCTGATCGCGGCTCACATCGGCGCCACCAATGGCCTCCTTCATGACAAAGGCGATCTCGGCTTCGATACGTGGTTGGATGAAACGACCTGCGGGAACGGTCCCGCCATTTTCAAAGGCCATGTTGTCAAACAGGATACCACTATCAGGAATGTCGATATTCAAAGCATATTGCATCGCTTTCGAGGTCAGCCCGATCTTCCAGCCGATGACCTTGCGCCCTTCCGCCAGCTTGGCCCGATAGATGGCATTCTGCACTTCATAAGCGTCATCCATCGCCATTTCGGGATACCGCAATGTCAGTAGACCGATCTGCTGTCGCGTCCTTTCCGCGTTCAGCAGATCGGCGGCAGCGCGCGCATGGTCTTCGGGGGTCATATCTGCTCATCCTCGATGGTGTTGCGCAGGGTGCCTATCCCATCGACGGATACCTCAACCACATCGCCGGGAGCCAGGTATTTTGGCGGATCAAATCGTGCACCTGCGCCGGTTGGGGTGCCGGTAACGATGATATCGCCCGGTTGAAGCGTCATAAAGGTCGGGATGTATTCAATCTCGCGCCGGATCGGGAACATCATTCGGTTCAACGTATCGTCCTGACGCAATTCACCATTCACATGAGTCTGAATGCGGGCGTCATCCAACTGGGCAGCGTCATTGAAAGGGACCAGCCAAGGGCCGATGGCGCCCGATTTGTCCCAGTTCTTGCCTTGCGTGACGTTGAACTTGGCGTGGCGAACCCAATCGCGGATTGTCCCTTCGTTGCACAGGGTCAGGGCAGCGATATGGTCATAGGCATCGTCCTGCGAAATCCGGCGGCCTGCTTTGCCGATCACGATGGCCACTTCGCCCTCGTAATCCAGCGTGTGATTTTCGGGCGGGCGGATCAGAGGGCGATTATGGCCGGTAAATCCGCTGGCGAAGCGCGGAAACAGCGACATGTATTTCGGCTGGGCACTGCCATCTTTGTATTCCGCGTTGCGATCTGGAAAGTTCACGCCAACGCACAGAATACGGCGGACATCCGGCATCACCATCTCAAAGGTGAAATCCGTGTGGGTTACGGGCTTTCCTGCGGCAGCCTTGGTCAATTGGCCAAACGCCCCGGCGGCGACAACCTCGTAGAGGCTTTTGAACTCGGCAAATTCGCTGTTTAGTGCGACCGCGCCTTCATCTGTGATCGCACCAAAAAATGTTTCACCGTTGGCAGTGTAGGTTGCAATGCGCATCAGGCCTCCTAGGCGTTATGGAACCCGCCCATACTGAGAGTTTTAGATCAAGCATACTTTGCTTACGGTGCGATGATGGGAGACGCAGACAGGTCTGGCTCGTTTACATCCACACCGACAAAGGATGTGCCGTGTTCAAACCAACTGCGTGGCGCCGGAGCGCCCCAGAGCGTCTGACGCTGCGGGTCCTTCAGGTCCCATTTGATCGGCTCCAGATCGGGGTCAACGGTCTGATAATCCGAGCAATAAATCTCAATCCGGTGTCCGTCGGGATCGAGTATATACAGGAAGAAAGCATTCGAAATACCATGTCGCCCCGGGCCGCGTTCGATGTTGTCCACATAGCCGGTGGTGGCCATTAGATCGAGCAGATCGATGATGTTCAGCGGTGTTGGCACCCAGAAGGCCACGTGGTGCATCCGTGGGCCTTTGCCATTGGTGAAGGCCATATCATGCACCCCACCCTTGCGGTGCATCCACGCGGCCCACAGTTTCTTGCTGTCTTCGTCTTCCGTATACTCGGTCACGCGGAACCCGAAATCACTGTAGAATGCGACACTGTCATCGACATTGGTCGAGAAGCAGTTGAAGTGATCGATCCGTAGCGGTTTCACACCACGATAGAGCGCGTATTTCTGATGGATCGGCTCCAGGCGACCCATCTTGTGATAGAACTCTAGCGGTATGCCCATATTGTCCGAGGTTAGCAGAGTCCGGCCCTGATAGGGGCGATCAACCCATGAGGTCGGTCGGCCTTTGGATTGAAAATACGCCTCGGCCCGATCCAGATCCTCTTCGTCGAAGGTTTTGAAACCCATGACTTCAACGGTGCCCGGCTGATCGGATTTCTGCAGGATCACACAGTGATGTCCACGTTCCTCCATAGCGCGCAGGTAGACATGTGTGTCGCTTTCGTCCGAGACCTGCAAACCCAGAATCTCCGAGTAGAATTTGCGCGAAGCAACAAGATCGCTGACGTTCAGGCAAACATGGCTTAGCCGGATCGTGTTGAAGTCTGGGTACAGGTTGGGGGCTGGAACGGGCATTGAAACCTCCTGTTAAACGGGGAAGATGACGTTGGTCTGACCAGTGCCGGAACTTGGGAAATACTCGGTCACAACCTCGCATTTTTTGTCATAGGCGTCCCAACCCAACGCTCCGTAGAGCATCGACGTGTCATGCATCGAGCCTTCGCCGCAGCAGAAATTGGCATAGTCGCCCAGCATTTTCAGGAACGTGGCGTGGTCGCCGTTCTTCCACATCTCGAGCACATGCAAGTCCATCTGCCGGTTGAATTCCGAGCTGATGGTGAAAGTGCCGTTATTGGCGGCATAATCCTTGTTCGCCCAGATCTTGTGCGACAACGAGCCTGACGCGACCAACAGCACCTTTTCATTGCTGGCCTCAACCGCTTCACGGATGGCCTCACCAATGACCCGGCTTTCGTCATGGCTATGCACCGTGGCCCAGGCCGCGACTGAGACGACTTTCATATCATGCTCGCGGCTCATGAAGCGCATCGGGACCAGCGTACCGTATTCCAGTTCGAGACTGTCCAAGTGATGCGCTAAAGTGTAGACGCCTTTGTCCGACGCGATCTTTGCGATGGCATCACCCATTTCAGGATTGCCCTCATAGGAATAGGGCAGGTCCTGGATGAACTGCGGGAACTCGTTCGACGTGAACAGACCTTCGAATTTTTCATTAGCGTTGATGTGGAACCCGGCATTGATCACCCAATGCGTGTCGCAGATGATCACCGTGGTCGCCCCCAGCGCTTTTGCACGGCGCGCGATTTTGCGGTGACCATCAATGGCAGGCTGGCGTTTGCCTTTAACCGGGCCTTCCTGCTCAGACATGAGCAGAGTCGGCACATGGGTCATTTTGGCGGCAAGAACGATTTCTCCCATGGTCTGCTCCTGGAGTTAAGGTTTTTCGCGCGATTGTCGTCTGAGGGGCCGCTATAGCTTACCCAATTGCATGATCTTGTGCTGGCCTGTGGCAAAGCCGACATGCTTTTGTTCCATGTAGAACTCAAAGCTCCAGTCGCCGCCGTCGCGCCCGATGCCGGATGCTTTGACCCCGCCAAACGGTGTGGGCAGATGGCGCACGTTTTCCGAGTTCACCCAGATCATTCCGGCCTCAAGCTTGTCCGTGAAACGTAACGCGCGGGTCAGATCGTTGGTCCAGACATAGCCGGTCAGCCCATATTGCGTGTCATTTGCGATCTGCAGCGCCTCCTCCTCAGTCGAGAACGGGATCACGGTCAGGACAGGGCCAAAGATTTCCTCGCGTGCGATGCGCATTTGATTGTTAGCGTTAGTAAACAGGGTGGGCCGTACGAAGTACCCCTCTTCGCCCACCTTGACGCCACCGGCCGCGACGGTCGCGCCGTCTTCCTTGGCGATGTCGAAGTATGAAGTGACCTTGTTGTAATGCTCTTCCGTTACAAGAGGACCAATCTCGGTTGCAGGGTCCAACGGGTGGCCGACTTTGATATTGTTCACGCGCTCGATCAGCTTGGCTTCGAACTCTTCCTTGATTGTATCATGTACCAGCAACCGCGAAGAAGACGTGCAGCGTTCGCCGTTGATCGAATAGATCATGAAGATCACCGCATCCAGCGCGCGATCCATGTCGGCGTCGTCAAAGACGATGACCGGGTTCTTACCGCCCAACTCCAGATGCATCCGTTTCAGCGTATCTGCGCCTTGCTTGGTAATGATGCTGCCAGTACGGCTTTCACCGACAAAGGCAATGGCTTTGATCAATGGATGTTCGGTCAGCCGCTTACCGGCGTCTGGACCAAAACCGTTGACAGTGTTCAGCACACCCTTGGGCAGACCGGCTTCTTCCGCGATTTCGACCAATAGCCGCGCAGACAGCGGTGAATCTTCAGCTGGTTTGTGGACGACCGTACAGCCAGCGGCCAGTGCCGGAGCGATCTTCCATGTCGAAAGCATGAACGGGGTGTTCCACGGCGTGATGACACCAACGGGCCCGATTGGGACGCGGGTGGTTATGTTCATCAGTGTCGGTGATTTCAGGTGTTGACCATCCCGCGCCTGAACCACCTGATCGGCAAAATAGCGAAAATTCTCAGCCCCTCGCAGGGCGGCTTTGGACATAAAGCGCAGGGTCTGGCCGGTATCCCAGCATTCGCACAGCGCGATCTCTTCGGCTCTTGCCTCAATCGCATCTGCAACATTCAGCAATATCCGGCGGCGCTCCGGGGCGGGCATGTCGCGCCAATCTGCAAAGGCCTCATGCGCGGCCTGTGCTGCTGTATCGACATCTTCCGTAGTGCCATGGGCGACGTCGCAGATCACCGATTTATCCACCGGAGAGATCGTCTGAAACACCCCTGCTGACCCATCTTGATCTTCTCCTGCGATCCGGTTCTTGATCCCGGTCTTCTTGAAACGGGCAAGGAAACCATCAAGCCGTTCAATATTCTTGTGCAGGTCACTCATGGTCAGGCCTCCAGATGGTCGCGGATCGTGCCGGTTTTGGGGGAGAGGTCGGGATCGATGTCGCGCATCTCAAGCGACAGCGCGATGGAATGCTGGCTCATGGCGGGTTCCAGATAGGTTCGGGCCGCCTCGAAGATGCGCTGCGTTGCGTCCTTCTTGTCGGCCTGCGAACGACCGGCCCGCAGCCGGATCGAGATATCGATGAACCCATGCTTTGGATTTCCGTCTGCGATGGCATAGTGATCAACACGGATCGCTCGGACGCGAATGCCTGCTAGCGGAAAGGTGTCAATCTCAGCGGCCGTTGCACGGATGCAATCGCACAGACCGCCCATGTCGATCCTGTCTTCCAGATTCCAGGAATATTCGACGTGAAAATGCGGCATGATTCCTCCGTTATTAATTAACATGTTTAGCATTTTGAGATTATGTCGTCAAGAAGTTGCGTTGTTAATCTTTGCATTTCCTGGGGCAGCACACTAGAAGGCGGCATGAACACTCAAAGCCATACCAAGAGCACCTCAAGGTCGCTTCCTATTGCATTATTGCGCGCCCGCGAAACGATCATGGCCCCCATCAGGGACATGCTGCAGGACATCCAGATATCCGAGCAAAAATGGCGCGTCCTGCGCGTACTGGATGAGCTTGGCGAGGTCGAGCAAAGCGCTATCGCCAAAGAAGCTTGTCTGTTGCTGCCCAGCCTGACGCGAATATTGCGCAGCATGGAAGCCGATGGGCAGGTCACACGTCGTCAGGACAGCCAGGATAAAAGGCGGACGATGGTGATGATTACAGATGCGGGTCGGCAGATTTTGAAAGACAACCTTCAAGCGTCATTGGCCATTTCAAATAGTATTGAGGCGCAGATGGGGCGAGAGAAGCTTGATGAGCTACTGGACCTACTTGAAGAGCTGCAGGCTGTTAAGGTTTGACCCCGCCAGTTGGCAAGCGGGGTCTGCGCGACGACTACAAACTCGACAATCCTGTATCCAGCGCTGACAGGATCTTCGCAACATCGTCGGATGTGACAATCAGAGGTGGCGAAATGATGATGTTGTTGCCAGATACGCGCACCATCACACCATCCTCATAAGTTGCCTTTTGCACCTGTATTGGCAGTTGTTTGGCAATCGGCGCTTTGGTTGCGCGGTCCGAGACCAGTTCCAGCGCGCACATAAGGCCCTCGCCCCCTCGGACGTCACCGATCACCTCGTGCTTTTCAGCCAGTTTCTTCAAGCCCTCTAACAGCTCATCCCCGCGTGCTGCAGCGTTTTTCCAAATCCGCAGACGATTGATTTCTGAAAGAGCCGCCAGTGCCGCCGCCGCGCCGACGGGGTGACCGGAATAGGTGTATCCCTGATCAACGGATGCCAACCCGGTTGTGTCATTTTCAAATACCTCGGCAACTGCCCCCGAGATCATCGCGGCGCCAAACGGGAAATAACCATTGGTGATCGCCTTGGCCGTCGTCATGATGTCAGGCTGGACGCCCCAATGTCTCGCTCCGCTTTCACTACCGGTTCGACCAAACGCCGTGATGATTTCGTCTGAGATCAGCAGAATACCGTTCTTCGAACAAACCTCACGCACCATGGGCATAAAGCTTTTGTGCGGCGGAATTACGCCGCCTGCGCCCAAAATCGGCTCCATGATGAAGGCGGCAACCGTGTTGGCCCCCTGGAACGCAATCTCGGCTTCAAGCGCTTTGACGCAAAGCTGAGCCAGGCGTTCAGGGTCGGTTTCGTCAAACGGGTTGCGATAGGTCCAAGGCGCAGGCACATGAAAACAGCCTGGCATCATGGGTTCATACACGGCGCGGAACTTCTGATTGCCGTTAACCGAAGCGGCAGCGAAATGGGTGCCGTGGTATCCCTGCTTGAGACTGATGAACTTGGTGCGACCGGCCTCACCCCGAACTTTGTGGTACTGGCGTGCCAGCTTTAGTGCGACTTCCACCGAATCCGATCCGCCCGAGGTGAAAAAGGCGCGCGTAAGCCCGTCAGGGGCAAAGAACTGCGCCAATTCGTAAGACAGCTCGATCGCCTTGTCATTGCTCGTGCCCCGGAAGGTCGAATAATACGGCAGCGCATTCAGTTGATCAGTGATCGCCTGTTTCACCGGATCGCAGGAATAGCCCAGATTGACGTTCCAAAGGCCGCCCACGGCGTCGATGGCCTTGTGCCCGTCCACATCGATGATGCTAACCCCTTCCCCGCCGGTCAGAATGGTCGGAGGGTTGTTCCGGCTGTCAGCCGGGTGCGCCATCGGATGCCAGAAATGGCGGGCGTTGTTCTCCTTGAGAAAGTTGGAGTCTTTCATGTTGCGGTTCTCCGGGGGTTGTCCACTTTCGCTGATGGGTGGAACTCGGTTGGAAAGGCCTCGGGCATCTGGCCGCCGAAATTTGCGGTCAGATCGCGCGAGAGGGATTGAAGGGATTTCAGAATCACGGGCAGGCGTTCACGGGTAGCTCTGATTTCTGGGACCGCGATCGAAATGGTCCCAAGGGCGACTTGGTCGATGCCAAAGATTGGGGTCGCAAATCCAAAAACACCTTCTTCGTAGCTGCCGTTGCTGTTGGCCCAGCCAGCCCGCTGGATCAGAGCAACTTTTTCCTTGATCAGATCCGGGTCTGTCAGGGTGGATTCGGTGAAACGTACCTGCGCTTCCTGATCCAGACGATCCAGCAGGAAAGGTGGGCCAAAGCTGAGCATACATAGACCCGCCGCAGTCGCGTTGACCGGGATGATCTCGCTTGGATCAAGGCTGACGCGAACGCTGTGCTTGGTCGTCTCAACCACGATGGCGGTTTGCAGGCTGCCCTGTTCCAGCAGCGTTAGGTGCAGGCTTTCGCCAACCTCTTGCATGGCCAAGTGCATTTTCTGGCGCGCGCCTTCAAGACCGGGTTTGGCAATCTCGCGCAGTGCCGCAAGCCGCAGCGCAGCCGGTCCGATGGTATAGGTCTTTGACTGCGGGTTTTGTTCGATCAACCCGAATTCTTCAAGCGCTCGTAGGTGACGCAGGGCTGTCGCCTTATTCAACCCTGACAGGCGCGCGGCCTGACTCAGGCCAATTTCGGCCATCGTATTTGAGAATAAGTCCAGCATTTTTAGGGCATTAAGCGCGGCACCCATGTGTTTTGCCTCCTTCCGCTGAGGTTATCCTTGACAGAATGAACTTAACAAAGCAAGATTATTATTGTTAACACGGTTCAAATAATGAACCATACACTGGGAGGTGTAAATGAAAAAGTTTATTGCGGCAGCCGTGATGGCCGCCTCGGCAACGGCCGCTTTGGCAGAATACCCCGAAAAGCCGGTATCCTTTGTGGTTCCTTGGCCTCCGGGTGATCTTGAAGATGTCCTGACCAGAATGATCGCAGATGAATTTCAGGCGATGTACGGGGTACCGGCAGCTGTTGTGAACAAGCCCGGCGGCGGTGGTGGTCCTTTCCCCGGCGCAGTCGAAGTCGCCACAGCACCGGCGGATGGCTATACGATCGGGTCGTTTGTGATTGGTGTTCCGGTCATCGGGCCCGAGATTGGTATTCCTGAATTGAACCCGAACCCGTTTGAACCGATCGGCATCTTCATGACCTACCCGTTCGTAATCGCGTCGAGCAAAGACGCCCCGTTCCAAAGCTGGGATGAGTTGGTGGAACACGGCAAGTCAAACGACGTGGCACTCGGCCACTTTGGCTCGGTTCTGCCACCCACGCAGGTTACTTTTGCCGCCGCTGTCAGCAGCGGTTTCGACTTTGCCAGCGAAGCCGCGTTCGATGCGCTGGACTGCAACACCTTGGCGTCCGGTGACGTTGATGTCATCAACACCACGCTCCAGCTTATTCTGCCCTGTCTGGATGAAGTGAACGTGCTGGCCAGCATCGGCGGCGACCGGATCGCTCTGGTACCGGATACGCCGACAGTGGTTGAGCTTAACCCAGACCTGCCATTGGCGCTGTGGAACGGATTGTTTGTTCACAAAGACACGCCGCCCGAGGTTCGCGAAAAAATCACCGCCGCAGCCCAAAAAGCACTGCAATCGGACAAGGCTAAAAAGCTTGCCGAAGAAACCGGTGCGCTGATCTATTGGCAGGATCCCGATGCTTCGAATGCCCAGATCGAGCAAGATAAAGCGTCATTCGCCAAAATAGAAGAGATTCTAGGCGAGTAACACCCCGGATCGAGGCGCGGGCAGTGATTTCCGCGCCTTCTTCATAGGGCTGGGAGGATGAAATGATCGCAAGAACGCTTCAGGACATGTTCAAACGGTATCGCCGTCCGGGTGATATTGTCTTTGCCGCATTGTTCCTGGCTTTCTCGGTGTTTCTACTGTCTCAGCTTGGGGAGCAGACGCAGGTCGTCAAGCGGACCAAATGGTTTGCTCAACCCGGTCTGTGGCCCACCGTTGCCGTGTGGTGCATGGTCTTGTTCAGCTTTTTACATTGGCTCAGCTCTGCCTTATCCGATCGGATCGATGGTCGTTGGGCCGAGGTCGGGTTTTGGGTCCGGTCTCTGGAATATGTGGCTTATTTCCTGATTTATGTCCTACTGGTGCCACAGCTTGGCTATCTGCTGTCCACCATGTTGTTCGCGGTGTTTCTGACGCTGCGCTCAGGATTTCGAGGCTCGGGCGCGATCGGCATCGCAGCCCTGTTCGGCTTCGTCGTCACCATCGTGTTCCGAGCGTTTCTGCAAGTCAAAATCCCGGCAGGGGCTGTCTATGAATACCTTCCCGACTCGATCCGCGCCTTTGCGCTGACATATTTGTAGGGAGGCACGTATGGATACCCTTCTGTCCGGTGTTTCAATCCTGCTGCAATGGCAGGTCATCGTGGCCTTGTTCATCGGCTCGATCGGTGGTGTCATCATCGGCGCGCTGCCCGGTGTGGGCGCTGCCGTTGCCATCGCCATCCTGTTGCCCGCAACCTTTGCCTTTGAGCCCATCGTCGGGCTGACCTTGTTGTTGGGGATTTACGGATCATCCATGTATGGCGGCGCGATCCCGGCCATCCTGATCAACACGCCCGGCACGGCGGTCAATGCGCTGACGACCTATGATGGCTATCCAATGACCAAGCGCGGCCAAGGCCACAGGGCGTTATCGCTGGCTTATTCAGCTTCATTCTTCGGGGGGGTCTTTGCCATCATCTGCCTGATGGTCCTCTCGCCCGTGTTGGCCATGATCGCCCCGCATTTTGGCAGCCGCGAGATTTTTTTGGCCGCGTTGCTAGGTATTGTTCTGGTCGTTTTAGCCCATCGAGGACAGATCTTTGCAGCAGGTATGCTTGCTGCATTTGGCGTCTTTTTGAACACGGTCGGACTGGAGCCCGTCAAATATACGCGCCGCTATACATTCGATCAAAGTTGGCTTGCGTCAGGCGTTGACCTGATCGTGGTTGTGCTGGGCCTGTTTGCGCTCAGCCAGGCTTTTCTTTTGCTGTTGGAAAAGAACCACGCTCCAGAGGACACCCATGTCAGCGGGAATATCTTTGCAGGTTTGAAGGAACTGTTGGGCCTGAAACGGATCGCTACCGTTTCTTCAAGCATCGGGGTATTCATGGGCATGGTGCCGGGAACGGGTGAGTTCACTTCGCAGTTTCTGTCCTACACCTATGCTCAGAAAAGCTCGAAAAATCCCGACAAATTCGGCGATGGCTCGCCCGAAGGGTTGGTGGCATCCGAAGCCGCGAACAACGCCGTGCCGGGGGCAGCGATGATCCCCCTACTCGCCCTCGGTATACCCGGCGAAGCGCTTACGGCGATGATGCTGTCGGTCTTCTATGTTCACAACGTGATCCCCGGCCCGCAACTGTTTGAGAACCAGATGGATTTCGTCATGGCCCTATATATGGCGCTGATCCTGCTGAATGTGATCGTTCTGGTCTTTCTGCTGTTTTCGACAAACCTGCTGTTAAAGATCATTCAAATCCCCACACGCTTCCTCGGCGTGATGATCCTGATCCTTGCTTTTGTCGGAGTATACAGCCTGCGCAATTCGATCACCGATTGCGCGATCGCTGCGGGGTTTGGCGTCTTTGGTCTGATCCTCAAACGGCTTGATCTGCCGATCGTCCCGATCATCCTGGGCATGGTATTGGGTGGAATCATGGAAACCAAGCTTCGCAGCGCAATGGCTCGGGTCAAGACGCCGCTGGACTTCATCGACCGGCCCATCGCAGCCATTCTGTTCGGCCTGATTGTGCTGATCCTGATCCTGCATTTCCGCACGCTGTACTACGAGTTCAAAAACAAGCTGCGCCCCGAACCCCATGTCCCAGCCGTGGATTCCGACCACCCGAACCAACAAGGATAGCTTTCATGGATCAGTCTTCCATCGATGCCTTGCGCGTGCAGGAGATTGCCACACGCGGACACTTTATCAATGGCGATTTCCGTGCCGGTGAAACTGGCGCCCTGCATGAGGTGCTGTCGCCCATCGACGGCCAGCCTCTCGCTCAAATCGCCGAGGGCAGCCCGGCGGATGTGAATGCAGCGGTGCGCGCCGCGCGGACCGCGTTTGAGGATGGTCGGTGGTCGCGCATGGCCCCTGCAGGACGCAAGAAGGTTCTGCTGAAACTGGCGGATCTGATCGAATCCCGCGCGCTCGAGATCGCGGTGCTGGGCGTACGTGACAATGGCACAGAGATTAACATGGCGTACAAGGCCGAAGCGCTCTCGGCTGCCGCCACCTTCCGGTATTATGCCGAAGCCATCGACAAGGTTTACGGTCAGGTTGCCCCGACCAACCATGACGTTCTGGGCCTCGTGCATAATGCGCCTGTCGGTGTTGTCGGGGCGATTGTGCCCTGGAACTTCCCGCTGATGATCGGCAGCTGGAAAATCGCCCCTGCCCTTGCAGCGGGCAACTCCATCGTCTTGAAACCGGCAGAAAGCGCATCGCTCAGCCTGTTGAAAATCGCTGAACTGGCTGCCGAAGCCGGAGTTCCGGATGGCGTCTTCAACGTGGTGACCGGGCGTGGTTCGGTCGCGGGCGAAGCTTTGGCCTTGTCGATGGATGTGGACATCATGGTCTTCACGGGATCCGGCGCGACAGGTCGGCGACTGCTGGAATACTCGGCGCGGTCCAATCTGAAACGCTGCTATCTGGAATTGGGCGGCAAGTCTCCGAATATTGTTTTCGCTGACGCGCCCGATTTGGCGGAAGCTGCAAAGGTCTCGGCCGCCGGGATTTTCCGCAACTCCGGACAGGTCTGTATCGCGGGCTCGCGCCTGCTGGTGCAGCAGGACATCTACGAGGATTTTGTCGCCGAGATCACGCGCTACGCCGCAGCCTTTCGCGTTGGTGATCCGTTGAACCTGAACAGCCAGATTGGTGCCGTACACAGCCTGCCCGAGTTAGAGGCCAATTTGGAGTTCGTTACCAAGGCCGAAGCTGAAGGTGCCGAACGTCGTACGGGCGGAAACCGCATTCTGCCCGAAACCGGGGGCTACTATATGTCCCCTACAGTAATGGCAGGTGTCAAAGAAACGGATCATCTGTTTCAGAACGAAGTCTTCGGCCCAGTCTTGGCCGTGACCCCGTTCAATGACGAAGCCGAGGCGATCCGGCTTGCCAATGCCACAGTCTATGGGCTCGCAGGCGCAGTCTGGACTTCAAACCTCAGTCGCGCGCATCGCATGGTGGCCGAAGTGCGGACCGGGGTCATGCATGTGAACACCTATGGCGGCTCGGACCTGACCGTTCCGCTTGGGGGCGTGGGTCAATCCGGGAACGGGCATGACAAATCTTTGCACGCGCTTGAGAAGTACTTTGCATTGAAAACCGCCTGGATAAAGCTCTGACTGCGGGGCGTCTGAACGACATGTCTTCACCGCTTTGTCTCGGGCCCATAGGTCGCATGAATAGGAGGAACCAATGACCACAAAGACAATCCTGCTGATTGGGACCTACGACACGAAAGAACCCGAGATGCGGTTCATCGAACAGGCGATCAAGGCGCAGGGCGCGGATGTGTTGACGATGGATGTCTCGGTATTGGGCGACCCTTTGGAGCCAACCGACATCTCCAAGCACGACGTCGCCCAAGCGGTTGGAATGACCATCGAAGATGTCATCGCACAAGGGGACGAGAACAAAGCCTTTCGCGTGATGTCAGACGGTGCCTCAAAGGCCGTTACCCAAGCCTATGCGGATGGGCGATTTGACGGGATGCTGGCGACCGGGGGCACTATGGGCACCGATCTGGCCCTGGACTGTGCACAGGCCTTGCCCATGGGGGTGCCTAAATACATCGTGTCGACCGTCAGTTTTTCTCCGCTGATCCCGCCGCACCGACTGGCTCCGGACATTCAGATGATCCTGTGGGCCGGGGGGCTCTACGGTATGAATTCGATCTGCCAATCTTCGCTTGCGCAAGCGGCCGGCGCTGTTGTTGGTGCCACAAAAGCTGCCACAATACCGGATCGCAGCAAACCGCTGATCGGGATGACCAGCCTTGGGTCCTCGTGTCTGCGCTATATGAAAACGCTCAAACCAGCGCTGGAAGAGCGCGGGTTCGAGGTTGCCGTTTTTCATTCCACCGGAATGGGCGGCATGGCATTCGAAAAACTGGCGGGAGAAGGGGCGTTTGCCTGCGTCATGGACTTCTGCATGCAGGAATTCGGGAACCTGATGGCGGGTTCCGTGGTCTCCAGCGGTGAGGATCGCGTGACAAATGCCGGGCGTGTCGGCACGCCACAACTGGTCGCACCGGGTGCGTTGGATCTTTTGGATTTTGCCGGATGGCAGGACATCCCTGACCAGTATGCCGACCGTCCATTTCATGAACACAACCGCCTGATAAAAAGCTCGGTCTTCAATGGCGATGAACGCCGTGCCTGGGTGCGGGAGCTTACCAACCGATTGGAGGCCTCAACTGGCCCGGTTCACTTTTTTCTGCCCGTTCACGGGGTCGAAGCCTGGGACAAGGAGGGTGAAGAGGCGCATAATCCCGAAGCCCTGGCCGAGATGATGGATGAGGCCCGTAAAGTCATGCCCGGGCGCGTTCCGATGACCGAAATAGACGCACATATCAACGATGCCGCGTTTTGCGATCATGTATTGGCCCAGTTCGACGAATGGGTCGCAGAAGGCGTGGTCGCAACATAAATTCAGGATTTACGCCCGTCTTTATGATATACACGCAGGTCAAACACAGCCTCGGTGGCGGTGAGTTCGGGCGCATTCTTCCACGTGCGGCCGACTTGCAGCTAGATGCATAGCCATCACCGCTTGGATACTTGTTAAAGACTATTTTTCGGCGGAATCGTGTCACCGGTTCAAGGTGGCCAAAGACCTGTGCAGTAAGTGAAGAATTGAACTCGACAAATGCCCAGGATTAGCGACCCGTTCCGCCGGTGACGTTGCCAATATTGAGCGGCAACCAAACCGTTGGACCCGCATTTAGACGATCGGTCCAACCCATGCAAGGAGCGAGGAAATGCTAACCACGATTGCGATTTGGTATCTGAACCCAGAAACCCGGTCCGAAGGTATTGCTGCACTCCGGCGGCTTGCTAGGGACGTCAAGAAAAACGAACCTGATACCTGGGGTTACCTTGTGCACTCAGGTGGCGCGGACTCGGTCCCGCCATGCGATGACGATAAGATTGTGTTCGTGGAAATCTACAAAAACGAAAAGGCATTTAAAAAACACCTGAGCAAAGGATCGGATTTTTCGAAGTTCCTGAAAAAAAGTGGTCACCTTTTTCTTTCTGCCCCAGGGAGCGAGAGCCCATTCTTTCAGGTCATGAACGTTGATCGCATTCAGGGATTCGTACGCCCCGAAGCTGGGTCGAGCAACGGCTAAAGGTACGTCGGGCGATCCCGGCCGCCCCAAGGAAACCCTGTAATTTTGTTGATCCACGGGGCTTTGCGCCGGGTAAAGTTGCAGCCTGGTTCATCCATCAGGAATTGTTGGGCGACGCATTGTTGATATTATGTTATAAGAAGCCGTGATTTCGTTCTATCGTTTCTAATTTTGACCTGATCTATCTAAACTTACGAAGGCGACCATTTTGGTAAGTCCTGACGTTAATTGCCCAAATTGTGGTTCGGCCAATCCTGCCGGATCGAAATATTGCCAAAGCTGTGGAAACGCCCTGTCCCTTACGTGTACAGCGTGCGGAGCCCCAGCTTTGCAAAAGGCAAAGTTCTGCACGGCCTGCGGTGCGTCTGTGGTCGGATCAGCGCCGGTCAAAAACTCAGAGCAAGACAATTCACCGCCACTAACGCCCGCACCTGAAAATGTTGCGGAACGGCGGCAACTGACCGTCATGTTCTGCGATCTGGTTGGTTCTACCGCGTTGTCCGAAAAATTTGATCCCGAAGACTATCGTGAGCTTATCACCCAATATCGCGATCTGGTCGGTAGCACGGTTGCGAAATTTGGCGGTGAGATCGCAAACTATGCAGGTGATGGTGTTGTGGCTGTCTTTGGTTACCCCGTCGCGCAAGAGGCGAGTCACTATTCGGCCGCGCTGTGCGCGCTTGAAATTACCCAGATGGCAGAGGGTATTGAAGTTGGATTTTCCAGCCAGCCGGTTGCGACCAACGTTCGCATCGGAATGCATACCGGACCCGTTGTTGTTGGCACCGCCAACAGCTCGTCATTGGACGAAAAGATGTGGCTGTTCGGAGACACACCGAACGTGGCGGCCCGTATTCAGTCCGTTGCCGAGGTCGGGCAAGTCGTGATCTCCGAGGTGACGCGACGCCTGATTGGTGAACGGCTCGACTTTGTGTCTTTGGGCGCGCCGCAATTGGCAGGGATTAGCGCTCCGCTAGAACTGTTTGAGGCCCGGCAGAAGGTTTTGGGGTTCGAAACGGGGCGCAAAGACTTTTCACACGACAAAACACCAACCATCGGTCGAACGGCGGAAATTGCCTTGGTCCGATCTCGGTGGGAGGGTGCGCTGGAAGGTGAAGGGCAAGTGCTGTTGCTGACCGGCGATGCGGGTGTCGGAAAATCTAAGATCGCCTTTGGGCTAAGCGATGACCTGGCCGAAGAAGATGCGTCGCAGTTCATTCTGTTCGGCTCACCGCTTCATCAAAGCAGCGCATTTTACCCGATAAAAAACGCGCTTACGGCGTTGACCGGAATGACACCTGATGAGACTCCAGAACAGAACCGGGCTAAGATCATCGGGTTTTTGTCTGAACTCGGTCTCGATGATCCTGACTGTGTTATGCCCATTCTGCGCCTAGTGGCGCTGGAAGACACTTCAATCCCGGCTGAACCAATGGCGCCTGAACGGGAAAAGGGTGCGTTGATCGAAGCGTTGCTGCGCCTTTGCGCAGGCTTAGAACAATCTTCACCGCTGATGTTGTTGCTAGACGACGTACATTGGTTCGATGCTTCCACGCTTGAGTTTGTCGACGGATGGGTTGAGCAACTGTCAAGTAGACGCTGCCTGGTCTTGATGACGGCCCGCAGTGAATTCCAGTCACCCTGGCGAAACCAGTCACATGTCACCACCTTGGAGCTGAACCGTCTGGTCCGGCGCGATATCTTCAAACTGGTTGAAAGCATTTCGGGAATCCGCCCTTCGGATGAGGTTCTGAGCCAGTTGGCAGACCGAACCGATGGCGTGCCGCTGTTTGTCGAAGAACTGACCAAAATGGCGATGGAATCCGGTCTGCTGGTAAGCCGGGGGCAAAGTAAGGCCGAGTTGTCCATGGCAATTCCGGAGTCTCTGCAGGATTCCTTGATGGCCCGGCTGGACCGTTTATCCGCCAGCCGCGAGATCGTGCAGGTCGCTGCTGCAATCGGGCGCAACTTTGAAAGAAACCTGCTTAGCCACGTTTTGAAATGGAGCGACCAGGAAATCACCAGAGCGCTGGAGCAGCTACTTGAAACAGAGTTGATTGTTCCCGCCGGGCTGAGAGGCGTGGAAGACACATATCGGTTCCGTCACGCCTTGGTACAGGATGCGGCGTATCAATCCATGCTGCGTTCGACGGCGTCCAGATGGCACGGTCAAATCGCGGCGGTTCTTGAAGAGAACTACAAGGAAATTGTTAAACACGAGCCAGAGATTCTGGGCCATCACTATTGGCGCGCCGGTGATTATTTGGCGGCCGAGCTCAACCTTATGCGGGCCGCGCGCCAGGCATTGGATCATTCTGCAAATGTTGAGGCCATCACCCATCTGCAACACGCCCTGGAATGTCTGCAGGAACTGCCTGCTTCGCAAGACCGCGACCGGCGCGAGATTGATCTGCAAATCACCATCGCGGTTCCGTTGGCGTTTGTACGAGGATACGCACACAATTCGGTCCTTTCCGCCTATGCCCGGGCACAAACCTTGTGTCGTGAATACGGCGAAACAGAGCGGTTGTTTAAAGTCGTCTATGGCCAGTTCCGATCGACAATGCTGGGGGGCGAATATGCTGTATCGAAACAGAATGCGGATCGCCTGGTGTCGCTTTGTCAGGATCTGAAAAGCCCTCTTGCTATTGTATCCGCCGAGAGATCACTTGGCTCGCTGCAGACATATCTTGGCCAGCCGCAGGACGCACTAACGCATTTGCAGGCAGGGATTGATGTCAATCTGTCGCTTGAGCACCGGTTCATGGGGCTGGATTTTGACGTCGTTGATCTATCCGTCGCGCTTCAGGGATATCGTGCGCTGTCTTGCTGGTTGTCAGGCGACACGAAAAGCGCTTTGGCCGCGATCGAAAAGGCCGTGCTTCACGCTGAAGAAACAGCGCATCCCTTCAGTCAATCCTTTGCAAATGCATTTCTGGGTTGGATCTCGCAGTTCCGCGGCGATGAAGACCTTGTACTGGAAAGCTCGGCCAATCTGATTGCGCTGTCAGAGGAGTACTCGTTTCAGTTCTGGCGTGGATGGGCGCGGATCATGAACGGATGGGCACGCCGGAACGAGTTGGGCGACGGCGCGCTGAAGGAAATCGAACTTGGTCTTCAGGAATGGCGGGATACCGGCTGCCGGCTGGGGTTGAGTTTCTTTCTGTATCTTTATGCAGACGCGGCCATCCTGCACGGACATCTCGAACTCGCAGAAGAGCTTTTGGACGAAGCCGAGCAGATCACGTTGGGTGGGGGGGAACAATTCTGGATTGTCGGTTTGACCCGGCTAAGAGGACGTCTGTCGCTTGCCCAAGGTCAAGAAGAAGCGTGTATCGATCATTTCGAGCAGGCTGTCAGTTTGGCGCTGGACCGCGGGCATTTTGGTCCACTGCTGCGTACGATCAAAGAGCTGGCAAAGCTTGATCCAACCCCCGATTGCCTGAACCGGATCAAAAAAGCGGTTGAAGAAGTCGCCGGGTTCGATGGTCCGGATTTGGCCGAGACACGCGCTATTCTGAATAAACTTGGAACTGCAAAAACGGAGAGCTCATCACAGGACATTTGAAAAATACGAGATAGTCAAAGCCAGTCGGGAGGACATAGCCATTATGACTAAGAAGAAATCAAAAGGTGACCGCTGCCATCAGACGAATGTCACCGGTGTCATGCCAAAACTGCCCAAGCAGTTTGATACATTTCCCTTCTATTATGCCTCTCTGCAATGCCAATGGATGTATTGGTATACCTCAGTCGAAGCCGCCAAACCCTTCGTCAAGGGTACAGGATTGTGCGTGGCGGAGTTCCCCGATGAAAATGGAAAGAACAAAGCTGTCATTCTATTGAATTTTCAACGCTACACCGCCCACTATGACAATTCCTTGGGCTTTGTGAACGAGGTTGAATTTAACCTTCTGGCTTACCCTTCGAACCGGGTGCCCGGCGTTCCGAAGATGTCCCTGACCGAGTATCTGCACGGCCGCGATCAGACCAAAACCATCGGGCATCTGCGAATACACGTAGCTGCAGACAATGCGGTTGCAGTCAAGGCTGGGCGTCAGGCCTTTGGCGAGCCCAAGTTTCTGGGGCAGTTCAATTACAAAGTGCCGTCGCTGAACGCCAAAATGAAAGGAAATCCGCCAATCTCTCCGAAATCCTGGTGGATTCAATTGGTCAACCCCGACGACCCGCAAACCATCGTCTACGATTTGACCGCCGATTTGGGAAAGCTCAGCGGCAATCAGTGGACGACAACAAATTGCACTCCGATCCCGGAATTCGCGACCGGTCTTGGCCGCACTGTTTGGACCCGCTGGACAATCTCGGGCCTCTTCGAAACTGCAATGCTGGACAACAAGGACGGCAAGCGCATCGCCAAGACATTCAAACTGAAACTCGGCAACAACGATTTCCCAATGACACGGGACATGCATCGGTTGTTCACCGACTTCACCCCTGTCGCCGTACAGGTTTTTGAAAGCCCCCCCGCCTGCTTCGAGCCGCGCGGGTTCTACGTGGATGCCATTGATGGAGACCGCCATGTCACAGCATGACAACAGTCCCGCCCATCAAGCCTTCCTGTCGGTCAGCGCGGCATTGACGGGTTACAATAGTGCCGAGTTGCAAGGGACCGGGTGCACCGGGGAATACTGGCATCAATTCCGACAGGTTCTACCAGAAGAGATTTTGAGCCGGTTTCTGTCTCACGCTCAATCCCTCGGGCAAGGGGACGATGATCAGATTATCCGCCAAACTTATCTGTCGGACAGGTGCCTTGGCCCGATTGCGCGTTCGCTGATTCAGCTTTGGTACACGGGTCAGTGGGTTCCGCTTTCGCAAGAATGGCGCGAAAGCTACGGCGCTTCTCGCTTTGATGTGGTCAAGATCATCTCGACACGCTCGTACAAGGAAGGGTTGGTCTGGGACGCCATCGGTGCCCATCCCATGGGGGCAAAGCAGCAGGGTTTTGGTGCTTGGGCGCTTGAACCTCCTCGGAAACGGGAGGCGGGCCAATGAACGCGATTACAGACGACGACAGAACCTATGATGTGGTCATTGTAGGGGCAGGATTTTCCGGTGCCATTCTGGCGAAAGAGCTTGTGTCAGCAGGGCACACTGTTCTGATCCTCGAGGCCGGTGCGGATCATGGCAAAACGTGGGAGACCTACCGATCCTATCTGGATCAGTACTACCTCTCGTTGGCGAAAACACCGAACTCACCCTATCCGGATCTGCCGACTTTGCCGTCACCCTCGGTGCTGGACATCACGGCGGTTCGCGGCACCGAACCGGACACAAACGGGTATTTTGTTCAGCGCGGGCCGCTGCCGTTTGGCAGCAACTATCTGCGTGCCTATGGCGGGACCTCCTTGCACTGGCTGGGCACCAGTCTTCGGATGATGCCCGCAGATTTCGAAATGCAGAGCAGGTTCGGCAAGGGGGTCGACTGGCCATTTGGCTACAAGGATATTCGATCCGACTATGAGAGGGCCGAATGGGAAATCGGCGTCTCAGCAGACGCCGAGGAACAGACACCCAGAGCATTGGGAATAAAGACCTCGGGCAAGCATGATAACCGGGGGTACTTTGCTAAAGGATATGACTTCCCCATGCACTCGATACCCTCGTCTTATATCGATGGGTTCTTTGCCCGGGCAGACGGCATGCCCATTGAAATTGGCGAAGACCCTAAAGACACGGTCAAACTGAAAGTCTCACGCACGCCGCAAGGCCGCAACTCAACCCCGCGTAAGCCAAAGAATGCCAATGGTATACCCGTGGGCCGCAAGATGCGGCATCAGTTTCGCCCGCGAGGATCGACCGGTCCATTTGCCTATATGGGCCAGCGGTGCGAGGGCAACTCAAGCTGCATTCCGATCTGCCCAATTCAGGCAAAATACAATGCGATGAAGACGCTGGAAGATGCCAAGCACATTCGCAAACATCACATGAAAACAATCACGCAAGCCGTGGCGTCCAAGGTCGAGCTTGCCGAAAGCGGTCGGGTTTCGGGTATCGTCTACAAGAAATACCCGTTCTCCGGTGTTACGCAATACGAACTGCGCCGTGCCAAGGGCAAACAATACGTCCTTGCTGGTGGAGCGGTGGAAAACGTAACTCTTGCGCTGGCTTCCGAGATTTGTCGGACCAGCGGCGAACTGGGCCGCAACCTGATGGATCATCCCTACATGATGACGTGGGGTTCCGCGCCCGAGCCAGTTGGTCCGTTTCGTGGGCCGGGATCGACGTCAAGCTACGCCAATTTCCGGGACGGGACCTTTCGTGACAGAACTGCCGCCCATAGGCTCGAGATCGGAAACTGGGGCTGGAACTTT
Organism: Ruegeria sp. D7; assembly: GCF_056534355.1. Classification (NCBI taxonomy): domain Bacteria; kingdom Pseudomonadati; phylum Pseudomonadota; class Alphaproteobacteria; order Rhodobacterales; family Roseobacteraceae; genus Ruegeria; species Ruegeria sp. D7. The sequence goes on from NZ_JBQFPG010000022.1 coordinate 42,335, forward strand.
GCCACCGGGGCCCCAAACACGGATGTGGCGCGCTTTGTTGAACAGGAGAACCTCTTTGGCAAAGCGCTTCGTGACAAATTATATCACGATGTTCAAAGACAGGTTCGCATCGGCACGATGGTCGAACAACTGCCCCGCTCGACCAACCGAGTCACGATTGATCCCGCCTATCGCACACCGATGGGTGAATATCGCCCTGTGATCAGCTATGATCTGGATGACTATTCGCGGGCCGGTTTGGCGACGGCGTACGACACCTGTACGCAGATTTTTCAGCGCCTGGGTATTCGAAACCACACGGCCTACAACCCATCTGACGCCGGATATTTCACCTATGACGGCCGGGGATACACGTTCTTTGGCGCAGGTCATCTTGTCGGAACCCATCGGATCGGAACGCACCCGCGCAATTCGGTGACTAATGACGTAATGCGAACCTGGGATCACGACAATTTGTGGATGGTAGGCGCCGGATCGATGCCAACAATCGCAACATCGAACCCGACACTCACGATGTCGGCAATGGCTTACCGAGCCTCCAGAGCAATATCGGATGCTGTTCGGAAAGGGGGGGCAAAATGACCTCGAAAGACAAACTGGAGAAAGAGCGCGCGACACTGTGTAAACTGTTTCAGGACGCGCTTATTCTTGAACTCACTACCATTCCTCCCTATGCGACTGCGTGTTATTCGATCCTCGAACAAGGCCAGTATGACCGGTCTGAGCCAACAATCGTAAACGCCGAACCCATCGAAGTGATCCGGCAGGTTATGGTCGAAGAAATGCTCCACATGGTTCTTGCGGCGAATGTCATGAATTCGATTGGCGGAACTCCGGAGCTGAACAATCCTAAGCTGCTGCCCAAATACCCCCAGCCACTGCTAAACGGGCGCGGTCCAACTGTTTATCTGCGCAGGTTTACGCCAGACCAAATCAAGAGCTTTCGTGCGGTTGAAACGGCACCAAAAGATGAAAGAGCTGCGAAAAGCGGTGATTATCATACGATCGGAGGTTTTTACATCTACATCCGGGAAAGGTTGCGCAAAGCCTGTGATACTTATGGGGATGCCGCGATTTTTACTGGTAATGAGGCACGACAAATCACCGACGCCGACTATTTCGGTGCTGGAGGTGAGGTGATCGAGGTGATTGGTACCCCGTCGCAGCGCCGTAAGGCCGCGCTGAAGGCGATAAAGAAAATCATGGATGAAGGGGAAGGCGCAGACCTTGGTCACAGAGCTGGCGACAATGACATTATCCCTGGCCCTGATCACCGCGAGGATGTTGCGCACTATTTCAAATTCAACGAAATCCTGCACAGCCGGTATTATAAACCAGATGACAGCATAGACGGCCCGCCCACCGGTGGCGACCTCATCGTCGATTGGAGCGCGGTATCCCCGATGCGGGATGATCCGTCCGAAAAGGACTTCAAAAACGCGCCAGAGATCGCAGAAATATCTGCTGAATTTAACGCGGCCTGGTCCGGCCTGCTTGATGGTCTGCACATCGCGTTCAACACGGACAAGACTGCGCTAAGATCATTGGTCCCAGCAATGTATGACATCAAGTCTCTGGCGCAAAAATTGATGCGTATTCCTTTGCCTGATGGATCAGGGGAAACTGCCGGACCAACCTGGACGTATCTTGCAAAGACAAAGAGTTGATCGCTCGTTTCGTTGCAAGTCGATGCCATACGCGCCGCAGCTATTTGGTCAAATTCGGAAAGCAATAATTTGCTGTATTAGCAGCAGCATAGCGCAGTCCTGAATTGGCCAAAATGATCTGAGATAACACTCGTATAGCGCTATTTATCCTGTGTTGTTTCTTGACTCACCCAGGATGCGTAAGGATTTGAATCCACGACAGTCACTTTGGGCAATCGATAAGAACCCAACGGGCGCTCATTACATGTCAGTTGGTGGTAAAACTGCGAAACTAACGCATCGCCGTCATCTCCCGTCAGCAATCGCTTTCAGAGACGCAAATGTGGGCACGCGAACGCAGAAGCGAAGACCTAGGGTGTTTTCTAGACCGTGAATAGCTCAATCTCCGAGGGACTGGACTTGCAAAGGTCCAGAAAACCTACCCTATTAACCGCAATCAGCCGCCGCTCAGTCGTAAGCTGCCGTCACGATCATTTCGACCTTCAATACATCACGGGCGAGCTTGGATTCTCCGCAGGCGCGGGCGGGCGCGTGGCCTTCGGGCACCCAAGCGTCCCAAACGGCATTCATCTCGGCAAAGTCTGCCATATCCGCCAACCAGATTTCGCATTTTAGGATGCGGGTCTTGTCGCTGCCTGCCTTTTGCAAAAGATCCTCAACCTTGGCCAGAATGTCCTGCGTCTGATCTGCCACGGTCGGCGCGTCCGAAGTCTGACCGCACAGGTAGGCAACGCCGTTGTGTTTGACGATCCGGCTCATGCGCTGACCGGTTTCGATGCGGGTGATTGTCATAACTTGTACTTTCTCATTGTTGAATTTAGCAGTGATTTGAGCTGCCCACGGCACAAGCGTTGAAATGCCAATGGGAGCCATAGATCAGAAGCCGGCATTCCGAGGCCGAGTTTCCTTCAAGTCAGATTGTCCGCCAGTTCATTTTGATATCCAAAAAGGGCCGGCAGCCCGCCGGTGTGCAGCAGAATGACCTTCTGACCCGGTTTAATCTTCTGGCTTTCAACCAGATGCATCAAACCGGCGAATGTCTTGGCGGAATAAACCGGGTCGAGGAAAACCCCTTCGGTCCGTGCCATTTTTTCCAGTGCGGCAAGCGTTCTTGCGTTCACTTTGCCGTAACCTGGCGGCAATGCATCGTCATAGGCATCGATCCGCGCCTGCAATAGAGCGGCATCAACATCCAGCAAGTTTGCAAGTTTCTGTAGAACGATCATCATGCG
>NZ_JBQFPG010000023.1:0-44265 GCF_056534355.1 Ruegeria sp. D7
TCTCACCGAACGTAAGATCAATCAGGAACCAGCATTGGAACAGGTCGGCTTGAAAGCTGAACTTATGACTAACCCATCCGTGTTCGTTCACTCCGAGTTGGTTTACGGCTTGGTAAATGCTTTCTCAGAAGTATCAGGGGATCGATACCTAGGACTGAATGTAGGGGAAGCGTTTGACCTGCAAGAGTGGCCGCCCTTCGCTCAAGCCTTGCAATCTACAAAAACGCTGTTCGAGTTTTTTACCCGCTTTGTTGAGCTCGTGCCGCAGGAGTCCAATTCTGTGCGGCACAGCCTTGTCATTGAAGCAGACAAAGCGACTTATCGTATCGAGAGGCAACAGGAACCAACCGTCCCACCCATTCAGGTGACCGGTTTTGGTGCCGCAATCTATGTACGCCTATTGCAGACCGTCGTCGGAGAGTCCTGGGACTCTTCCCGTGTGCGATGGGAAAGCAGATACATCAATGGGCTGCCTATCGACTACAAAGGGATCGAGGTTGGCCTTGGAACCGATCCCGGAATGCAAATTAGTTTTCCTGTGGAATGGTTGTTTTTGCACCATGTCTCTGACGGCTCTGCCAAGCCGATGGCCTCACCGCGACAAGATGAAGAAGTAACTGTGGTGGCTGCTTTGCGCTCTGTGTTGCGCGGCAAACTGGATGAACCCGATTTGGGGCCGGAGATGGCGGCCGAGTTGCTGGGAATACAGCCGGAACGGTTCCTGAAAGCGCTTCATCAACAAGGCACAACGTTACCGCGCGAAATCAAACGGCTGCGTATCGATGTCGCCAAGGAGCACCTCAAACAAAACCAGATGACAATTGCAGAGATCGGACTGATGCTCGGCTATTCTGACAAGTCCCATTTCACTCGCTTTTTCCGAGGTCAGACCGGAATGACACCGACCAAGTTCCGAAGCAAGTAAATGTGGTCGAGCCAAATGAACGCTTCGAAGATTAGGTCCTCGTGGGATCAGTTCGGAGAAGTTGTAGTGCGACGTTGAACAGGTTAGTCGACGACATGAATGGTTGGTTGCCACCGCCGATACAACCTCTGCAACTGGCCGTTTCGTTGTGTATTTCGGAGTTAGCAAAGCTTGGTTGCGAAGGTCCGCTTCGGGCTGACTGCGGTTCTTTGGAGTAATATTGCGGATGTCCGCAGAATGGTCATTCGTCGCAACTCTGTTCAATGTCTGCTTCGCAGGACAAACCGGACTTGTGCGATTGCGGCAATTGCTGACGCGGCATTGATTTGCTGTCGCAGCACATTCATCGCTGCGTTGCAGCTGTTGTCGCCAGACCGGTCATTCAAAGCTATGATGATGCGATACTATCAAACTGTAGTTTCGAGGCACATAGGATCAGCAACTTAGACGCCGAACAAAGCCAACGTTTGCGTTGTCGCAGGCAGTGCAGCAGGACAGGCCATGCGGGCCTTCAGCCAGTAAGAAAATTCTCGTTGTGGCTCATGCAGGTGGCGGGGAAGAGGGAGTAATTCGCGGTCGTGGAATTTTTCATTAAGTTGAGATATTGCAGAGATTGGATCTTTGGTTCTTGCTTCGTGTTTGAATTGATCGGGAACGAAGCACCAATAGTGCTTCTATTTGTTGTTATGCTTTTTTGACGAGCGTATTCTTGTTTTTCTGACAGGAAATTAACGTTACTGCCGAACGCGATAGCCGGAAGCAATGATCTTGTTTATCAGAACAGCGGCGGCCTGGTGCATGTCCTTTTCATCGTTATTGCCGACCGCTGTTTCGTGGACAGCAGCTGCGTCATGCAGAACTCCCACAATTTCATGTTCGGGCAGAAGCTCACGATCTTTAATTGCAAGCAAAAGCGCTTCACAAATTGAGAGTGCGGCCATTCCTGAGTGGTCTTGCCGGTCAGCCATGGTAGACGTCCTTTTTTAACAGGCGTCCAAGCAAGGAAGCGCCACAATGAATTGCATCATACTGGCATAGATTGCTGTATACTTAACTGATCGAAAGCAGTCTTGGCGTCGGATAGTTTCGCGGGCTGCTCATCGATGAAGGAAGAACACTTGCGCACTATCAAAAACAGTCCACTCACCCGAAAGCTTTCAAACTTCGTCGCTCTGACTGAGGTTGAACTTGCGGCATTGGCACGCCTGCACAAGCGTCGCAGAACCTTTGAAGCCGGACGTGACCTTGTGCATCAAGGGCAATCAGAGCAGGCTGCCTACATTCTGGCCTCGGGCTGGGTTTGTTCCTACAAAACCCAGACTGACGGGTCGCGTCAGATCGTCGATTTCCAAATACCGGGTGACTTTCTGGGCTTGCGAAGCGTTCTGCTGCACACCTCGGATCACAGCATAGAACCAATCATGGAAATCCAAGCCATCGAAGTAGTAGTGGATGATCTCCTGGAAGCATTTGCGCAGACGCCCCGGCTGGCGACAGCAATTCTTTGGGCGGTCTCCCGAGATGAAGCGATGGTGGTTGAGCACCTGGTCAACATAGGACGGCGCGATGCGGGTGAGCGCATGGCGCATTTTCTTTTGGAACTTGGTGTGAGGCTGACTCAGGTCGGGATGGCAAACAAGACGGGATACACTTGCCCCCTGACACAATACCACCTTGCCGATGCGCTGGGACTGAGTGCCGTGCATGTTAATCGTGTCCTACGGCAACTGCGGGAGAAGGGGCTGGTTACTTTTCAATCCGGGCAAGTGGTATTTGATGATTATGAAGGACTGGTGACGTTGGCCGGTTTTGACCCCACTTATCTGGATCAGGCCGGGCCACTGTTGAAGCAATAAGTTCACCCCTACAGCGATGCCGGGATTTTGATGATCGTTGCCTGTTAGAGACGGAATTCGCTTCGGCAGATTTGGGATTTCACTGAAAAAGAAGCGCAAGATAAATACAGTCCGATTGCGGTACTGGATTTCCTGCGCTTCTTAAATACTCGTTAAGAACACGCTAGCAAATATCCCGCCAACACACATCACGTTGCCGGAATCCAAACATCGTTGCACTGACGCAGGTTAGTTCGTTTTCGGCGTCACCTGATCCTCGGACACCAAATGCATTTGAGATTCCAATAAAATCTCAGGTCATTGGCCGCCGACTAACATCGATCAGCGCGCGCCTGCCATTTGCACATTATTCTAAATTACAACGCCAGTACTACCGCGGCGCTTACGAGCGTGTACCGCGGCAGACTGCGCGGGGAAGATCCAACAAACTAAATGGAGGACAAAGGTGAGCACAAGATCGTCCAGTTCTTTGGTGACGTTTTCAAATCCGTTCTCTTTGTCCGGCTACCCGGATGTACTTCCTGCAGGCGAGTATGAAGTAGTTGTCGAAGAAGAGCTACTGCAGGGCCTGAGTTTCGAAGCATATCGCAGAACCGGAACCTACCTGACAGTTCGGGGCAAAGGCAGCAAGCCAGGCCGCACGGAAATGCGCACAATTGACCCAGAAGATTTTGAACTGGCGCTCAAGCACGACCAGACCTTGGCCACATCTAACAATGACAGCGATGCGGCGCTTTCACCGCAGGAGGAATAGATTATGAACACGCCCGAATGGCTTAAACCCGGAATCTACGGTGCTCTGATCGGCGGGGTTTTCGTAGGCGTCGTTGGATTTTCATGGGGTGGATGGATGACCGGCGGTAGCGCGGACAAGATGGCCAACGCCATGTCCCGCGATAATGTAATCGCTGCGTTGGTTCCGGTCTGCGTCGACATGGCGAGAACTGACGCCCAACGCGCCGAAAAAATAACGACGATCAAAGAGGCTTCTTCTTTCAAGCAGAAGGATGCCGTCATGGCGGCTGGCTGGGCAACGGTGCCGGGATCCCAAACTCCTAACAAAGACCTGGCGCAGGCCTGTATCGAGGGGCTGAACCTGGATGGATCGTAACTCAATCACTCAACATTCGGACAACGCCGTTTGCATCAGGGCAAATCGAAAAAATCAGTACCGGTTTTGCGCTCACTTAATGGCTGCGTTGTTTGTTGTCGTCTTCAGCAGTTTGGCGGGCTCCTTTATCTCATCAAGTCCCGCATCGGCCGAAACAGATTCGATCCCGGATAACGCGCATCCCAAAAAGCATGGCGACGGTTGGGAATGCGATTTGTCCTATCGGTTGAAAGGCGAAGAATGCGTGGCCATTGTCGTGCCGGGAAATGCCTACCCCACAAACAGAACCTATGGCTCAGGGTGGGCATGTATGCATGGCTTTGTTGAAGTTGGCGGCACCTCATGCACTGAAGTGATTGTGCCTGAGGGTGGATATCTCGATCCATCAGGTGAGAGGTGGCGGTGCCTGCGTGGATACACAAGAGTAGACGATAGCTGCGAGAAAATCGTGGTGCCGGATAATGCTTACCTAACGAATAGCACTTATGGATCTGCATGGCGTTGCAACCGTGGCTACGAAAAAGACGGAGAAGCATGCGTGGCAGTAGCGGTGCCGGAAAACGCTTTTCTGAACGCATCAACCAGCGGGCGTCCCTGGACGTGCGAGCGTGGGTATTTTGAGCGCGACGGACAGTGCGATGCCGTGTTTGTGCCTGAAAATGCTTTCTACGATGACGCGATCCATGGAGTTGGATGGAAATGCGAACGTGGTTACGAGGCGTCCGGTGATCGCTGCAATGCAATCGAGTTACCAGAAAATGCCCATATCGACCGATCCGGTAATAGGTGGGAATGCCACAGAAATTATCATCAGTCAGAAGGTCAGTGTGTTCTGAACAATTGAGGTTTCAGGCAGAGAGCCCATTTTTCCAAACTTCACAATTTGTGCCCGTTCTTACCAAGGACGGCGCGTTTCACACTCCCAAAAGGAACAGATATGAAACCCCTACCCATTGCGTCGGATGACAGGAAGTTCATTGCCAGCAATGCGCAAAAGCTGCCGCCTGAACAAGCAGTTTTTCCAGAGCTTCACCGCAAGACACTTGTGACAGATACACCGACTGCAATTGTGTATTGCGAAGGAAACTTCGCAAAGATCGATGGCAAGACGGCTAATGGTCTCGTTCGACATTCACAGGCCTATCGCGTTCTTTCGGTGATCGACAGCACGTATGGCGGTCGTGACAGTGGCAAAGTGCTTGATAATGTCGCAAATCAGGTTCCCATCTTCGATGATCTTGATGCCGCCGTCGCTAATGAAGCTACTATCCCCGACACGTTTATTTACGGAATGGCGCCGGCCAGCGGCAGAATGTCCCTTGAAGATCGCGAAGCTGTTGTGGATGCGATAACGCTCGGAATGAACATCGTCAGTGGGCTGCATGAATTTCTTTGCGATGACAAAGAGCTCGCCGGATTTGCCAAAATTCACGATGTCACGATACGCGACATTCGCAAGCCGCGGCCTAATCGCGACCTGCGCCTGTTAGATGGCAGTGTTGGAGACGTCCAGGCGATCCGCATCGCGGTGTTCGGCACCGATTGTGCAATTGGAAAGCGTACAACCGCGACAATCCTGACAAGTGCCCTTAACGCGCATGGGATCAAAACAGTTTTGGTCGGTACCGGCCAAACTGGTTTGATGCAGGGCGCCAAGTATGGTGTCGCGATGGATTCGGTGCCGCCGCAATTTTGCTGTGGCGAGCTTGAGCGCGCTGTTGTTGCAGCATCTGAAGATGAACACCCGGATGTCATAGTGATCGAGGGCCAGGGCGCGCTAAGCCATCCGGCCTTTTGCACATCAGCCTTCATTCTGCGAGGCAGTCAGCCACATGCAGTTATTCTTCAACACGCGCCCAAACGAAAACGTCGATGTGATTTCCCCAACATGACAATGCCCGACCCTTGCGATGAAATCACCCTGATCGAGGCTTTTGCGAACACAGAGGTAATTGGCATGACGATCAACCATGAAGGAATGAATGATATTGAGATTTCAAAGGCCATCACAGACTATAACCGCAAATTGTATCTCCCGGTCACTGACGCATTGAACCGTCCTCCAAAAAACTTGGTGAATATGGTTCTATCTGCCTTTCCGCGCTTGCAACCCGTACGTGCTACGACGATTGAATGAGCAAGCTGCGTATTGACGTTGATCTGGACAAAATTCGGTACAACACACGGTTCCTGGTCGACCACCTTAGACCCCGCGGAATTACGGTGACAGGTGTGACAAAAGCCGTTTGCGGTCATCCTGAGATTGCGAATGCTATGCTTGAAGGTGGCGCGACAGGGCTGGCGGACGCGCGGATCAGCAATATCATACGTATGCGCGATGCTGGGATCTCGTGCTCCATATCCTTGATCCGAACGCCCATGCTGAGCCAGGTCGCGCAAGTTGTTGATAACTGCAATGTCAGCTTCAACACAGAAATGGACATTATCGCAAGCCTGGCCGTGAGTGCGCTGGGAAAGAACATTACTCACAGTATTATCCTGATGGTGGAAATGGGGGATATGCGGGATGGCATCTTGCCTGAACACCTTGAGCGCACTGTGTCTCAAATTCTTAGAATGGAAGGGATTTCTCTGAAGGGGATTGGTGCAAATTTTGCCTGTCTGGGTCATGTGGCACCCTCTGCAGGAGCAATGGAATTGCTTTCGTCGCTTGCCGTCGATACCGAACTTGCAAGTGGACCCGCTCTGGAAACAGTGTCAGGCGGCGGTTCTGCCAGTTTGCCATGGGCGCTTGGCAAGGGGGCGACCGGAAAGATCAACAACCTGCGTCTGGGTGAGGCCATCCTGTTAGGTACCGATCCCGTTTCGGGATACGCGATCGACGGGCTTTACACAGATGTTTTTACGCTTTGGGCGGAAGTGATCGAAACGAAGACCAAATCAAATCCAAATCCCTTGCAATTGAATTATCCCATACCTTCAATGCAGTGTGTGACTTTAGACAGTCCTTCGAACACTCGGTCGATCCTTGCCATTGGACTCCAGGACACCGATGCGGCGGGTCTAATTTTCCCTGCTGGCGTCACGTTCGTCGGAGCCACCAGTGATCATATCGTTGTTGAAAACACCAATTGTCTGCTTCGCCCTGGTGGCGAGGTGAAGCTGAAATTGAACTATAGCGCGCTCTCGCGCGGCATGGCTGCACCCGATGTAGCAAAAGTCTTCCATGGTGATGGCGCATTGGTTGACTGCACCGCAGCGAACACTGATCGCCCATATTCGAAGCGAAAGTAGCGCGCCAGGGTTGCCGCCGCCTCGGTTCTGCTTCATCCACCCGTCTTATTCTACGGCTTTACGTAGTAAATTGGGCCACCAATACCTATATTGGTGGTACCCGCATTCACTTTTCACACCCTATCTGGGCTCGTGAGTGTTGCGGACAATCAAAGGATCAAAATGATGTCTTTCAAAGACCTTACGACCAGAGCGGCTGCCGCACTGAAGGAAAACGATGCGGACGCGTCAAAAAAAGAAGTGACGTCGAAAGGGCAGGACGCCGTCCCCGAAAAATCAAAGCCTAAACCTCAAAACTGATAATACCCTGCCGGGAGCGGGTGGCTTGTTCTTGTTTACATCTCCGAGCGAGCGGTATCAGCAAAGGAGAACTACCCAAATGAACCAACTAATCAGCAAGACAATCGCAGTCTTTTCCAGGCCGTTTACTTTCCCTGGCTTTGACGAATTACTCCCGGCGGGCGAATACGACATAGAAACTGAGCTTTCCGCACCACCAGATTATTAGGATCCAGAAGCCTGGAAAGCATCAGTGCTAATCTTTCTGCTTCCACGGAAATCTCACCCCGGTCTGGCGCGAACGTTGACCGTTTCTCTTACTGATTTGGAGAGAGCCCGCGCAAGGGATAAATTGTCTGCGAAGGAGTTGTCGCAATTCCTGCTCGACCAACTCTTGGCCGATCCGATGGTGCAACTGATCATGGAAGCTGACGGTGTGTCTGAGACTCAACTTCGGCACCTCTACTCGGAGTCGCTCATTTCTGAGGCAGACGACGGATCATCAGATCAACGAGCCATACCACGAGGATGCGCAAGCGGTTCTCGGTATGCTTTCGCTGTCCAAGCTGCTGAGAACGAAGGAATGCCAGTTCGTCCTATTAAAACCCCTCGGATTACAGGCCGTCCCATCGGACAGTCTGAACCAGGCAGCTCCTTCAATCTCAAGGCTTAGGGCTCGGAACTTTCTTTTCCAGTCGCTGTATAAACCAAAACAGAAATCGAGGCTAAGAACTGATGGAAGACTTCGACAACGACGCAGATACGATCATGGCTCGCGCCCACAATGACGTGCCGCAAGAACGCCCGTGTCTTCGTTGCAGAACGCCATTCTGGAGCGAAGGGTTCGGAGAGCGGATTTGTCGACGCTGCAAGGGGTTGAGCGCGTGGCGAAATGGCGTATCAGTAAGCCCTGGGTTAGCTCGGCGTCGCTGATAACCTGACGCCGGTCTTTCCAGCTTTTCTGATCATATCTCATTTTATCTTATTGGTGCTGACCCGGGCCTTTTAACGTGGAACCCGATCGTTATCGGTGCTGAAGACGAAGCGTACGCGCGGTTTGGACTCGAACCGTTCTTATGTGTAGTGATATGGGCTCAAGCCGCCTAATGCACACACTAAACCATGCCAGTATTCATAATCGGACAGCAGGCATTCACGCCGCTTGTACTATTCGGTGGTCAGCGCGGTGCTGTTGCTTGGGTGCGGAGGGTGGATCGGAGTGCAAAATATGCCAAGAGTCCAACTACCTGCAGTCACCCCAAAACCCAGAGCTTGGAACAAGGGGCGGATCATCGGTCAGAAACGACCGCTACTCCCAAAACAGGTCTGGGCGATCCGTGCCCGGCTCGAACTTTCTGGAAATCTGCGTGATCTCACAATGTTCAACGTCGCGATTGATAGCAAGCTACGCGGCTGCGATCTGGTCAAACTCGCTGTGACCGATCTTGTCAAAGACGATCGCGTCCGTGAGCGTGTTTCGGTGATCCAGAGCAAAACCAAGCGATCTGTTCAATTCGAACTGACGGAAAACACGCGAGAAACTGTATTGGTATGGGTAAAATCACCGGAAATGTTTGCTAGCCGGTTCATGTTTCCAAGCCGATTCCATGATCGACCACACATCTCGACGCGCCAGTATGGCAGGCTGGTTCGAGACTGGGTGACCGCAATCGGATTGGAACCGAGCGGATATGGCACGCATTCGCTTCGCCGAACCAAAGTAGCTGAGATCTACCGCAAGACAGGAAATCTCCGCGCGGTCCAACTTCTGCTTGGGCACACAAAGGTCGATAGCACCGTGCGATACCTGGGCGTTGAATTGGAAGACGCGCTAAGCATTGCAGAGCGCATAGACATCTGAGACAGTTTGGCGAGCGGCGCTGTCGGTCGCCAATCCATAGTGGTTCTAGTTCTTTTACGCAGGAGTGGGACGTAGCGTGCCCTGAGCGGAAGTGTCAAAATCTTGTTGCGTGCGCTCGCAGCACAGTTTTCTCGGCTCAGGCGCAATTTACAGGGTGCGGGACCGAGCGGCCATTTGATCACGCCGCGAGTACTTGTGCAGAAGCGGCGCGAAAATCGCTGCGTTGCAGCCAATGTTATCAGGCCAGTCATTCATAGTCACGGGGAAGCCTTGATCACATACTCCTCTTTCGCCGCACTCAGGCCAGACAATTTCTTTCGGTAGTTCACCAAGGATCTTGGTCACCGGCAGTTTCAAAAACAACCTGCCCTGGCGGTACTTGCATTGCGACAAGGGAAACTTCCTTGACTCTATTCTGGCTAAGGACCACAAAAGTGCATTGGTGAAAGTTACTCGTCGCCGCGATGCTGCCGGCTTCGATGATCCAATGGCCTTCAGACTAATTGTAGCATGTGCCCCAGCATAGGAACGGGTTTCGCTGGGGTCTTCGCTATGAGCTCGTTCCTCGCAAGCATTCGCAATTGTCACCTGACATGCATCAGTCATTGCGTGACCCATGAAAGAAGGCGCCGTATGAAGAGCACATGGCTCATAAATTGCGTGCCTAATGACCGATAGATCAGGTCTCAGGCTCCGTTTCAATCAGTCTTTCATCGTGTTTACGCGCCGCATTCTTTGTTTGATCCCGACACTTTTGGTGTTGCTCTCAGGAACGCAGCTTCCTGCTCAAACCGCAGGTAATACCGACGGATTAGTTTGTGACGAAGGTTTTGAAAACAAGAATGGATCGTGTCAAAGAACTGACATACCCGAAAACGCGTATTTGACGGGCAGTTCCTATGGCAGTGACTGGGAATGCAATCATGGATTCAAGCAAGTTGGGGAGTTTTGCGATGAAATCTATGTTCCTGAGAATGCCTATCTTGCATCGACCGGAGATCGATGGAAGTGCAATCGCTTGTTCCAACGTGTCGAGGATAGATGTGAAGAAGTGTTTGTGCCTGAAAACGGGTTCGTCGAAACACGATTTGGTGCTCAGGAAGCACATTGCCACTGGGGTTTTCGCAAAGAGGGCCGGGAGTGCGTTACAATAGAAGTTCCCGAGAACGGGCGCTTATCTGACAGGCGAAGCGCTGATGGCTGGGTGTGTCTGAGAGGGTTCAAAGCGACGGAAGGTGGCTGTGACTTTGTGATCGTTCCCGATCACGCATACCTCGCGTCTGACACATATTCTGGATGGAAGTGTGAGCGTGGTTTTCGCGCGAACCAGGACAGGTGCGTTGCGATCCTTGTCCCTTTCAACGCTCACTTAAATCGAAGAGGTGACGGTTGGGAATGTAATCGGCCGTTCACGAGACAGAATGACAAGTGCGCCGAAAATGTGCCGCGACAATAGGTTGGTGGAAATCAATACCGCCTGACAAATCCGGAAGGACTAAGCCGTGAACCATAACTCGATTGACGAAAATCTGGGCAAAAGTCTCAAAGCCGAAAAGGTGCGTCGCCGGTCCTATGGGATTAAGATATCTATTGCGTCAGCAGTGTGCGTTGCAGCGATAATTGTGGTGGTGTTTCTCTGATGCGTAAAAATGCCCCTCAAGTGACCCTTCCGGACTCAAAGATGTCAGCTCGTGGTCAGGACCAAAGAGCATTTCAGGATCGCAGTGTTCGTAAGGCGCGAAACGCTGACGTATCTGGTGTGATTGAGGAAGAATTTGGAAAGTACTTGATTAAGGCTGGCATTCTGAGCGGTAACAGCGTTGCGCGCGCGTTTCCCAAGCCACCAGCCAAAACGCAGACAATGATTGCCGATGCAGTTGGTGAAACACCAGCATTGGCCATTGAAGCGTTAAAAGAAATTCTCGAAGAACGAGACAGGAAACGTAGCGGTCAACGCCGTTTGGAGGGAAACTCTGGCACCCTCGTTCCCAGTGAAAGAGAATATACCGAGGCATTGCGCCAGATCAGGCTCACCCCTGCGCAAGTCACAATGCTCAAAGCACTTACAATCGCTGGTAAGGAAGGTCTGACCATTGGTCACTTATCTCAGGCGGCCGGTTACAAATCGCGCGAGGCCGCCATCAAGGTATTCAAGAAAATCGGACTATTGATTGCGGAATATCTGGAGCTCGAACTTCCTGAAGCCGGATCGGCACACAATGATGGATCCGCGCAGGTCCTGGCATTTTCTCACATCGAAAGTGAAGATGAGCCAGCAACCTGGATCATGCATCAGGAACTTCGCGACGCTGTTCGTTCGGTTCTATGACATACGTTCCAGCCCCAGCTTTTGTAGCGAACTTCGAACCGGAACAAATGCACGAGAGGTTGCTCACTTAGCTTATGTTGGAGAAAAGACCATATCCGCTCGACCTGATCTATGTACCTGTGAAACGGGCGAAAACGCTTGATCAACAAAAAGTTCTGACGCTGGCCGAAGATATCCTGAAGAACGGCCAGAAGACCCCGATCCAGATACGCTCGGACAACAAGAGGTTCGTGCTAATTGAAGGCCTTCACCGATTAGAGGCCATTCGCGCCTTGGGCGGTGATACGGTCGAAGCCTATCTGGTTCGCGCCAGACTACACTAAATACCTATTGGAATTGGCATTCGACAAAGCCTCGGAAAATGTTAGCAGACGTTGACTTTTTTCATCCCAAAGATGCAATCGTGCACAATGAAAGCTCTCATATAGAGTAATACGCTGGCAATTTTCCAACTCAGAATGGTCACGCAAAACCTCGTTTAGCCGATAAAACGGTATGCGGCTGGCAAGGTGGTGAACATGGTGTACGCCGATATTGGCAGAGAACCAACGCAGGATGCCTGGTAGGGCATAATGAGAACTTCCATAGAATGCGGCGTTCTGAAGATTCCAGCTCTCTTCCCGATCCCAGGTCGTGTGTTCAAACTGGTGTTGAATGTAGAAAAGCCAAATACCAATCGACGCGGCGACAATCATGGTTGGCAGGAAAACATACGCCAACACCTCAAAGCCTCCGGCCCAAAAAGCCAGAGCCAATAACCCCGCAATTGCGGCGTTTGTTCCCATCGCACTTGCCCAGTACAGCCAGCCTGATCGCATGAAACCAAGAGGTAAACGGTTTTGAAGAAAGAACGTATAGATCGGCGCAACACCGAATAGGAAGATGGGAATCCGGGTCAGACGATACGCGGCACGCCCGAACCAATTCCGTTTCAGGTATTCCTCAATGGTCAATGTAGGGATATCACCCATACCACGCCGATCAAGGTTACCGGTTGAGGCATGGTGAATCGCATGGCTTTGCCGCCAAACGTCATAGGGTGTCACGGTAAGAACACCTAGAACCCGGCCGGTCCAATTGCATGCGTTGCGGTTTCTGAAGAAAGATCCATGACCACAATCATGCATAATGATGAAGATACGGACCAGAAATGCGGCATTCAGGATGGCCAGCAATATTGCGATCCAGACGCTAAATGACAACGCAAACCACGCTAGGACCCATAGCGCGAATAAGGGAACAACAGTGATCGCAAGTTCAAAAACACTGCGCTTCGCATCGGCAACACGGTATTGCGCGAGCACCCGCGTCCAATCTTTAGGTTGCAAGTTACTTGTTCTCCAACGGCTTATAGTAGCCCATTGTTCAAAAGGGCACCCGAAAAGGGTGCCCTTAAAAGGTCAGGCGAGTGCCAGATTGGCGGCGCTTTCGCGTCCGTCGCGGCCAGCTTCG
Source organism: Ruegeria sp. D7 (assembly GCF_056534355.1). Classification (NCBI taxonomy): domain Bacteria; kingdom Pseudomonadati; phylum Pseudomonadota; class Alphaproteobacteria; order Rhodobacterales; family Roseobacteraceae; genus Ruegeria; species Ruegeria sp. D7. The sequence continues at coordinate 13,069 of NZ_JBQFPG010000023.1, forward strand.
ACGTCAAAAGTAACCTTCTGACCGTCTTTCAATTCGCTAAGGCCGGAACGTTCGACTGCTGAGATATGTACGAACACGTCGCGCTTGCCATCTTCAGGCTCGATAAAGCCAAAACCTTTGGTCGAGTTGAACCATTTTACTGTGCCATTTGCCATGGTGGAAGTCTCCAAATACTTGCCGCCCGCATTATTGCGGCGACTCGGCGTGGTCGGTCTGAATCGAAAGACTGAACGCCGAATTGAGGAGACAGCAGGTCGAAAAAGAAAAACGTAAGCCTTGTGTATATGGACTTCGAGTACCCACGATACAAGTCTTGATGCGGTGGAGGGCAACAGAGAAATCGAGCCTGTCTGGCTTAGAGCCCGACAAGTTGAGATGACGCTGTTGCTCTGCGATCCAAACGCGAAGGCGGCTTGGGTAGGAGGTACAAAAGATCAATGACCGCTTTTGGGAATCTATCCCGCAACATGCGAGACAGCGATAAGCGTCCGTTTTGATGTCAAAGCGGGACTTTGCAAAGTCCGCTTTCTGCGCATTGTAGTCATTGGGACATCACGCAGCATCGGTCAAAATGAGCTCGTTGTCGCCTTTCGTTACTTTTCACATTAATGACAGGTGGCAGCCCAAACCGGTCATTCACAACTAGACTTTGCAAAGTCCGAGGGACGGAATAGGCGGACTTTCTTGCCTATTTGAAGATCATGCAAACTTCATTCAACTTGAGAACCGGTGTGGTAGCTTGGTCGAGTGAGTTCATGAGATCAGATCATTCCAATTGGAGAACGACCATGCGTCATATCGAATTATTTCGGATATTACCAAAGGCGACCATAGCCTTTGTGGCTTCAGTATCGATGGCCTGGGGATGCACTGGCATCATGTTGACAGGGCAGGATGGAAGCATCGTTCGCGCAAGGACCGCCGAATGGGGGCCGTTCGATCTTGAGACAAAGATCAACATTATTCCGCGAGGTTTCACGTATACCGCAGGCGAAATGCCAGATGGGCAAGACGGAGCAAACTGGACCGGCCGATTTGGAATGGTCGGTATCAGCATGTTGGATCATGGGGCTCCCGCAGATGGCATCAACGAAGCTGGGTTGACCGCCGGGCTGTTTTATCTGCCCGGATTTACTGAGTATCAGGAGTACGACCCTGACCTTTCCGACAACACGATTCCCGGCGATTTGCTAGCCAGCTATGTTCTTTCCCAATTTGAGACAGTTGAAGAGGCTGCCACCGGGTTGGCGAATGTCCGTGTTGTCGGGGTCGTAGATGAGACTCTCGGATTTCCCTTCCCATTTCATATGTTGGTTGCTGACCGGTTCGGCGGCAGGATCGTTGTCGAGTACATTGACGGTGAACTGACGATTTTCGATGCTCCGCTTGGCGTGATCACCAATTCGCCAAACTACGATTGGCACATGACGAACCTAAACAACTACGTAAACCTGTCGGCCCTTGGGCTTCCGGAAGTTGAGGCAAGTGGCGTTACTTTCGCGCCCCTTGGCGCTGGGAGTGGAATGATAGGGCTGCCAGGCGACTTCACACCCCCATCCCGGTTTGTCCGCGCAGTCGCCTTTTCCCAGACGGCGCGGGAGACGCAAGGTGGCTATGACACCGTGCGCGAGGCGTTTCGCATTCTGGATAATTTCAACATTCCGGCCGATGCAGCGGAGGGCGCTCAAGACGATGTGCAGTCGGACGACCTGCTTTACAGCGCAACTCAGATCACGACCGCTGCGGACTCCCTCAACCTCGTCTACTACTATCACACGATGTACGACAGAACGGTGCACATGGTCGATATGAAGCAGATTGACTTCGGAGCTATGGGAGACGAGATGATCGTCTTTGAAACCAGCGGTGATCGCGAACCAACGTTAGTCGATGTGACCCCAACGAATTGACGTTTTACCACGCGGGCCGTGGCGGCATCACCGCTGGCTGCGGCCCAATAAAACTTCGGAATGGAGGGTTTATCGCTCCAGCGAATTAACGGCGCTAGGCTCGAAGCCGCGTTCACCACTGTTCGCTCTAGTGACTGGAGCAGCCCTAATCGGACATTCCAAACTGAACTTTGCAAATCCCGACAAGCGGACATAGCATTAGTTCGCTGCATTTGCTCGAATCTCGGCAATTTCGCCAGTGGTTGGACTAGCATCGAGCTTTCAGCGAGACCTTCGAATTTTGCCGGTCATTCGCAAGCCATCACGAATGTTCAGTCCCATCATCGTGAGATTGGTTGCCCCAGCGATCAATTCGATCACCTGTACCGTGTAAAATGTGCTGTCGAATTCGCCAGCGGCAGCCTTGCCGGCCAGAAACCAGGCGGCTGGTACGAGGATCAGCAAACCATTCAACGCAATGATAGGCATTCGGGTTTTCTTGGCTTTCGTAAGCGCATCTTTGCGTTTCCTGCCCATTGCCATGCCCGATCCGCCAGCGATGGCCATTGCCGGGATGAGGATGAACATGCCTTTCAGGATCAATGCCTTGACGGTCGCGACTGTTTCATGGCTCGCAAAGAGCTCGCTGGTGGCTGTTGATGTCCAGAAGAGGAGGATCATCACAAAGCCGATGCCGCCCGCGATGGCGTGAATCTTTGTTTTCATAGCGGTTCACTCAAATTGGCTTTTGGAAAGGATTTCGTCAGGCCGTGCAGCAATTCGGCACGGCAACCTTCTCGAACAGATGGGGGGCGGTCACAGCGCTTGAGGGATAGTGGCTGAGCTGCTGCTGAAACTCGGGGTTTGAAAACGCGGCGCGAAAGTCCGAAACAGACACCCAGACCGCGTAGTTCAGATACATGCTGCCGTCACCAATTGCCTTATGCAGCTGAGTGCTGATGTAACCAGGCTGCTTTTTCATCCATTCGGCATCGCTCTTCCAGGCTTCGACTAAGGCGACTTGGTCAACGGGATCGACTGTGAAGAGATTGACGAGAACGACGGGTCCAGCGTCGATACCCAATTGCCGTTCAATTGGAAACTCGGGGTCGAGGGGTTTGAAACTGACCATTTCGCTGCTCCTTGAAAGTAGCTTCATTTTGGTGTCATGTTGTCATATTTAGGATGCATCAAACACAATGACAACACGTTGTCAAATAAAATGAGGAGCCGATATGCCTAACGAGCAAAGGACCGAAGCAGGAGAAGCCGTGACAACGCTGATACTGGATGTGTTTCGGCTGAACGGTCGATTGCAGCTTGCCGGTGATCGCCTCGTATCAGAACTTGGTCTGACAAGTGCCCGATGGCAGATCCTTGGCGCCATCGCCTATTCTGATCGACCGGAATCCGTTGCCTGGCATGCACGGACGATGGGCGTTCACCGGCAGGGCGTTCAACGGATCATCAATGAAATGAGCAAAGAAGGCATAGTGGAGTTTCAGCCGAACCCACACCACAAGCGGGCACACCTAGTTGTACTGACCCAAAAGGGGCAGGTGTTGTACGAAGCCGCAATTGCGAGGCAAATCCCATGGGTGAATGAACTCTCGGAAGGCCTGTCGCCAGATGATATTGCGACAGCGCAAAATGTTGTTGACCGTCTCAAAACACGTCTCGAAGAAGCCTCAACGCGACAAGATCAGAACCCGACCCAAAGCTAACACTCGTACAGAGTGCAGCATCGAACGTTCTGGGTTCGGAGCAGACATTCGAAGTTCACAATAAGGAGCCAACGTCTGCGTTGCGGACAAAGCTGACTCTGCAGGTCTGGCTACGAGTTCACTTCCTAGCAATAAATTCCGTAGGCTCTATCATGCTGGCTTTGCCCCACTGTCGAAGGAAACAACATGTTGCGTTCAATGCTAATCCCCGCAGTTCTTATTGCACCTCATTGTCTGACTGCTGCAGAGAAAGTGTCGGTAACGAACTTCTATGTCGTCAACCAAGAGCAAATTTCCGCGGGCGAGGACGTGTTCTGGAAAGAGGACAACTATGGGACTTATACCGTTGACGAGGGACCAATCGATCCTGGGTTTGTCCGGTGCGTTGGCTCGGGTTTCGGCGGACCCAGCGGTGTCAGTGGCGGTGGCGTCTGCGTTTATGGTGAAGAAGAAGACACGTTCACCATGAGATGGGAGGTTGTTGCCTTCGGCGTCAACAACTGGCGGATCGTTTCCTCGACCGGCAAATACTCGGGGATGACTGGAAGTGGAACGACCAAAACACGTGTGGCGTCAAAATTCCTGGCGCTACCGCACCGTATTTCTGACTGGGAAGGCGAGGTTGCCTTGCCCGCTAGGGATTGAAACTCGAACTGAAAAGGTCGGGGATGATGGTGATTTGAAAGGTTGGCAAAGCCCGCATTGGGCTCTCGCCGGACCTACACCGCCAGACGTTTGGGAGGACGTAGCGCAGCGCTTTTCGACAGTTTGTCAAAGCTCCGCATTTGGAGCACTGGTGATAGTTTGATGTCTCAACTGCTTTCACCATCTTTGTGGCAGACAACCTCGAGCTTAATGCCGTGTGGGTCGAGCCAATAGGCCGCATAGTGGATCCCGTATTGAGGAAACTCCTGGGGTTCGTCCAGAATATGTGACTTCCGCGAGAGTGCCCAATTGTACGCCTCATGCACGATCTCACGCTTTTCCACCGAGAATGCCAAGTGCTGTAGCCCGGTAGCGTGGCGCAAATAGTGCCCATCGTCCCTCGCCTGGTAGAAGAACAGCTGCGTCCCGAGTTTCCCATCCGGTCCGTAGTTGAATGCCGGTTCGGTTTTGAACCACTCCTTGAGGCCAAGGATCGGCATTAGCTCATCATAGTAGGCCTTCGCCGCCGCAAGATCCGGCACCGCGATGCCGATATGATCTATGAATCCCGTTCTGGGCATGACTGCTCTCCAGTTCTTAGAGCCTCATGGCCCCTACCTTAGCTGTGATCAGCCAGCTGATTTGTGCTCTTGGTTTCGACATCGAGGCTACAATGATTACTCTCTACGATGCAAAATTCGAAAAGCTTTTGCTCGTTCCCGACCCTGGTTGCGTGGCTGACATCGTGTTGCACTCCGTTTATTACGCCAGCCTGTTGCTTACCTCGACCAAATTGTCATCTGGATCGCGGAAGTACACGGACATAAGCCTGCCGACGGCGCCCAGTTTCTCAGAAGGACCTTCCACGATAGTGACGTCATGCGCGCGAAGCGTCGCGGTGATTTCCTCAATTGGTGTGTCGGTCAGTAGGCAGAAATTACCGCTTCCCGGAACGGTTTTATTCGCCAGATCCGGTGCTGTGCCCACACCTTGAAGACTGATTTTGTTTGAACCGAAGTGTAGGGACCATTTGCCGGGGCGTTCCTCTCGCGGGGTCATGCCTAACACTTGTTGATAGAACTCAAGCGTTACGTCGACATTATGAACGCAGAGAACGATGTGATCGAAGCCGTGGATGTTCATGGACAAAGCATACCTTTGGTCAGTTTCCCTGCAAGAGGTGAGCACCGTGATGTCGATCAGACCAAGCTGTCCGACCAAGCGGTTTTGAATTTGCTCGTTTGTCAGAGTTTCAATTGTCTTGCTCAGTATCCAAACATTTCCGAAAGGATCGCGGACGCGGCCCTCTCGCTTACCAGGAGGTCGGTCCTCGATTTCGATGACAACTTCCCCGCCGAGGTCCGTCATCGCCATGGTGATTTCATCCCGGATTTGCGAAACTCGGAGCTGACGCAGCATAAGCCCCTGCCCTGTTTTTCGAGACATTTTCAACGGCCCATTGCCGACTTTGAGCGAGGCCATCAGGTGTTGCAGCAGCAGCCCGCTTTGCCGACATTCGCTGCGGCAGCAAAATCTGGGCGAGCCTGAATTCACAGATCGCGGAAAAAACCGACTTTTGCAGCCACGACTTTTGCTCATGCTGAAAGTGCTCGCATCCGCAGCGGTAGATTTTTCGGTCGTGCAGTGATTTCCCGTTTGCGGCCATTCTACTGGGCGAATCCAGCCCGAGTTCAAGCTATGCTTTCGGTGTAGTCAGCGTTGAGAATTGAACGCCAGCGAAGCGGGCTCCCAAAAAGAGAAAACGAAATTCCGTTTTTGAATTTTTGTAACTTGCACGATTAGCAAAAACGACATCGGGTCGCTGGCAGGAAAGATAAAATGAGGAAACGGGTTTGACTAGTTCCCAGTCCATTGAGCACTTCTCATGCACCAACGTCGAATACCAGAATGGCTTCGCCATGCGCCAGCACCCAGCGTGCGGGGATTCGCCGTTCTGGCGGGAACGGAGGCGATTGCCAGGGGTATTTTGATCTCTGTCTTTCCGGTAGCGATGTACAACGCGCTGAAGGATGCGCGATTTGTATCCGAAATTTATTTCGCCATTGGCGCGGTATCACTCTTGATCGGTCTTCTGGTTCCCTACCTGATCCGGTTTGTCCCAAGGAGATGGGTCTATGTATTCGGCACTCTTTCGTACGTCGCGGGTGCGGTTGTGACGACCGTTGCGACCCCTGCTACCGTTATTGCGGGGCTTGCACTCACGACTTTCGCCGTTGTGACGACATTTGTGTGCTTCAACGCCTATGTGCTCGACCATGTTGCCAGGATTGAACTGGGACGTTTTGAGACATCTCGGCTTTTCTACAGTGCGCTGGGTTGGACGGCTGGCCCTGCACTTGGCGCGATATTGTACGAGTGGTGGCAACCTGCACCGTTCCTGATTGCAGCCGGTGCAGCGATTGTCATGCTTCTCATCTTTCTTGTTATGCGCCTCGGAAACGGCAGGCTCATCACCAGAAGCCAATGCGCTCCCGCAAATCCGTTCGCCTATTTCGGGAGGTTTTTTGCGCAACCGCGATTGGTTGCCGGATGGGTATTCGCAGTCGTTCGTTCCTGCGGGTGGTGGATTTATGTCGTATATCTGCCCATCTATGCGGTTCAGAACGGGCTAGGCAGCCAGCTTGGAGGGATTTCTTTATCGATTTCCAATGCCGCCCTGTTTTGCACCCCGCTGATGCTTAGGTTTATGCAGCGCAGTTCGGTGCGCGCAGCAGTCAGAACCGGATTCCTCATGTCCGGGCTGCTATTTCTTTTTGCTGGAGTTCCATTCGGAATCCCTGAAGTCACAATCGCGTTCTTAATGATGGGCTCGATTTTCCTGATCTTGCTCGATGTTTCCGCAGGTTTGCCGTTCCTTCTCGCGGTCAAACCTTCCGAACGAACTGAGATGTCAGCAATTTACGCGAGCTTTCGCGATGTTTCGGGTATTATTACACCTGGTGCCGCCTGGCTGGTTCTTCTCGTAGCACCGCTCTCTGGCGTGTTCGCCGCGGGTGGCGCAGGTTTGCTTTGGACGTGGATTCTGGCTCGTAAGCTGCACCCCCGGTTGGGTCAGACACGCATATCTGTCGAAAGTACTTCAAAGGCAGCTGGCAAAGTTGCTTCTGATATGGTGAGCCTGCCAAACTTAATCCATGAAAAATCAGTCACCAGTCGCTTGCCGACGGATACATAATAGAGGCCAGCCATTGAGTGACCAAAGCAACTCAGGCGTCAGTCCCGTGCGGATTCCAGAATTTAGCAGAGACGTTGGACTACAAGAAATGCCATTTCAGCGCATATGTGAAAGGCAAGCCTAACTCTTTCGACTCTGTTTCCTACACGAAAGGAATCGTTAGCCTTGTAGTCTCGGACTCTTAATCAATCGAGTACGGAAATCATCACCGAAACGCCGGGCCATGCGCCCAGACCGTCAACGAATACCGATCACCATTCTCGACCGGTGTCACCTGATGCAACAAGAAGCTGGGAAAGATGGTCGCGCTGCCCTGATGCCGACTCGCCGTTACAGCATAAGCCCCCGGCATTATCTCCAAGTCTCCGCCGTCGTACATTCCGGGTTTGCTGAGTTGAACGACCAGCGACAGCTTTCTTTTTTGGGCGACTGGCCCGTCGCCGATATCGGAATGCCACGCAAAATGACCACCATCTGATGCTTTATAGCAGGCAATCTGCGGACTTTCGGCGAACTCGCTCAGATCGAAGCCAAACTTGTCGGTGTTGGAGCGACGGACCACATCGATCAGGCGTGACATCACCCAATCAGAGCCTTCGCCGTCGTCCAGCCAGGTCACATCCGCTCTGCGCAGATTATAATCCTTGTTTTGCCCGACAAGCAGAGCCTCGTTCGCAGGGGCTTTTTGTGATGCAGCAACAATCTGCTCACATTCCCGCGCGGTAAATGCACCGGGAATCGAATGAACTTCCAGCATTCTGTACACCGTTTTTGATTGGTACTGGAATTTGCCAAAACACACAGAAGGCGCTGCGCTGTTTTCGACCTAAGAGGCCGAAAGCGACGTAATTTTTTTCCATAATCTCAAATGTTTTCGGTCACGCTATCCGGAGCGGGATTTCCTCTTCGGGGCGCTCGGATCCCAAACGGTATGCGATGCGGGATCAGGGGACGCGAGTATTGCGTCACCTGTGACTGAAATATCCAATATTCAGGCCTTGGGTTCCCCTCAGCCTCCTTTGAATCGGTGATTGTGCCCGCGCCAAGGAAGTTCGCCGGTTGTGTCCCATTCGTAATCGCTCGGGCGCAAACGTCGTTCCCGGTTTTCTTTTTCCGGGTCGAATTCGGACGGGTCCCATATCTCGGCGGCATCGTCCCAATCTTGTGGGCTTTGCAAATCCTGCTGTTTTGCTGCCGAATGCTTCACGATCCCGAACCGTTGTGACGCAATGAAACGCCTTATGTGTTCGGTAACGCGATTAATCCAACGCCTATCCATCGAAACCTCCTTTCCCTCTGCTTCGATATTTTAGGGGATCAATCTTCGTTTTCGGAGTGCCAAACCTTATGATTTTTTCTCAACTGTGCTATCGATGATCTGAATAGATGTTTGTTTTCAGTATATTGCCTCTTTGAGGGTCAGTCCCCACGATTTGGCAGATTTCTATCCCTCCTTATACTGTTCTGGTCTCGATGGACGACCGTGGAGAGAAAAATGCGTTTGCACAGGTCTTTTGGTTGGAGGTACTGGGCCATCATGGGCGGCGTTTTGATGGTCGGGATTACTGCAGGTCTAATGTTCGAGTCTGGCAAAATGCAACCCGCAGCAACCGAAGCCCTGGAGGCTTCCGAAAACTGACCATTCGCCTTCTACATGGTAAGCCGTGAGTAGTCCGCCATCTCAGGCCGTGACGGGAAACTGTTCTTTTGCAAAGGCACTCAATAGCTGGGCGGCCTTGCAGGGGAGGCTTTCAGGATCATCGTCTGCAAAAACAGCATAGGCGGCATAAGCAAACCGAGGAGCATCCTCAATCACCTTCAACCAACCGGTTTCGACTTCCTGCGCTACTACCCGCCAGGGGAAAAATCCGGCTCCCGGCTGGGCTTTCAAGTAGTTCAGGCCAAGAGTGCCAATTCCAAGCTGCAACATTGGCGTCGGAATTTCCGGAAAGTTCAGCAGGTGATCGGCACGGAACTCCGGCCCCCAGTCGATTAGAACATAGTTTTCTTCAAATGGGCTTCGCGAGGTATCAAAATCGCTGCTTACGAGTACGAAATCATCTTCGAACAACTGCATTGCGGTCAGCCCGACAGTGTTTCGCGGATCATACATCACAGCCAAATCCAGCGCGCCCGCAGTCGTTTGGCTTAGCAGTGTTTCAGTTGAAACCGTAGACCCGTGAACCGCCACATTCGGAAACGCTTGCATAAACTCTGGCATCGCGTCGATCAGGAACCCGTCCCACAAACTGGGCACAGCACCGATTTCCAGAGCAGCTTCCACCGCATCAGGCAGGGAGGCGTCGATCCGGGCCTGTGTCCAGCACCTGACAAGTGCCTGCGCGTGTTTATGAAAGCGGTGCCCGGCCGGAGTAAGTGTAGCACCCGATTTTCCGCGCTCGAACACTGGTCGTCCAAGCTGTTGTTCGAGTGACCGAATACGCATGCTCACTGTTGATTGCGTGACGTAAACCTTGTTGGCAGCCTCCAGAAAACTGCCCGTTTCGACAATCGCCAGAAATGTTCGCGCGAGTTCAATATCCATGGGGTATCTATTCGATTTTCAAATATAATGCATGAAGCAATTTCGCTATTCAACTAAAACAGTATGTGGCAGATTTGGCTCGTAGCATGAAACTGCTGCCGCTGTTCGGTTGCGACCCCAGGGTCTCAGAGTCCCCCATCTCGAAGTGAGTGTCGAAGAACGGCTCCCGGCAGCGCGAAGCATCTTTCATGCTACACGACCTGCCTCAGCTGATCGGGTACGCGTTGGCCTGCGTTCCCGATCCATAACAAGGAATACAATGTTTAGACCCTAGCTAAGCGCAGAACTGATACAATTCTGAGCTATCTCTGTTGACGGTAACAGTCAGCGGGAGTTTCGCCCCAGTGGCTGCTACCGGATTTCCTCCAGAAGCACTTTGAGGTGCGATACAGGAACACCGATGTTGGAGCCGCCAAATTCAGGTAAGATCGCGGCATTGATAGCCACCACCTCGCCATTTCGGTTCAGGGCAGGTCCGCCGCTTCCGCCGGTTGTGGTTTCAGCATCATAAACGACTGCACCGGGACTGGTCTGGGCGACGATTCCCCGGCTGGCCAGAGGCCTGATCTTGTTCTGCTCTGAAAGATTTTTTGCAATCGTCCAGAAGTCGACGGCGCCATCGCTCTCCAGCGTTTTCAGAAAATCCGGCCCGGCCTGCACAATCAAGGCCTTTAGGCCAGTTGGAAATCCAAGCAGGAAAACTTCTTCACCTGCACGCGGCGGGTCAGGTGCCAGTGTAAGCCCAAGCCCTTGAACACGGTTCGCATCAACGGACAGAAGCGCCAGATCGGCCGTTTTGCTTGCCCTAAGCAATACCGCTTCCATTGGCTCGGATTGTTCTGGCAGATAAGCCAGCAGACTAAGTATCTCGGCTTCAAGCCCTGCTGCCTTCAGGGCCTGTGCCCGATCCCCGGTCGTCCAGGGCAAGGCGACATGACGGTTGGTCACCAACAGAGAGGTGTCCTGCAAAAGAAACCCGGTCCCGGTGAACTGAAACTCTGCCGGCGCGCCTGCCGCATCTGGCTCAATCCACGGTTTCCCGAATGGAGTTTTTAGTTTCTCCCCGTCTGGGCCAAGCACATGCCGCAGTAATTTGCCGCTTTCGGTTTGACGCAATCCGTAGGCCCCTTGGATAAAGGCAATGGATCGCGTCGAGCCCGTTATTACCCGCCTGGATGCACCAGCACGCTCTTCCAATGTCCCAAGGCGCTGTTCGGTGGAAAGCACCTGATTGTCAAACGCTTCTCTGAGCGCGACCAGATCATCCGCCGTCAATGCATCTTCTCGCGTCTGCGTAAGCATGACAGCAACCGCCTCGATCTTGAGAGATTCCTGTTTCAGGCTATCCGCCAGCTTCCGATCGTTCTGAAAAAGCAAATAGCCAAAGGCTGTAATCAGTAGAAGTAGACCGATAACGGTAAACCGGAACAAAACCGTGGTTTGTGATGTCAGTCGACGTCCGCCTTCGCGCAGCGCACTGGACATTTTGCTGGCGAAGGGTCGTCGGCTGGAGCGCGCATACACATAAGCGTCACCTATTATGTCTTCGACCGTGTGATGTGCAGGGAATGAGTGGTCACACATCCTGTAGCGCGACATGGGACCCTTTTCACCAAACTCGATCATGTCGCCATGCCTAAGAACTGCCGAAGCAGTCTTTTGACCATTGACCCAGATTTCCCGGCCGGGCAGCGCGTTTAGCGTGTAACCGCCTTGCGACCATTGAAAGGTCGCCACATCTTCGTCATGTGGGGGTACATCCTCTTTCCGCCTTATCTTCAGGATACGGTCTTGACCTAGTGAAGCGGACAAAGCGGTGCCGACAAGCCAGGTTACGGTTCCGCGAGACGGACCGGTCAAGCTTTCCAGAAATGCCCGGACATTGCCCGCTCCATATTCCGTATCGCTTTCATCCGGTAACCGCATGGTTCATCTCTGATCTTATGCGTTGCAAGCAGTTTATCATGCGCAATTGTGAAGCCGCCACAGCTTCCACGGAAAATGTTTGGATCGCGAGAATGGATCGTCAAGTTATAGATGACAACCCCATTTGTCCGGCTCAACTCCGGCTTGATAGACGTTCCCTCTACACGAGCAGCAGTGACCATACTTAACGTTTGCAACACTTCTGGTACTGCGGCTGCACCAAGCGAGAAATTCGAATTCACAGGCTAGGCTCACAGTTGACCTAGGGTGCATCACAGTATCAGCGACAGGGCCAGCAGACGGCCCAGAGCCAACTTTGAACACCACATCGAATTTCTGCGGTCGCAGCCCGCTTTGCGGTCATTCGCTGCAAGAGCAGCGTTTTGACAAGGCCGAGCTCACAGTTTGCGGACAAAACCGACCTTGACTCCGTCGGATTTCACACGTCTTGATTTTTTAGGCACCTAATCACTGAGGCTTCAAGTAGTTCGCGATTCAACGGCATACTTTCGGCAGATGTGCCTAAGAGGACAAAAGCCGTCTTCCAAGTCGCATCGCAAAACCCGGATGCATTCATCCATGCAACAAAGGCAGCGAACCGCATTCCATTGAGTTGTATCTCGTCAGGTTCATAGCTCGTTTCAATCGGAAACAATTCCAAGTTCGGCGGTTGGCCTTGGGCGACGTCCAGAGCAAGCTGTAGCCCAACGCCATCAATCGTATCGTTGATATCACCATCTTTCGTTTCCGAAATCAGATATTCCAAAAACTCTTGAAGTGTTTCCTCTTTGGATTCTGGGCTCTCAAGCAGCTTTGTAAAAGTAAGCAGTCTTCTTTGTTGGTATCCGTCCGGCTCAAGACGTTGTGCGAAGGTGCGAAGTAGTTCGGAATCTCCGACTGCAATCGGCATATAGTATTGGCTTATTAGTGAGTTAGGTGTTGCGGCAAGTAATTCCAGCGCTTTCTCGACGCACCCGTTCAGCCAGTAAGCTGCGATGATCCTGCTTTGGTCTCTGGGGTTTGAGCGGGAAAAATCAATGAGTTGAATGACATCGTAAAGCGACCCGTCTTGTAGTTTCTTTCTTAGTGCCCCTTTATCGCCATCGAACTGCAACAAAGCCGTACGCATCAAAAGACGCTGTAACCCATCCCGCTGTTCGTGGGCGGGTTCTTTAGACATAAGCAACATATTCAAGCTGGCCCGCCTAACGTCTTGCTCCGTGCCATCGCCCAAACCGTCCAAAAATGACTGTGTAAGAGGTTCGTCATGCCATGTTGGCGTATCAAAGCATTCCGCAAACGCGGGCATGGTGGAGCACGTTGTTCCTAGAGCCACCAATAGGGTTCGAAAATTCATAGCGATATCATCCCGAATAAGTTTACCCCTATTACCAATGCGGAGGTTGGTACGCTATGGGCTCATTCCGGACCTCGAAGCAGGTGCAGCAAGTCCCCTGCCCCGCAGTCAGTTGATCGCGTAGAACGGCCCATTCCAGCCATTCATCGTGTAAGCTCACGCTGCAATGCAGCTTCACCGAACCGGACTTTCGCTTCGGGAGCGATGTCCGTCGGTAGTCGAACTCACGGCCTAGCGGACCAAGCTGACATTTGTGAAGACCGAGCGAGATGTTAGTCTGATGCCAATGAGGCGTTTTGGGCAGCACATATTTCTGTCAAGATTTCTTGTCGTGGAGGACACCAAATGAAAAGGCTTTTCCCGTCACTTTCCGACGGCGCTACGCTCGGCGACGTATTTCAGATGTTTCCAAAAAAGTTGGCTCCATGGTGTGAGTATGAAAGCCTAGTAATGCGGGGAGAGAGCGAACTTTCTGCTTCTGAGCGGGAGCTTATTGCCGCCTATGTTTCTGGTTTGAATGCATGCTCATATTGCTACGACGCCCATACAGTCTTTGCCCGTGCTTATGGCATTGATCCAAAGGTGATTGAGGCACTGATGGAGGATCCAAACTCTGCCTCGGTGGATACTCGGATCCGGCCCATTCTCGCCTACGTCGCAAAACTCACACTCTCACCTGCCCGTATGACAGAAGAGGACTCACAGGCGGTCTACGATGCTGGATGGTCAGAAGAAGCATTGTTCGATGCTATTCAGGTTTGCGGCGTGTTCAATTTGGTGAACCGTATCATTGAAGGCTCTGGTATCAGCAAAATTGTGCACGACTCCGGAGCACTCGATGAGCAAACGCGCACAAAACTAACTAGCGATTCCTTCTACACCGATTTTGGCCGAGCCAACGGTCTCAATGTCTGAATTTGGGACGAAGCTGGCATATGGTTGCGCCGTTGTTATACTGCCCGTCTCAAAGAGAGGGACTTTCCATGTCTTGGCGACTTCTCCGAAAAGCTGACTGGGCTTCTAGCGACGGTTGGAACGGAAAGTTCGAAGGGGCGGATGCCGGCGTGGGCGTGTCATTTCTTTTCAATGAAGTCAGCGATGCAGGCAAAGGTCCCCCACTTCACAAGCATCCATACGATGAAGTCTATATCGTCAGGCAAGGCCAGGCACATGTAATTGTTGGAGACGACACAACGGAAGTGACCGTTGGTGATATTCTGATAATCCCGGCCGGCACCGCACACAAAGTCCTGACGGCGGGGTCAGGTCCGACCGAAATAATTAGCGTTCAATTGTCCGGAAAACTCGAGGTGCAATTCCTGGAGTAACGCCGTGCGTTTGAATCTTATTTGGCCTGACATGCTAAAGGCCCGCACCGGGATAATTGCTGCCATCAGTGTAATGGCAGTATCTTAAACCTGGCACTGTCTCGCTCTGTCGAGGACAGCCCGAACTGGACATTGAACATCGCCTCCGAATGCTGCTATTGCAGCCCACGCTCGCGGCATTCGCTGTGACTGCGAAAGTTAGCATCAGTAAAAATTGCCACTTTCCAGGGTTAAGAAATTTTCGCTGAACAAATCGTCATCGACGTCCGCATTGCGAATTGAGCGCTTTCGCTGCCCGCTAATCCAAAACTAGGTTTACGATCATTCGCGTATCTCGTGGAGTTGGAAGACGACCATCGCATCCAGTTTAAAACGCATGTGGCACTATCTCGGACGAACTTCTATTCGGGCAGCCTCACTGCGCGAAGCCCATCTAGAATTGCGTCCCAACGTGCCGGATCCTTAAAATGGAACCGGCGCACACCGCTGATCCGGAAGTACGGATCTGATGCCAAAAGGGCCTCCCGCGCCCTTTCTCCCTGAGCATTTAGACCGGCCTGACCCGCTGCGCTGGCAAGATACAATTGCGCGACCGGCAGCCCCGGCGAGTTTTGTAGAGCCCGGTTGGCATTGGCGATGGCATTCTCGAAGTCGCCCATAACCAGATATGTCTGGGCCAACGCTTGTGGGACACGGTGATATATCCGGTTCTTGGCCAGAGAAAATGAGCCCTTTTTGATGGAGTTCAGCGCTAACTCTGGTTGGCCCATCAGGTTCTGAATCCAGCCCAGTACCATATGTCCCTGGGCAAACTGCGGACTGATTTCGAACCCACGTTCAACACACCGCACCGCCGCATCCAAATCGCCGGTAATGCCGTAGTGAAAAATCCCCCGGATCAGGTGCACGTAGTCGCTTTGATCATTCAACGACACCGCCTTGCTCAGCCCGGCGTCGGCGGCTTCAATATCCTCCGGGCTTATCGGACGGTAACCCCATACCAATTCGCCGATCAACGTGTTCGCCTTCATCCCAACGGCCATGAAATTGCGTGGCTGGACCGTCAGGATCCTGTCCAACAGACGACCCGCCGCCTCCCATTCTTCGGGCTGCGATCCCATCATGTAATGCCCCGCAAGATTCAGCATTACCTCGGGGTCGCTTGTCTCAGTCTCGGCCGCGTGCTCAGCAATTCGTTGCAGAATTCCGTATCGGATCGTTGTCGCGATTTCCCCTGACAACAGATCTTCTGCCACGAAAGGGTCGGAAAGATCACCGTTCATCCGCTGGGTCAGATAGGTTGCTGACGTGCTCGTCTCGCGTAGCTTTAGGGTGGTACGGACCTGGTTGCCGGACGCCTGAAACACCGCCGTGGCGATATGATCCGGGTCCGCGTCGGGGGCGATCAGATCCAAACCCGTCAGATTGGCCAGCGCCGCCTCCACGGTGTGATTGCAGGCTTCTGCCAGCATCTTGGCATCATCATTGCTGCCAAGGGCTTCGAATGCCGCGAGGGCTATGGTCGGTTTCCTGGATGTACCACCGATGGGTGGTGTGCTGACACTGTCCTGCGCACCATCTTGGTCCGGGGGCCAAACAAAGGCGCGGATCGGGCGCGAGATGTTTTTTAATGTCAATTCACCAACATCCGCAAATAGCTCGTCCATTACGCCAACGATCTGGTCACGAACGGCAGCGGAGATGCAAATCCCGCCCGTCGGGGCTGCGCCCTCTAAGCGAACTGCGAGATTCACACCGTCACCATAGATATCGCCGTCATCAACAACCACATCGCCTATGTGAAGTCCCATGCGGTAACTGATCTGCCGATCTTGAGGCACGGATTCTTCGTCTGCGCGAACCGCTTCTTGCGCCGCTATCGCGAACCGCACCGCTTCCACAACGCTTGAAAACTCGGCCAGAAATCCGTCGCCTGTTGACTTGATGATCTTACCCCCAGCCTGCGCAACACCGGGATCAAACACGGACACGCGCAGTTCTTTCTGACGGGCCAGCGTGGCTTCCTCGGCGGTTTCCACAAGCCGCGAGAAGCCGACAATGTCAGCCGCCAAGATCGAAGTGAGTTTGCGTTTCAACCTTCGGCTCGCGTGTTCAAGGAAATCCAACCGGTTTTGTCCGGTTCGGTCACAGCGGCACCATCCCCTCCAAACGATGTCGGAACCGTCTTCCACTTCGGCAGGCCATCAGCCATGTCGAAAACACGCTCGCCGTAGAAGATGTGAAAGGCCGGCTCGAAGCTCAAACCGGATTCGGCCAGCGACATTGCGTAGACCGCTACAATGTCCTTTCCGGGTTTGATATTCACCAATGCACCCCCGCATTTGCCGCAGGAAACACGATGGCTTTCATCATTCTTGTCCGAGTGAACCGTCGGTCCTGACAACGAGACATTGTCTGCCGACCAGAGGCACCAGGCATTGACCGGCGCCGAATGCCATTTTCTGCAAGAGTGGCAATGACAATAAGCCATGACCATCGGCTCACCGGCAGTAGAAACACTACATGCGCCGCAATAACAGATTCCTCGGTAGGTTTCAGAATCGCCGCCCATCATCTTTTTCCCAGATCGATCAGGGGCGCTCTTTGCAATACACTAGGGACGCCCGGCTTCCTCAATACATTTCTACACATACAACCCTATTGTGCTGCCCCAAAGCGGCTTCTTCATCTACGAAGCTGAACTTCGAACGATATCCTGAAAGAGCCTCTGTCCGTTATCCATCGCAATCACTCGAATCCGAATTGTTGCTGATACGCTCGATTTCGAGGTTTCAGCCAGTTTAATATGTGACCATGCCAAAGATAACGACAACAACGGAAGCTCTTGCAACCCAAATCATTGCTGCATTTGACGGCCTAGATCCACCTACTGATTATGAACTTCTTCACCCCGAATGTATGGATGACGTGGATATTCTTGAATTCTATGGCGGGGTCAAATGGCATGAGATGACCGATCAAATGATCGTTTACGGTTACGCTGCCCCCACTGCCTTCAGCGCCAAGGCATTTCAGTATTATTTGCCCGCGTATCTGCTATGGGCTCTGCGAAATTCAGACAGTCCGGAATATGCCAGTGAAAGCATCCTACTTGCACTCGACCCCGGCACGTCGAAAGAACTGCTGCATGAGTTCAGGAAGTCCAAGTTCAACCAATTGACGCCTGCACAGAACGAGGCCGTGTTGAGGTTTCTGTACTATTTTAGCGACCATCCTGATCTCGGTGAGTTAGCGGAAACTGCATTGGTCAACTACTGGATTGACCAAGGCGTGCGGTCACCGGGTTGATTATTTCTACCTATCTGATGTGGCTCTTCGCAGCGCTTTTTTGTCCTAACCGGTTTACTGCTGTCAGTGACTGAGAATGAGCAATGGCAACGGCTATGGGGCGGTTCCAGTGCGCTGTCACTTGGCCTTTTTGCAATATCCATGGCAGCGGGTGGTTTACTCAGAGGCCAGATAAGAATTCATTTTTCGATTATCCGCCGCTCCAGCCAGCCGCGTTTGTTCTTCAGCGCTATCGCATTGGTGTCCGCCGCCTGCGCCGGTGTCATCATTGCTGCTATCTGGGCAATTTCCTTTAAGGGTAAGTGAAGTTCACCCGACACGGTGTGCCTCGGAGCAAATGGGCTAGTTTTGGCTGAGCGATCACCCGACCGCTGTGATTTCGTGGTTCGTCAGTTTTCCAGGCTTTCGAACCAGTCGAGCGCCATCGTTCCCCATTCTTTTGGATAGCCGTGCCCACCGTCGTGCAAAAAGAGTTCAAGACTACCGTGTTCGCATTCCCACCGTTTGCGCCAAAGATTGGCCGTTACTTCGTTTTCTGTCGCGTTGTGTTGGCATTCGTTTCTTCGCCGCCATAACGCAAGACCCTCCCAGACATCGGCCTGGGTAATGTTGATATCGAACTCTTCATTGTGTATTGATCTGCCCTCAAGCGGCACAACCTTGTCAGTGAAACCGTGCGTATGAAGCATATGTACCGGGCCAAAACACTCCTCAGTCATGGGAAGCCAGAAGCCACCGGACGCAGGGGCATAGCCACGCGCCAGGTCAGGCGCGAGGCACGCAACTTCCCACACCATGGAACCACCTCGTGAGAACCCTGTCAGCAGCACCTGGTCCGGGTTTACGTCTGCACGGATCACGAGATCCGCCAGCACGTCACGGAGAAACCTGACATCAGAGCGGGGATAGGTAATCCACCCATCCCTAACCGACCAGTCAGCAGGTTTTCCTTCCAGCCATGGCAATGCGGTCGGTGCCACAAACGCATAACCCCGCGCAGTGAATGTTTCGACGAACTGCTTGTTTTTAAGTACCTTTGCTCCGGACCCGCCATAACCATGCAAGTGCATCACGACCGGCCCGCCCCGCCATTCATCTGGCAGGGCGATGTGGTATTCACCGGTGTCTATTTTGCAGGGATTGGATACATCTCCACAATCAAGCGCAAAGGCCTGCCCCGAAATCAGAAACATGGACAATGCGATTGTTACCTTTTCGAGCATATCTGGATCCCTCCCGATGTCTGACCGTACCATATTACGGAAAGGGCTTTTTTGAGACGGCGGTGGTGCAGAATTCCACTTTGCTGAGCAGCCTCACCTGACTGATCCAAAATGATCGTTAGTGCATCAGCGGCTTTTGCTCCATGGGTATGATGGTTTGAGGTGCTGGCGGACGATACACGAACTCACATTTCGTGGGACTAAGCGGACGTACGCCGCACTAATGCAAGTTATCCCGGAAGGATTGAGGCCAAGCCGCAAAAGCCACTTAAGACCGAATTAGTTCGAGACCAATCGAAACTGGACAGATACTAGATCCGCTGCCGTCCTAGTCCGGGATTTCCACGGTTCCGACAATATGAGTTCGCCTCAGGGGCAGCGCTTGGTATGCTGAGGCGATATCTGTTGTCGCTATGCCGCTGCCAGTCATTCCTTCGTAGCGCCCCGTCCCGGTGACGATTTCCCAAGTGTTTGCCTCGCCTTTTTCCCCGGCCTTCCATCGCATGATAAAAGTGTCATCACCTTCACCGAAAACGCATATTCCATTGATTGAGTTGGTGCCGTCTTCAAATCCAAATCCAGAACCCAAACATCTGGCAGGCCCATCATCCATTGGACCCTCAATTACTTCGAAACCACCCCGATTGTCTGTTAGGTGAAAAATGTGATCCCCAAGGTCAAAGTTCTCTTGATTTAGAGGGTAGACATTGTTGATTTCGATGCGTTGCTCGACAGCACTGGCGGGAACACCGAGTGTCGCCAAAAGCAGGCTAATCCGTAGGACTCTCATCTGGTCCTCCAAAGATTGCCACTCATCTTAAGGGCCTTCAAAGCATTTACAATCAGCAATAACTCTGCGGACCCACCACTAATGGTGTACGGGGTTACGCGGTTCCAGCCAATTGATGGCGGCCCAGATCGGGCATCGGCAAGGGCTTGATGACGCTGCGGTGCAGTCCGCCGAAGGGGACACTCGCTGCAGTAGCGAGTTGCCCGGGAAGATGAGGTCATGCTCGCGGAAGACACTCTGTCGCCGCCCTAAGGTTCACAGGAGATCCGAGACAATGTAGATTTCTATGAAGATTTGACAGCAATAGGCGTGGATCAGAATGGCGCGACAGTTCCCACTCGAAGGTGACAAGACCTTTCTGGTTTATGCCGGCACTGGCACAGACCTGATATTCAATCATGGAGTCGAGCTACCCGGTTTCGCGTCGTTTCCATTGCTGGAAGAACCTGACACCAGGGCAATACTGGCTGGTCAAATGCAGGCACTTGTCGATCTCGCCGGTGAAATGAGTGTCGGATGCATCCTTGATGCGCCCACATGGATGGCGAACGCCGACCGGGCAGCGCCTTTGGGGTACGATGCAGAACGGCTCGTTGAGGTGAACAAAGACGCGGTCAGTCTAATGGAAGACGTGCGCCAAGCTTCCGCTCGCAATGATATACTGGTGTCGGCCTGTATCGGCCCGCGCTATGATCCTTACGCCGACATCCCTCCGGTGACGGTCGAAGATGCACGCCAATACCACGCCGCACAAATGCAAAGCCTGAAAGACACAAGCGTCGACCTGGTCACCGCTTATACGTTCAACCGTTCAAGTGAGGCTGCGGGATGCATCCTCGCCGCCGGAGACGCAGATCTGCCGATCATCATGTCTCTGGTTGTCGAAACGGACGGGTGTCTGGCGGACGGGACCAAACTTGTGGACGGAATTGATCAGATCGACGAGGCAACCGACTCGGCGGCGCTGTTTTTTATGGTCAACTGCGCTCATCCGACCCATTTCGCCGGAGCGCTTGGCAACCACCCCCGGCTGAGAGGCATGGTGGCGAACGCTTCGAGTTGCTCGCATGCGGAACTTGACGAAGCAGATGAGCTGGACGAAGGCGATCCAATTGAACTTGGTAAGCAGATTGCCGCGATTGCGAGGCAGAATCCGTCGATCCAAGTATTTGGAGGATGCTGCGGTACCGACATGCGCCATCTGAAGTCGATTGTCAGCGAATTGGCGTAGCCAACTTGGTACAATCTGAGCGATAGCACTGATATTTAAGGTGATACCGTGATTTTTTCCACAACTTGTTAGGAGACGGCCCAAAGGCGACATCCATCCCGCTCAGCATTGCTGCGTTGCAGCTTCCCTAAAGCGGACCTCTAGAGCGCCCCATCAGATTTGGGCCATTGTTTTGTTTGAGCGTCGGAGGGCACCCCAATCCAGACTTTCGCAACTAGGTTCTACGAATCTCGATCATAAGACCAGACCGACGTCTGCTCATGCAACAAATGCCGAAGATGCACTTTGCAGCTCGCGCCAATTCCAATTTTGCGTCGCGACCACTAGTCGGGAAGACCAAGCGCGATCGCAGCCTCTTCAGTTAAGGCGCGAAATTCGGTGTGACTATTCGGAACCAGAGCCTTTGCTTTTGCTTTGCTGAACCCCGGGTTACGGCGTTTCGTTTCTTTTAACCACCGCGACACACCGTCATCATTGCCAATCAATCGGTTTGTCATCGCCGCAAACATCGCGTGGCCCGCATGCGCACCAGGCGTCAGCGCGGTTTGCTGTGCCCACTGAACGGCAGCATCATAGTCCTTCGCGGCAAGCGCGATCCACATCTTGTTGCAGAGCATGCCGCCTCGAAGCGGGTCAAGCGGGCTAAGAGCAATTGCGAGGTCAGTCATTTCGTTTCCACCTTCGTAGTCCGATGTGAAGACCTTTGCCCAACTGGAAGCGTAACGGCCAAATGCGTAATTCGGACTTTCAAGGACTGCCCGATCAAACCAAGGTTTACTCGCTTCTGTATCTCCTGTCAGCCATAGGCTTCTGCCCATCACAACATTCGAAAACGGGTCACGCGGTTGAAGTAGAACACTTTCCTCGGCGCTGCGCCTGGCAGCCAGTCGGTCCGCGGCGAGGTCGGACGAATACCCCAGAAACACGCGTTGAAAAGTGGTGAACGAAATTCCAGCATGCGCGCGTGCCAATGTTGGTTCCAGTGTTACAGCACGTTCGAACATCTTTCGGGCTATTTCTGTATCTGACTTGTTGAACCGATACATATGACGAATTCCCAGATGCAAAGATGACCATGCATCCAGGTTTTCCGCATCATCCACTTCCAGAAGTCGCGCCTCGTGTTCGGGAAGCTCAAATTCAGAGATATTGAGCACGGCCCCGGCTATTTCGGTTCGCAATCGTTGCACCTCGTCAATCGGGGCTTCTTTTCGAATTGCCCAGACGACCTCACTGGTACGGGTATCGGCCATTTCTACTTCCACATAGAGACGGCCAGCCAACGCCTCCACCATTCCCGAGATGCAGTACTGTGCACCCAGTAGGGACTTTACGTCTTCAAACTCAATCGTCTGTCCTCGGAACCTGAATGACGATCCGTGTGCAATGACACGCAACCAACGCACACTGGAAAGCGATCTGATCAATTCGCGCGGGACTGCATCCGCCAGTGATCTTCCGATCTCCAGGTCGCCGATCGCCGAAAACGGCAATACCGCGATACATGGTGGCGCCCCGACTGTTTTCTGCTCGGCTGTTTCAGACGCTTCCAGTGCCGTGGCACTTTCTACCGATACCAATTTGGCGGGTGCCACAAAGCGAAACCCTTGCCCGCGCAACGTACGAACGTATTTCTGAGCGCTCCCATCATCGCCCAATGCCTGACGTAGCGATTTTACGCGGCCGAGGATGGTCCAGTCCGAAACCACGCGTCCAAACCATACGCGTTGGACAATCTCATCCTTGGAAACCACCCGATGGCGATTTTCAAGCAAAAGAACTAACAGATCAAAGACTTGCGGCTCAAGCGCGACAGCGGTCGCACCATGGCGAAGCTCGCGGGTGTCAGTGTCTAACGTAAAGGCATCAAACTCGTATCGCATTCTCGTACTGCTCCCTCGGTCTTGCCATTTTATCCCAAGTGAAGTCTCAAATACAGATTTCCAATGATCTCCCAAAAATCTCCCAGTTGGCTTCAAGCAGAGCAGGCGGCGGCGCGGTAGAGCCATCGCATTCGGGCAATCCGCCCAGTCAATAAAGAGTTTGGAGAATGACATGTCCCATCAAGAAACGAGATTGTCCGGAAACTGGCCTGCTGCGGGCTCAAAAGAAGTCGCCGCAGACTATTTCAACGCCGCCATGCGCGCGTTCAACATCTACAGGGGCGATCCCGTGGCGCTCGTCGACCAGGCGATTGAGGCCGCTCCGGACTATGCGATGCCGTATATTCTGAAAGCCTATCTGTTCGGATTGGCAACCGAGCCTGATGCCGCGGTCGAGGCACGGAACATTTTGGCGGCAGTCCGCCCACTTGCCAAATCCGACCTGGAACAATCGCATGTCGATGCCCTGAATGCGCTTCTTGCCAACAATTGGACAGAAGCTGCCGTCAAGCTGGATCGTCACAACATGTCGTTTCCACACGACATTCTGGGCTTGCAAGCTGGTCACCTGATGGACTTTTACCGCGCCAATGCTCGCGACATGCGGGACCGAATTGCACGGGTCCTACCGAAGTGGTCGGAAGACCAGCCGGGCTATTCCATCCTCCTGGGCATGTACTCCTTTGGGCTGGAAGAGACTGGTGATTATGGCCGTGCTGAAGCCGTCGGTCGGGAAGCGATTGAACGCGATCCCTTAGACTGCTGGGCGCAGCACGCTGTCGCGCATGTGCTGGAAATGCAGGGGCGTGCTGAGGACGGCATCGAATGGATGGCGTCGCGCGAACTGAATTGGTCGGGTGATGACAACTTCTTTAAAGTCCACAACTGGTGGCACAAGGCGCTTTATCACCTCGACCTTGGTCAGGCCAATGAGGCGATCAAGCTGTACGATGCGCGGATCCGCGAAGGAAAAAGCGACGTGGCACTGGATTTGGTCGATGCCTCGGCCTTGCTGTGGCGCTTGCATCTGGAAGATCACGACATTTCCGACCGCTGGGCCGATGTTGCAGCGTGCTGGGACAACCACGCCGATGGCAAGCTGTACCCGTTCAATGATTGGCACGCAGCCATGGCCTATCTGGGATCCGGTCGCGATGAAGAGGTCGATCGTATCGTTGATCAATATCGCAATGCACCCGCCGGTGGCGGCGAGACATCGCTGTGGGCCGCGGCAACAGGGCTGCCCTTGATCGAAGGGTTCCGGGCATTTTGGCAGGGCCGCTACGAAGATGCGACCGAAGCGCTTCATGGTGCGCGGTTTATCGCGAACTCGTTTGGCGGCAGTCACGCGCAACGCGACATCATCGATTGGACGTTGACCGAAGCTGCGCTGCGTTCTGGTAATCGAAATGCGGCAGAAGCGCTGGCAAACGAGCGGATTGCTGTCAAACCACACAGCCCCATCAACAAACGCTTTTTGGGTCGTGCGAATGCGCAGCCCCAAGGTTCCATGATCGTGGCCTAGAAGCCGACGTCGCAAAGAATCTGGCGCGGGCAAATATTCGCGCGCGCCAGATGACCTGATTGAGAGGACAAAATATGAGAATTGAAATCCGCCATGTCGAAGCACAGGACGTATCGGACATCAAACGCATATTAACTGATGATTCCGTGATGTTGGGCACAATGCGCCTGCCACATGTTGCAAACGCCAATGTCGAAGCGCGTATCAACACGGGACCGGGCGACTACAAACTGGTGGCTGAAGTAGACGGTAGTGTCGTTGGCATCTGCTTTATGTCGTCGACGCCGGACGTGCCACGCCACAATCACGCAGGCGAAATTGATCTGGTCGCGGTCCGCAGCGACTTTCAGGGCAAGGGAATAGCCAAAGCGTTGTTGGGCGCGATGCTGGATCTCTGTGATAACTGGTTGCAGCTGGAACGAACCGGCCTCTTGGTGTGGTCGGACAACACTCACGCCATCGAGCTTTACGAAGCATTTGGATTTGAGCGGGAAGGCGTCATTCGCAAATACGCCCGTCGTCCGGGCGGCTTTGTCGATGCGGTGATGATGGGCCGATTGTCGGATCATCATGCGGCGACTGATTTGCGTGTCGGCCACCAGGCAAACCATTCCAATTAACCAGCGAACCCAAAGCTGCTGCGTTTCAATCGAACGTGGCGAGAGGCGTCAGCTTGCGAAGGGAAAAGACATGACTCTCAAATATTGCGCCAAGCGCTCGGCGAAGCTGATCATCTCGATAGTATGCCTGACAATGGTGATAGCCTGCAGGGCTGCGCGGGCTGACGTTCAACACCTGCCCCCGCCTCTGATGGATACAGATTTTCTGTGGGATGGAAATCCTGACCAGGCGCTCGTCACTCTTGGACAAAATCTCTTCTTTGACCCCATTCTTTCGGGCAATCGCAACATTTCCTGCGGAACTTGTCACGACCCGTCGCTAGGTACTGGGGACGGATTGGCACTGGGTATTGGCGAGGGCGGCCAAGGCGCTGGTCAGAAGCGCGAGACGAAGGACGGCGTTATCGGACGCGTACCACGCAATGCCCAGCCGCTCTACAATATTGGCGCGAAAAGTTACACGCGTATGTTCCACGATGGCAGGCTGGAGCCCGATGATCAAAAGACCTTCCCAAGCGGTTTCTGGAGCCCCGCGCGCGAACACTTGCCCGCCGGACTGCCCAACGCGCTGACCGCGCAGGCAATGTTCCCTGTTCTGTCGCCCATCGAAATGGCAGGCCAAAAGGGTGAAAACCCGATCGCGACCGCAGTAGCCGAAGATCGGGTAACTGATGCTTGGGACCTGATCGCTGAGCGACTGGGCGGTATTCCCGGATATCAGCACCTTTTTGAGGAGGCTTTCGGACCGGGTCAGATAACTTTCAGTCAGGCTGCCGAAGCCCTGGCGGCGTTTCAAAGCGTGGTGTTCCGGTCAGTGGACAGCCCCTTTCATTGGGCTTTGGCATCCTCTGATTCTTCAAGTCTATCGGACAGCTCTCAAAGGGGGATGGATCTGTTTTATGGCTCTGCAGGATGTGCGGAATGCCATGAAGGGCCGCTTCTTACGGATCATGAGTTTCACGCAATTGCGATGCCGCAGATCGGCCCGGGCAAAGGTCACGGAAAGGATACAGGCTACTGGCGGGCCTCTGGTTTTATGGACCGGCTCGAGGATGAGGGGCGCTATCGCGTAACCTACGAGGTTGAGGATCTTTTTCGGTTTCGCACGCCGTCACTGGTCAACGTCGCTTTGACAGGGCCATGGGGACACAGTGGAGCATATGACACGCTTGAAGATGTGGTTCGGCATCACACTAATCCTTTGGAAAGCCTTGAATCCTATGACGCGCCGCCTTTGCAGCGGATCAACGACGTAATCGAGCAGACTGGAAGAGGCTCAGTTCTGATCTTTCAACCGCTGAATCCTGCGCGGCGGCACGCGTTCGATGCGCGGGACGGGTTTGTTCAAGGCTCAGAACGATTGCGAGGTCGCATCGCCGAAGCCAACGATCTTATGCCCAAACCAATGACGGACAAAGAGATCGCCGACATTGTCGCATTTCTCAACGCCTTGACCGACCCAACGATGACTGACTTGTCCGCGCTGGTTCCTGACAGCGTGCCGTCGGGGCTTCCACCACAACCAAAGCGTTGAACCAATAGCAAGTTTCCGATGACACATTGCGCAAAACCCTACTTTTTCTGGTTGGTCAAATCCGAAAGCAATCCGTGCCGCTTAGCTTCCGTTCGTCGTGTGAATGTGACGCGGTGCAAGTATTGCGACCATCTATCCGGCTTTCTGATGCGTGACGCGGGCCTGCCCCACAACGCGCATAGAAAACTACTCAGCCCGCGCTCCCTAGGCGCATTTTGAGAAGTTCATCTGCGAAAATTGAAAAGGAGATTCCCATGCTTCGCATTTTGAAAACCACAACTGTTCTGTTTTCGATGACCCTTACGGGCATCGCTGCGGCAGATGATTTCAGCCACACAGAATACGACTCGGGAGGTGCCGTTGGGCCGATTGAACACGCGCCCGAGGTCAACATCATGATGGCCGCCTATGAAGCAAAGCGGACAATGTCGCTCAGCTTCATGTTCCACATAGACGAAGGGCTGACCGAGCAGGATGTTTTCTTCGAAAAAGTCCCTGGCTCAGGCGAGGTGTTCCGCCCGACGGCCGCAACACGCGATATGAATGCGCCGCTCTTTGCTCCAGCGAATCCAGTGCCACACACACCGCTACAAACGGAAAACACTGGACCGTGGCCGAAAGGCAAGCCGCTTGGTATCACGCTTGGTGAATGGTTCGCCGCCAAAGGTGAGGGTACGTACCGGTGCGAGGACGGCACAGGTGAGGTGGATTTGCGATTTGAGAATCTCGTGCCAAACGGTCTTTACACGATGTGGCACGACTTTGCCGTCTGGCCGCCAACCGATCCGTTCAAAGGGTTTTATGACCTGCCTTTTGGCGCCCGCGATGGTTCGGAAAACGCGTTCAGGGCCGATGCTGACGGGTTCGCACATTTCCAACGCACGATAACGCCTTGCCTTCAGCTTACCGGTGAACAGCTAATTTCAGAACTTGCCATTGCCTGGCACAGTGATGGGCAGACCTGGGGACCGGACACAGGTGAATTTTCGACCAAAACACACGTCCAACTCTATGTTCCGTTACCAAAGCGGCACGGACTTTGATCCTCTGGTGAGTCACTCCTTCAATGCACTCTGCGTAATGCCATTCAAACGCAGAGTGTTCTCTCTCTCAATCCATACACCTCATCCCGCAACCTCGAGTGTCCAGCGGGAAAACCGAAGCTGACTTTGAAAAAGGAATTTACGATGAAGAAATTACAGAATGGATCAAAAGGCTCTGACGTCAAATCCCTTCAGAAAGCCTTGAACACTTCAAAAATTAAGGCGCGCTTAAAGGTCGACGGAAAGTTCGGCGCCAAAACGGAAGACGCGGTTCGAAAATGGCAAAAACACAGTCGTCTGAAAGTGACTGGAGTTGTGGATAAAACAACACTTGCCTCGCTTGGTCTTGGTGGCAGCACATCGCGGCGATCAAGACAAGAATATCCTTTTGTGGCCCCAGACTCGATAGTCATTGATGCCAAGAAACGCCGAAACGAAGGCCGTGCACGAATGCAAAAGGTCATGCGCCTTGCCGCCAAAAGCAAGGTTCCCAAAATGTCATACAGGCAAAAACTCATGCCCAAAGTCTGGAAAACGGCAGAAGCGCGATGGCGTGAGGTCGAAACGCCAACAATTGCATTGGTCTTTGCCGAAGGCGTCTTCATTTCCGCAGATGGTCAAGACCCTCGGACGAAATCCAAACTTCTCAAAGATGGCAAAGCCAACCTGGCTAGGGCGCTGAGGGCTTTGAAGTCCTACAACAAAGCGATGGACGAAGTGGAACGCATCATGGGCGATATGGAGCAAATCGCGCAAGACGAAGTGCTTTACACACCAATTCTGTTGACCGCCCGCAGTTTGCTACGTGACATGAAGAAATGGCGAAAGGACCAGCAAGACAGCGTTCTGCAGAAAATGAAAGTCTGCAACACCTATCGCAGGCCTGAGTTCGAGGCAATCCGTCGGCGCTACTTGCAGATTGAATCGTTGCTGGACAAGAAATTCAAAGCAGTTTGGACTCATCAGGAGATCCTCGCCAACCAAGAGGACATGTATAACAAATACATCAATTCAAAACCCCGCCAATCGCTGATCGATCTCAAGAAACGGATGGAACGACAGAAAAAGAAGGTCGATTCCGTCGTTGCTTCATGGGACGCGGTCAGCCAGCAAAAATACGCTTTGGATGACGAATTGTCAGCTTTGGCGCGAGCGGCGGCGTAAACTTCCACCTCATCGTGAACTGACAAGGGCTGCTTTGGCTGAGTTGGACCAACAACAGACGTGGAAAGCAATGCAACATCCACTCGCAATTCCACCAATACGCCATCACTAACGGCCCACAGCAGCCGTTCACCCAACGTCTCGGTCGCTGCGGTGCGGCTCGTCAAACCGGCCGTTCGCTGCGAGCGCAAAATCGAGCTAAGGTTGAACCTATACATCGTTGGCAAATTTGTTGTTGGCTGAGGTGATGAAGTTCAGAATTGGAAAGTTGGTCGCATCGTAAATGAATACGAGCAGCGTGCAGGTGTCGCTTCGATCCTCGAGCCTTCGGTGATCGGAGCCGTCAATCTGGTTCAACTCGCAATAACCCTCCCGGCGCAAGCGCTGTAAGTGGAATGTCCGTCGCTGTTTACGCAACAGCAAATTTCAGTTGTCGTGTTGGTCAACCCGATGAAAATGACACGCAACACTGTGGCCGTCGAACGATGTTTTTAGTTTCGGCTTGTCAGTACTGCAAATATCCTGGGCCATGGGACATCTCGTACGAAATGGGCACCCGGACGGAGGCGCCAGCGGAGAGGGCAACTCTCCGTCGACCATCAATGACGCCCGGTCTGCCGGGGCGGGCTTGTCCAGATCCGGCACGGCTGCAATCAAAGCGCGGGTATATGGGTGTGACGGGTTCCGATATATGGCTTCGCTTTCGGCCAATTCCACCACATTACCCAAATACAGAACCATCACGCGTGTGGAGATGTGTTTTACAACGCTCAGGTCATGGGCGATGAACATCAGGGAGAGGTTCATCTCTTTCTGTAGGTCCATCAGCAGATTTATTACCTGCGCCTGGATCGACACGTCCAGCGCAGAAACCGGCTCGTCACAAATGATCAGCTTGGGTTCTAGTATCAGTGCTCTCGCAATCCCGATCCGCTGACACTGGCCACCGGAAAACTCGTGCGGATAGCGGTTGACCATGCTGGTCAACAGGCCAACTCGCGCCATCATGGCAGCCACCTTCGAGCGGATCTCGGATCGGGGCATCTTGGGGAAATGTGTTTTCAACGGTTCCGCGATGATCTGCCCCAAAGTCATGCGCGGATTCAGCGAGGCTAGCGGATCCTGAAAGATCATTTGAAGGTCCTTGCGCTGGTCGCGCATGGCGTTTCCATCCAATTCAAGCAGGTCTTGACCCATCCACAACACACGCCCGGAATGCGCAGGAACCATCCGTATGACAGCGCGAGCCAGCGTGGATTTACCGCAACCGCTTTCGCCGACGATCCCCAGCGTTTCGCCGCGTCTAATGTCGAAGCTGATCCCGTCAACAGCCTTGATGTACTTTTGTTCCGTTCTCTTCGCGAGGCCGGTTCCGCCGTACTTGAAATAGACCTTGACGCCATCGACCTTGAGTAATGTTTCGGTACTGGTCATACGAGCTCCTCCAAGGACAGATGACAAGTGCGGCTGCGACCCGCTCTGAATTGTTCCAGCTTGGGCTTCTCGGCGATGCAGCGGTCGTTGGCATACCCGCAGCGCGGAGAAAATGCGCAGCCCTTAGGTGGTTGCTGCATGTTGGGCGGATTCCCGGGGATGGTAGCCAGCTTGGCGTCATTTGACTCCAACCTTGGCACCGCATGCAACAATCCACAGGTATAGGGATGGGTGGGCGCCTCAAAGAGCTGATCCGTCGGGCCGCTTTCCATTACACGCCCGCCATAGAGCACCAGCGTGTTCTCGCACGATCCCTTTACGACTCCAAGGTCGTGGGTAATCAACACGATGCTCATACCAAAATCGCTTTGCAGGTCACTTAACAAATCCATAATTTGCGCTTGCACAGTTACGTCCAGCGCAGTTGTCGGCTCGTCGGCGATGACCAACCTGGGGTGGCATAGCAAGGACATCGCAATCATCACCCTCTGTCGCATGCCACCGGAAAACTCGTGCGGGTACATGTGAACACGTCGTGCCGGGTCGGGGATTTTAACGGCGTCCAGCATCTTTGTGCTATCCTTGATGGCGTCCGTTTTACTTAACCCTTTGTGAAGCATCAGCACCTCAGCCATCTGCTTTGACACTCGGACGAAAGGGTTCAAAGATGTCATCGGATCTTGAAAGATCATCGCAATCTGCGCAGCGCGGTAGGTATTCATCACTTTTTCCGACGCATTAAGAATCTCGGTTCCGTCGAATTTGACCGATCCGGACACCCGCCCGTTGCCGGCGAGCAGCCCCATGATTGAAAACGCCGTCTGGCTCTTC
>NZ_JBQFPG010000024.1:0-22467 GCF_056534355.1 Ruegeria sp. D7
CCCGCACGTGCCGCAACCGGCGCCACCTATTTGGGCAAGCGGCCCCCGGTCAGCTTGTTCACCACCATCACGACACCCGCAAAGGCAAAGCCTGCAAAAATCGTGCCGATCAGTTCCAGAAACATGTGATTTCTCCGCTCATTTCCAGTTTCTTAACCCAGCATTCCTTTGCCATGGCCAACCGCTGATTGCATGGTTTTTACCACGACAAAGGCATCGCGGAGATGACTTCGCTCAAAGTCCGACAATTCAGCGGGTGGCAGGTAATTGTCCGGTGCATCCCCGGATTTGACCAGACGCACTTGATGTTCCAATCGGGTCTCAGCGATTAGGTCATATGCGTCCAGTAAATCGCGTGCGCCGGACGCGCTGAGCACACCCGCAGCCTCGGCGGCGCTAAGACGGGCGCGGGTGTTCGCTTCGGTTAATTGTCCCTGCAGGCTGTAGATGCGTGCCAGATCCACGACAGGCACCACGCCATTATGCTTGAGGTCGAGCGTATTGCGATGCTCACCCGAACGTATGGTGGCGAATCCACGCAGCAGGCCCAGAGGAGGCGTGTGTTTCAGTGAGTTCGAAATCATATGCGCGACAAAGATCGAATTCGCATTGGCTGCCGCCAGCGTATCGGCCTGCAGGTCGGTGAACAGATCGAAGGACCCTCCGATGGGCCGCAGGTCAAACATCACCGAGGCCAGCATTTGCGCCTCGGGGTTGGGTTTGGCAATCCAGCCATTGAAATACTCGCGCCAGACGCGCACGGGCTGGCACCAGCGAGGGTTGGTCGCCATCATGTCACCGGGGCAATAGAAATAACCGCAGGTATCCAGCCCGTCTGAGACGAATTTGGCCAGCGCAGCGAAGTAGGCCATATCGCCGTCCGCCACACTGTCATCTAGCATCAGGCAATTGTCCTGATCAGAAACTCCGGTCTGTTCCTGCCGTCCTTGCGAGCCGCAAGCAAGCCACAAGTAGGGCACTGGCGGCGCACCCAGTTCAGCCTCAGCCAGTGCCAGCAACCGCCGCGTCGCAGTGTCTGCGATGTCGGTGATCAGCCGTGTAACGATCTCGTGCCGGTTGCCACCCGCGACGAGTTGGACCAGCAGTTGTGGTATCTCAGCGGTGACTTGAGCCATCTCTTGCGGGCTGTCGGCGCGGGCAATTCGTCCTACCAACTCGGCAGAATTGACCGCCTGATAGCGGGTGAGGTCGGTTTGGGTTACGATTCCGACCAGCTTACCGGCCTCGGAAATTGGAATATGACCGATGCCACGTTCCATCATCACGTGTAATACGTCCGAGCCGATATCTGTCGGGGCAAGAATGATTGGATCGGCGGTCATGATCGCCGAAACCGCGGTGTCAGCGGGCATCGCCTCGGCGACGTATTTGCCGGAAATATCGCGGAGGGTTGCGATACCCAACAATCTGTCCCCTTCGGTCACGCAAAGCGATGAGATATGGCGGTCGCGCATGATCTGCGCGGCGTTTTGAACCGGAGTATCGGGCGGGCAGGTGGCAGGGTCACGAGCCATCAGCACATCAATTGCACTGGTAGCCAGGCTTTGCGGTCCGCTCCGCCCTCCGCGTGAACGGTTAAAGAACTTGGACACCACATCGTGACCTTCGATCAGGTTTTTCACAAGGTCTGGCGGCAACACGATCAACACTGACGGCGTGTGCGCGCGCGCATGTGTGGCGGCTTTGCCGTCCTTCAGCAATCCGCGCTCACCAAAAGAATTGCGCAATCCCAGATGCGAAACGACAGCGCCGTTCTCATCGGTAATTTCTACCTGTCCTTCATAGATCACAAAGACGCCGGGCAGAGCGTTGCCCAACTGGTAAATGCTGCCATCGGCATCGACTTCGCGCACTTCGATCTGCTTGGCCAGATCGTCCAAAGCATCATGGGGCAACGAGTCATAGGGGTGTACAGACTTCAGAAACCGGGTGATTTCGTCATGGGACAGGGGCATTTACGCTCTCCGGAGTTCCGAATAAAAAATCCCGCCCGGTGGTGTGCCGGGCGGGAACAGTAAGTCGAAAGATGCGATCGAAGACAAGAGCCGCCGACCGCATCACACTCAGTGATCCTGAGCTGCGCCCGCACCACGGGGAATGCGAATGCTTTCGACCATATCTTTGATCTCCTGCGGAGTCTCTTTGGTCATACCGGCAACGACGTAGGCGACGCCGAAGTTGATCATCGCACCGATGGCGCCGAACGAGGTCGACTTGATCGGACCCAGAAGCGGATCAGCATCGGTGAACGAGTTGGTGCCCGGAATGAACAGCCAGCCCTTATGCAGGAAGATGTAGACCAGGGTTACGGTCAGACCAGCCAGCATACCTGCAACCGCGCCGGTGTTGTTGATGCGGGTCGAGAAGATCCCCATCATCAGCGCCGGGAAGATCGAGGCTGCTGCCAGACCAAAGGCCAAGGCCACGGTTTGTGCCGCAAAGCCCGGAGGGTTGAGACCCAGGTAGGTTGCAACCACGATGGCTACAGCCATGGCAATCCGTGCCGCCAGAAGTTCACCCTTTTCAGAGATCGACGGGTTGATTGCACCTTTGACAAGGTCATGGGACACAGCCGACGAGATCGCCAGCAAAAGGCCCGCAGCGGTTGACAGAGCAGCCGCAAGACCACCAGCAGCGACCAGACCAATCACCCAACCTGGCAAGTTGGCAATCTCAGGATTGGCCAGAACCAGGATGTCGCGGTTGAACTTGGTCAGCTCGTTACCGACCCAGCCTTTTTCTTCGGCGATTGCAGTCATCGCCTCGGATTTGTCGTTGTAGTACTGGATCTTGCCGTCGCCGTTCTTGTCTTCCCAATCCAGCAGACCGGTTTTCTGCCAAGTGGCCATCCAGTCGTAACGCGGATCATTGTCGATTTCCTCGACCGAAACAGCGCCACCTTCGATGCCACCATTGGGCCACATCATGTCGGTGATGTTCAGGCGCGCCATTGCACCAACAGCAGGAGCCGTCAGGTACAGCAGAGCGATGAAGACCAGCGCCCAGCCCGCCGACCAACGTGCGTCAGACACTTTGGGAACGGTGAAGAAGCGCATGATGACGTGCGGCAGACCCGCAGTACCGATCATCAGCGACAGGGTGAACAGCACCATGTTCAGCGTATTCGAGTGGTGGGCCGTGTAGTCGTTAAAGCCCAGCTCGGTCACGATGGCGTCCAGCTTGGTCAGCAGGGGTTCACCGCTGGCGGTGTCACCAAACAGACCCAGCGCCGGAACAGGCGTGCCGGTCAGCTGCAGCGAGATAAAGATGGCCGGGATGGTATAAGCGGTGATCAGCACGCAGTACTGAGCGACCTGAGTGTAGGTCACGCCCTTCATCCCACCAAACACTGCGTAGGCAAACACAACGCCGGCGCCGATCAGCAGACCTGTAGTGTTGGACACTTCGAGGAAGCGACCAAAGGCCACGCCAACACCGGTCATCTGACCGATCACGTAGGTCACCGACGCAACGATCAGACAGATCACCGCAACGATACGTGCGGTCTGGCTGTAGAAACGATCGCCGATGAATTCCGACACGGTGAACTTGCCGAACTTACGCAGGTAGGGCGCAAGCAGCAGGGCCAGCAGCACGTAGCCACCGGTCCAACCCATCAGGAAGGTCGAGTTGTCGTAGCCGGTAAAGGCAATCAGGCCCGCCATCGAGATGAACGAGGCCGCAGACATCCAGTCCGCCGCTGTCGCCATACCGTTGGTGACCGGGTGAACGCCGCGACCGGCGGCATAGAATTCCGATGTGGAACCCGCACGGGCCCAGATCGCGATGCCGATGTAAAGCGCAAAAGACGCGCCCACAAACAGCAGGTTGATAGTAAACTGATCCATGCCGATTACTCCTCGTCCACGCCGTGCTCAGCGTCGAGCTTGTTCATGCGCCAGGCGTAGTTGAAGATCAGCACCAGAAAGACCAGGATCGATCCTTGCTGAGCGAACCAAAAGCCCAGATCTGTACCGCCAACGGCGATGCCGGACAGCAGCGGACGCAGCAGAATGCCGAATCCAAACGACACCAGCGCCCAAATCGCGAGGCTGATGTAGATGAGGCGCAGGTTGGCCTGCCAATAGCCCTTGTCGGCTTCAGCAGTCTGCGCGGAGTTTGTTGAATGATCCGCCATCGCGGGTTCCTCCTTCGCTTCCCTCATTGGCGGCCCATTGCCCAACTCCTCCAGTGCGGTGGGCCGCTTCTCGGTTGTGCCAAACGCCCCGTGACGTCAGGCATAACTCCTCTGGTCCGCCAAGGCGGGTCCATTGAAGTATTCTGTTTTAGGATCAAAGCCCTAAGGCTTATCTCCTCCCCTTAATTCATGACCTCGCCGACAATCCCGTGAAGGTCTTGTGCGATGTCGTCGATCTGACCCATGGCATCGATGCCTTTCAGCACGCCCTGGGCTTGATAGTAGTCAATCAGCGGTGCGGTCTGCGCGTGATAGGTCGCCAGACGCGACGCGACCGTCTCGGCATTGTCGTCGGCGCGGCGTTTGAATTCTGTGTGACCGCACTTGTCGCATTTGCCGTTTTCGATGGGCTGCTTGTACGTGTCGTGATAGCCCTCACCGCATCCGGCGCAGGTGTAACGACCCGAAATCCGCGTCACCATCTCGGCGTCTTCAACTTCAAGGCTGATGGCCGCGTTGATCTTCTGATCTGAAGACGCGAGCAGACCATCAAGAGCCTCGGCCTGGACTGTGGTCCGGGGGAAACCATCCAGTATGACGCCCTTGTCGCAGTCCGGTTCTGCCATGCGGTCGCGCAGGATCGCGATGACGATGCCGTCGCTGACAAGATCGCCTGCCTCCATAACCGCTTTGGCAGCATTACCAGCCTCGGTACCTGCGGCGACCGCGTCGCGCAGCAGATCACCGGTGCTGAGTTGTACAAGCCCGAACTTCTCTTCAAGCATACGAGCCTGCGTACCCTTCCCGGCGCCCGGAGGGCCGAGAAGGATCAGAACAGCGGGGGATATGGTCGTGGCAGCGTCCATCACATCCTCACTTGTTTGCCCGGTTTTCGATCAGGTCTTCGACCACTGACGGATCGGCCAGGGTCGACGTATCGCCAAGCGAACCAAAGTCGTTCTCGGCAATCTTGCGCAGAATTCGGCGCATGATCTTGCCCGAGCGAGTCTTGGGCAGGCCGGGGGCCCACTGGATCACATCAGGCGAGGCAATCGGGCCGATCTCGGTCCGGACCCAGGTGCGCAGCTCTTTCAGCAACTCATCCGACGGCTCGCGGTCATTCATCAAAGTGACATAGCAATAGATGCCTTGCCCTTTGATTTCATGGGGATAGCCAACCACAGCGGCCTCGGCGACGGCGGCATGGGCGACCAGCGCGCTTTCCACCTCGGCCGTGCCCATCCGGTGGCCGGAGACGTTGATTACATCATCGACGCGGCCAGTGATCCAGTAATCGCCATCCTCATCGCGACGGCAGCCATCGCCGGTGAAGTAGTAGCCTTTGTAGTCCGAGAAATAGGTCTTCTCGAACCGCTCATGATCGCCCCAAACGGTGCGCATCTGACCGGGCCAGCTGTCTTTGATGCACAGAACACCCTCAACGCCATTTCCCTCGATCTCAACACCGGATTGCGGGTCCAGAACCACCGGCTGGATGCCGAAGAACGGTTTCATCGCCGAGCCGGGCTTCATCGCATGCGCACCAGGCAGGGGGGTCATCAGGTGACCGCCGGTTTCGGTCTGCCACCAGGTGTCAACAATCGGGCATTTGCCTTTGCCAACAACTTCATTGTACCAGTTCCAGGCTTCCGGGTTGATCGGCTCGCCGACTGTGCCCAGCGTCCGGAGATCGCTCAGGTCGCATTTCTCGACGAACTCGGTACCCTGACCCATCAGAGCGCGAATTGCCGTCGGAGCGGTGTAGAACTGGTTCACCTTGTGCTTTTCGCACACCTGCCAGAAGCGTGATGCATCCGGATAGGTCGGCACGCCTTCGAACATCAGTGTGGTCGCTCCGTTGGCCAGCGGGCCATAGACGATATAGCTGTGGCCGGTGACCCAGCCGACATCGGCGGTGCACCAGTAAACGTCGCCTTCATGGTAGTCGAATGTGATCTCATGCGTCATCGCGGCATAGACCAGATAACCGCCGGTCGTATGGACGACACCTTTGGGCTGACCGGTCGAACCGGAAGTATAGAGAATGAACAGCGGATCTTCGGCATTCATCTCGGCGGGTGCGCAATAGTCATCCGCTTCAAGCGCCATTTCGTTGTAATCATAGTCGCGGCCATCAATCCAAGTGGTCTGCCCACCGGTGCGTTTGACCACCAGACATTTCACGCTGTCTTTGCAGTGCAGCAGGGCCGCGTCTGCGTTGGACTTCAGCGGAGTCTTTCGGCCACCACGTGGTGCCTCATCGGCAGTGATGACGACCTTGGCATCACATCCGTTGACTCGGGCTGCCAACGCATCGGGTGAAAACCCAGCAAATACAATCGAGTGGATTGCTCCGATCCGTGCACAAGCCAGCATCGCGTAGGCTGCTTCAGGGATCATCGGCAGATAAATCACAACGCGGTCACCTTTGCGCACGCCCATCGACTCGAGAATATTGGCCATGCGACAGGTGCGACGGTGCAATTCGGCGTAGGTAATGTGCTGAGCTTCGTCGTTTGGATCATCCGGTTCCCAGATGATCGCTGTCTGATCGCCGCGCGTATTCAAATGACGGTCAAGGCAGTTGGCCGAGACGTTTAGAGTGCCGTCCGCATACCAGTTGATACCAACCGAACCAAAATCATAGCTGACGTCTTTGACCTGAGTATAAGGCTTGATCCAGTCAACGCGCTTGCCTTGCTCATCCCAGAATGCTTCGGGGTTGTTGATCGACGCAGCGTACATATCTGCGTATTTGTCGGCGTCGACATGCGCACGGGCGACAGTTTCTGCGGATGGCGGATATGTCTTGGCATCTGCCTGGGCAGCGGTAGTCATCTTTGAGGCTCCTCCCTCTGGACTGGATTACATGGGATCGATTTTGCCAGCCGATCAGGCAATGTCGATCCGGTTCCTCCCCAAGTTGAATAATACGGGGATCAGAAAAGAAATAAATAAATTGCCATAATCCTTGGATTTCTTTGTAAAGAAATTTCATTTCCGGCACTAATATTGTAAACAACTCTGAAATTGTGCGTAAAATATATTTTAGAACAGTAAGATAGTTGTAATGACATAAGCACTCATTGGCATGTGTCTGGGGCTTTGGCCGATAGCTTCACTTTAATCTCGAAGTCTGGTGGCGATAACACCACTTCTCCTCGCAGGGGTTGGCAGCTTCTAGACTTGGCGCTAGCTTCACAATCAAGCATCCCGATAGGGGGCGCAACTAAGGGAGATACCACTATGAAAAAGATGTTGAGCGGTGCGGCTTTTGCCGCCCTGAGTGTGGCGTTTGTCACTGAAGCAGCTGCGACCGAATGGAATGCCTCGGTCTGGGGTAAGCGCCGCGCATTTACCGAGCATGTTGAGAAACTGGCTGAACTGGTGAACGAAAAAACCGGCGGCGATTTCACCATCAATGTTAGCTATGGTGGATTGTCGAAGCCCAAGGAAAACCTGGATGGTATCGAGATTGGCGCGTTCGAGATGGCGCAGTTCTGTGCGGGCTATCACCGCGATAAGAACCGCGCGATCACCGTTTTGGAACTGCCCTTCCTTGGCGTAAACACATTGGATGAAGAGGTGGCCGTCAGCCACGCAGTCTATGATCATCCAGCAGTCAAGGACGAGATGGCGCAGTGGAACGCGCGCATCATCATGACTTCACCGATGCCTCAATATAACCTTGTTGGTACCGGTGACCCTCGTGATGAGCTTGCCGAGTTCGACGGTATGCGCGTACGCGCCACTGGCGGTTTGGGGCAAGCATTTGAAGCGGTTGGTGGCGTACCTACGTCCGTGCCCGCGACCGAAGCTTATAATGCGATGGAATCTGGCGTGGTCGATACCGTGGCCTTCGCTCAGCATGCGCATTTGTCATTCGGGACGATCAACGAAGCTGACTGGTGGACGGCCAATCTGAATCCTGGAACGGTAAACTGTCCGGTGGTGGTGAATATCGACGCTTATGAAGCGCTGCCAGCCGAACATCGCGAAGCGCTGGACAGCTCGATTGATGAGGCTATCGATCACTATCTGGCCAACTACGGTGGACTGCTTGAAAAGTGGGATGGCGTGCTGGCAGAGAAAGGCGTTGAAAAGGTCGAGATTGACGATGCCGTGCTTGAGGAGTTTCGCGCCAAAGCCGCTGATCCGATTCGCGCGAAGTGGATCGAAGACATGACCGCTCAGGGTCTACCTGCGCAGGATCTTTATGATCTTGTGCAATCGACACTGCAACAGCAGCGCGGCGGTAACTGATCGCCACAGCCGGGTGTCATTAGGCACCCGGCATTTCCTTCAATCAAAGGAATGCTGAGATGGCAGGACATGCCACGGTGCTTGAGGATGGCAGTCTTCTAAGCCGGTTGGATCACCGTTTGTTACGTCTAGAGCGTTTTATGGCGCTGATCAGCGGTTTCGCGGTTTTCGGGCTGATGGTGCTGGCTGTTGTGTCAGTCAGCGGCCGAAACGCGTTAAACGCGCCTTTGCCCGGATATGTTGACTGGATTGAACAGGCGATGCCCCTGATCGCGTTTCTGGGTATTTCGTTTGTGCAGCGCGATGGCGGGCACATCCGAATGGATATCGTTATCTCGCGCCTGAAAGGGCGGGCGCTGTGGTTGTTCGAGCTGATCTCGGTTCTGTTGATACTGCTGCTGATGCTGGCGCTGGTTTGGGGTAGTTGGTCCCACTTTGACCGGTCCTTTGACTTCGGCGCTCCGATGTGGAGTCGCGACAGCTCGATTGATATCGGGATTCCTATTTGGCCAGCCAAGCTGCTGGCGCCCGTTGCTTTTTCGGTGCTGTGCGCCCGGCTAATCTTGCAGGTCTGGGGCTATGGACGAGCCTTCATGCTGGGGCTCGAGGCACCGGTGGCCGTACCGCTGATACAGGATGCCGCCGCACAGGCTGCAGCCGAGGCCGAACAATTCGAAGGACGTAACTGACCCATGGACACGATTGATATCGGCCTTTGGGTCACTGCCGGACTGTTGGTTCTTGTCGTCACAGGCATGCGGGTGGCATTTGCTGCAGGTCTGGCAGGGTTGGTTGGCCTTGTTTGGATATTCTGGGCAAAGTTTGGGTATGATCCCGAGCGGTTTGGTAAGGCACTGACTGTGGCCGTCAAAACGGCTGGCCAGGTACCACATTCCAAGGTGGCGTCTCATACGCTGAGCCTGATCCCAACATTCATCCTGATCGGCTATCTAGCCTACTACGCTGGCCTGACCCGCGCCTTGTTTGAGGCGGCAAAACGCTGGGTGGCATGGGTGCCTGGCGGGTTGGCCGTTTCAACGATTTTTGCGACCGCCGGTTTCGCCGCCGTATCAGGTGCATCGGTCGCCACATCAGCCGTCTTTGCGCGCATCGCCATCCCTGAAATGCTGGCCGTCGGGTATAACAAACGTTTCGCCGCCGGTGTGGTTGCCGCTGGCGGAACCTTGGCCTCGCTAATCCCCCCATCCGCGATCCTTGTGATTTACGCCATTATTGTCGAACAGGATGTGGGAAAACTGCTGCTCGCAGGCTTCATCCCCGGCGCGTTTTCGGCGGTGATCTATGGCTTGCTGATCGTCGGTATCGCCGTGATCTTCAAGTCCGTCGGACCGCCGGTCACCGGGTTTACCTGGAAACAACGATTTGCTGCTCTTCCGGGCGCACTGCCCATTGTGGCGGTGATCCTCATCATAATCTGCTTTGTCTATAACCCCTTCGGCGACAAGGCTTGGGGCACCCCGACCGAGGGCGGGGCCATCGGGGCCTTCATCGTGTTCTGCTTTGCCCTGATCCACGGCATGCGCTGGCCTGAATTCAAATCGGCCTTGCTTGAAACCGCCAAACTGACCGCCATGATCTTCGCAATCATCTGGGGTGTTCTGATCTATGTGCGGTTTCTAGGATTTGCTGATTTACCGGGGGCGTTTTCCGACTGGATCACTTCGCTCGAAATGTCACCTATGTTGATCCTGATCTGCATACTACTAGCCTATGCTGTGCTGGGCATGTTCATGGATGCGATCGGTATGTTGCTTTTGACACTTCCGGTTGTGTATCCCGCCGTTATGGCCCTGAACGGAGGCGAGGCCGTCAGCGCAGCAGACAGCGCCTTTGGTATGTCCGGGCCGATGTGTGCGATCTGGTTTGGTATCTTGGTGGTCAAAATGGCCGAGTTTTGCCTGATCACACCTCCTATTGGTCTAAACTGTTTTGTTGTCGCAGGCGTGAGGCCTGATCTTAGTGTTCAGGATGTCTTCAAAGGGGTAACGCCATTCTTCATTGCCGATGCACTTACCATCGCACTGCTGGTGGCCTTTCCAGGGATTGTTCTATACCTGCCATCGCTTGCGGGATAAGAAAAAGCCCCGACCAAAGGTCGGGGCACAGTTTATGATGTGCGGGTTCTTTATCCTGCCCGCATCAACATCCCGAACAGATCCCGCGGGTCGTCTGGGTCTGCGAGCATGTCCAATGGCTCATAGAAATCAGTGCCTTCAATCGCGCTTTTGATGTAACGTAGTGCCGAGAAGTCCTCGATCGCGAAGCCGACACTGTCGAACAACGTGATCTGTCGATCATCGGTGCGCCCTGTGGCTTGTCCGGTCATAACTTCCCACATCTCGGTGACAGGGTGATCATTCTCCAGAGCTTGAATTTCACCTTCGATCCGCGTTTGCTCGGGGTATTCTACAAAGATCTCCGAGCGCAACAGAATATCGCGGTGCAGTTCGGTCTTGCCGGGGCAATCGCCGCCAATGGCGTTAATATGCACGCCAGGGCCAACCATGTTGTCGGTCAGGATGGTGGCGTATTTCTTATCAGCAGTGCAGGTCGTTATTATCTGAGCGCCTTCGATTGCGTCCTCCGGCGATTTGCAGGGCACGACCGTCAGCCCTTTGCCCTGCAGATTGGCTGCACATTTCGCCGTCGCGTTCGGGTCTGTGTCGTAGAGACGGACCGTATCGATTCCGCACATGGCTTTGAAGGCGAGGCACTGGAACTCGGATTGCGCGCCGTTTCCAATCATCGCCATCGTCGTCGCGGATTTGGGCGCGAGATATTTGCCGACCAGCGCAGAGGTTGCCGCTGTCCGCAAAGCAGTCAACATCGTCATTTCGGTCAACAATGTCGGGTAACCGGTATAGACATCAGCCAGCAGGCCAAACGCGGTAACGGTCTGCAGGCCCTCAGACGTGTTCTTGGGATGCCCGTTGACGTATTTGAACCCGTATGCCTCACCATCCGAGGTTGGCATCAGTTCGATCACCCCATGTGGTGAGTGGGCCGGGATGCGGGGCGTTTTGTCAAAGCTCTCCCAGCGTTTAAAATCGGATTCGATCTGCGCGGCAATCTGCGTGATCATCTGTTCGACCCCGATGTGGTGGACCAGACGCATCATGTTGTCGACGGATACAAATGGCACGAGGGCCTTATCAGAAGGTTGCATCAAAGACTCCTATCGGCGGGAAAGATGGATACCAGCGATCATACAACGTACGGATCCACCGGCTGTTTCAATTGTGGGAACCGAGAGCGGCAGCGGAGTTGCACTGGCTTCGATGATCGCGACTTGAGCAGGTGTAAGAGCCTGTAGCGCTCGGCTGGACAACGCCAGGACAAGACCATCATTGCCACTAAGCTCAATCGCGTTTCCTGCAAAATCTGCAATCTGCTCATGGGACAGATCGATGACAGTACGGCCAGATTCCTCAAGCCGTGCCCGAACTGTTGCCCGACGTTCTGGGTTGGAAATCATGTCCAAACAGATAAGGGCGTAGTGCGTGCCGATCCCCATCAGGACATTGGTGTGATAGACATCACGGCCTTCAGCGTCCTTTGCATCAAAGGCAATCGGCTCATAGTTGAAATGCGTACAGAAACGCTCCAACAACACCGGATCGGCGCGGTTGGATCGAACAGTGTAGGCAATACGGCCCACGTGATCCAGAACCATCGCGCCCGTGCCCTCAAGCGCGAGGTCGTCCTGTTCAAGGCCGGAATAGTCGATGACGTCTTGCACTCGATATTCCCGCTTCAGTAACTCAATTACATCTGAGCGTCTTTCGCGTCTGCGCGATGGAACGAACATCGGATAAACAGCGACATGACCGCCTGGATGGGTCGAAAACCAGTTGTTTGGGAACACGCTGTCGGGTGTGTCACGTTCGCCTTCGTCGTCAAACACATGAACGGTCACACCAGCAGCGCGAAGCTGTTCTACTGCTTTGTCATGCTCATCCCGCGCGGCAGCAGACGTCGCTGCAGCAGATCGATTTGCCAATGTTTGAAACGCATTGTCGTCGCGGGTCTCTGGATTTGACGCAAATGCATGGGGGCGCACCATCACGACAGCTGAAGGAGATTGAAGAGAAATCATCAGAAGCTCCGGGTTGGGCGATCGAAGATGCGACGACCCATAAGCGAGGCTGCAAGATCGACCATAAGTTTTGCGGTTCGGCCGCGCTCATCCAGGAATGGGTTCAGTTCAACTAGATCCAGAGAACAGACAAGGCCGCTTTCATGCAGCAGTTCCATGACCAGATGGGCCTCACGTTCGGTGGCACCGCCGGGGACAGTGGTTCCAACCGCAGGCGCAATCGAGGGATCAA
This sequence comes from Ruegeria sp. D7, assembly GCF_056534355.1. Taxonomy (NCBI): domain Bacteria; kingdom Pseudomonadati; phylum Pseudomonadota; class Alphaproteobacteria; order Rhodobacterales; family Roseobacteraceae; genus Ruegeria; species Ruegeria sp. D7. The sequence goes on from NZ_JBQFPG010000024.1 coordinate 12,772, forward strand.
GGAAGTCCACATCCAGCGAGACATGCAGGATGCCGTTTGCTGCGCGCACTTTGTCAAGGAAGGCCAGTAGGGGTGTCTTGATACCATGCTCGTCGATGCTGCGCATATCGGCGAGCATCGCGTGATCTTTTTCCAATGCCGCACGTTCGGCGGGATCGACCGAGCGCAAACCAATCATACCGACGCGATCCGTTGGGATCGGCGATATCAGCGGTGGAAAGGCGTCAAAGCCTGACTGGCCAGTGAAATAAGCGACCGGCGTTCCATGCAAATTACCGCTGGCCGTACTGCTGGGCGTATGGAAATCACTGTGTGCATCTAACCAGAGCACGAACAGAGGGCGCCCGATACGGTCCGCATGTGCCGCCATTCCCGCCACTGTGCCCATCGACAGGGCGTGATCACCGCCCATGAAAATGGGAAGGCCTTCAAGCGCGGCTTCCTGAGCCGTGCGGCTTAGCGCCTGTGTCCAGCCAACGCATTCCGGTAAAGAGAACAGATGGGTGTCTTCCGAAATGTAGACGGCATCTGGTCGCGTGTCACCGATGTCCGACACAGAATGCCCGAGATCTGACAGCGCTTGGGCGAGACCCGCGACCCGATAGGCATCTGGACCCATCCGACAGCCTTGGCGGTGTTTGCCGGCATCCATCGGCGCTCCGGCGAGAATGATGTTCATTTTGCTCATAAGTCTATCTATCGATACGATATGAGTTGAGAAAAGAGATCAAATTGGTCAAAGTGAATTGGCAAATTCCGATTTGGTAATCACGCATGGACGAACTGGACAATCGCTTATTGAACGCACTGCACAGAGATGCTCGGGCATCGTTGTCGGAACTGGCTGAACTGCTCGGGGTGACCCGAACAACCGTGCGCAGCCGACTAAAGCGGCTTCAGCAGTCTGGCGAAATCGTCGGCTTTACCGTTGTGACACGGCAGGGCGTATCGGAAAGCCCTGTTCGTGGATTGATGATGCTTGAGATCGCAGGCCGCGGGACCGAGCGGATCAGATCGCGGATCGCTGCGATGCGTCAGGTTCGGGCGGTGCACTCAACCAATGGAAGTTGGGATCTGATCGCAGAGATCGGAACCGATACACTGGATGAGCTTGATGAAGTCCTGTTCCAGATCCGTCGGATGGAGGGCGTTACACGATCTGAGACCAATCTGTTGCTCTCGACACGCAAGGGACGCTCGTGACGCGTTGGCCTAGGCCCTTTGCCGGATGGAAAATTCGTGCAAAGCTTTGAATTGACACTGATCTGAGGATCGCGGGGCAGGGGCGAACGGAATGACGACACAGCCGACAACGGAAGAGACACGCGCCGTACGTCTGGCCGAGTATGTGACAGGGCTGTTGGAAAAGCCGCTGGTCAAGATTGCGGTTCCGTTGCTGATTACAGGAATCGCGCTTGCGGTTCTGCATGACCTCTCTGCGCATGTGAAATGGTCAGATATCCAAAGCGATATCGCAGCGAAACCATGGAAATTCATGTTTTTTGCGATGTGCTGGACGGCTTTCAGTTTTCTGTCGCTTTCGTTCTACGATGTGCTTGCCGTGCAGAGCGTCGCCGATGGAAAAGTGCCTTTGCCCGTCGCAGGGATGGCCGGAGCAAGCGGCTATGCGGTATCGAACTGCCTGGGATTCTCCTATATCACCGGCACCGCGATCCGATACCGTATCTATGCGTCGCTGGGGCTTGATCTTGGCCGCGTGGCCGGGGTGATCGCGACCTCTTGGGTGGCGTTCTGGATGGGACTGATCCTGCTTTTGGGCCTGTTGCTTACAATACACCCGGATGGCATTTCCAAGGTCCTGCCGATCAGTGAAACGACGGAAACTGTGATCGGTCTGAGCATGTTGGCGGGGCTTGCGGTCTTGTTTGTCTGGCTTTCAAGCGGAGGGCGGCGATTGGCCTATGGCGGGTTTGGGTTCAACCTGCCGGGCGGCAAGCTGGCAAGTCTGCTGACAATCGCGGCGGTAGGCGATCTGTTCGGCGCTTCAATGGCGCTGTATGTGCTCATGCCGGACGATCTGGGGGTTGGCTACCCGTATTTCTTCGCGGTCTATATAGGCGCAATAGCGGTGGGTATCCTTAGCCATGCACCGGGTGGAATCGGTGTGTTCGAGGCCACTCTGATCGCTGGTCTAGGGGCATCGGGCCGGTCTGATGTGATCGCTGCGCTGCTGCTCTACCGACTGGTCTATACCTTCCTTCCGTTTGCCATCGCCAGCCTGTCGATCGCGGTCGCTTCGGTGCTGACACAGCGCCATCGCATCGGGGGCGCGGTCACTTGGGTCTATCGCGCAATTCGCCCCATTGTCCCGATGGTGGCTGCCGGCGTCGCGGCTGTGGCAGGAGTTATCCTGTTGGTTTCAGGGGCTTTGCCTTCCAGTACGCAGAACCTTGGCGTACTGCGAGAGGTTTTGCCTTTGTCATTTGTCGAGGCATCTCATCTTGCAGGCAGCGCCGTGGGTGTACTTCTGCTGCTTGTCTCACGTGGCCTATTCCGCAAACTCTATCGGGCATGGGTTGTTGCCATGCTTTTGATGGTGGCGGGTTTCTTCGCCTCGCTCGCCAAAGGGCTTGATACGCATGAAGCCCTTTCATTGCTGTTCACGATTGGCCTTTTGGCGATGTTTCGGGGTGCGTTTTACCGGGTAACCGGTGCATCTATCTTTCGGCTAAATATCCCTTGGCTGGTCAGCGTCGTCGCGTTGCTGGCGGTGATTTTCTGGATTGGATTGTTCGCTTATTCCCATGTCGAATATCAAAACGCGCTGTGGTGGGACTTTGCCTGGAGTGGAGACGCCTCGCGATTCCTGCGGTCCAGCCTCGTGGTGGCCGTGATCGTTGGCATCGTGGCGGTGAACTCGCTGTTCGGCCGTGAAATCCCCGCGCCGGTTAGGACTGAAATCCCCGAAGTTGTCGAACGTCTCGTGATGGAGAGCGAAGACACCGAATCTCAGATTTCACTGACGGGTGATAAGCAATTCCTGATCTCGCCTGACGAAACCGCATTCCTTGCCTATGCAGATACTGGCAATGCGCTGATCACCAAAGGAGAGCCTGTGGGTGATGAGCAAGCGGGGCAGCAACTGATCTGGCAATTGCGAGAAATGGCCGATCGCGAAGGCAAGCTTTGTGCGTTCTACAGTGTATCGACCAAATATCTGCCGACATTCCTGGACCTCGGCCTGTCGATCCTGAAGATCGGAGAAGTGGCCCGCGTACCGCTGCAGAATTTTTCGCTGGACGGAAAATCGCGAAAACGGTTCCGGCAGGCGAAGAACAGGGCTGAGCGTGAGGGGTACAAGTTCGAAATTATCCCCAAAGAACAGCTTGCACCGGTGTTGCCCGAACTTCGTCAGATCTCGGACGATTGGTTGGCGCAAAAGGCAGGTGAGGAAAAGGGTTTTGCCTTGGGCGGCTTTGATGATGCCTACCTTTCCTATTTCGACCATGCGGTTCTGCGGGATGAGACGGGCAAGATCATGGCCTTTGCCAACCTGTTTCAAGGCGGAAACAAATCCGAACTGTCTCTGGATTTGATGCGTTATGAACCGGATAGCCCCAGCTTTGTCATGGATGCGCTGTTTGCTGAGATGATGGTCTGGGGGTCCGAGCAGGGATTCCACTGGTTCTCGCTGGGCGCCGCGCCATTTTCAGGGATCGAAAACCGGCAGTTGGCCTCGCTTTGGAATCGGATCGGTGGGTTCGTTTATGAACATGGCGAACAATTCTACCACTTCGAAGGCCTGCGCGCCTTCAAGCAGAAATTCGATCCGGAATGGAGCCCCAACTATCTGGCCAGCCCCGGCGGGTTGGCCGCGCCACGTATCCTCTACGAAGTTAACATCCTGATCTCGGGTGGCCTGCGCGGGTTGACGAAATAGGCCTTAGTTCAAGCTGGCGCGTGTTGGCGTTTTCTCCAACAGATCACCCCAATCGGTGCGATAAGCCATCTCGGCCAGCACCGTCTCGGGTAGGAATTCCTGATTCTGCCGAATCTGCCAACCACCACCCAGACCTTTGTAGATCGCGACCAGATTGGATGAGACCTCCTGCCGGGCCTCGATCAGGTTCGCCTGCGATCGTAATAGCGCGGTCTGCGTGTTCAGGATACGCGAATAGCTGGCGATGCCGTCTCGGTACTGATCGACCGCGATTTCAGCCGCCTTGCGCGAAGCTTCGACGCTGCGCTGATAAAAGGTGACCTGTTTGCGCGCCTGTGCGTAAGCAACCATCGCGCTTTCGACCTCGGAATAGGCGGTCAGCACAGTGTTCTGGTAATTGGCGATCAACGCTTGATAGGCGGCATCCTGCGCGCGGACATTGTTCTTAATGCGGCCATAATTCAGGACATTCCAGACAACGCCTGCGCTAGCCAATCCTGTGGCGCTGTTGGTGCTGAACAGATCGCGCCCACCCGAGGCCTGCAAACCGATCGCACCCGACAGAATGAACTGCGGATAGAGATCAGCTAACGCGATCCCGACCTGCGCCGATTGGGTGGCTGCCGCCAACTCGGCGGCGCGGACGTCGGGCCGCCGCCGCAGCAATTCGGCGGGGACTCCCACAGCTACGTTGCTGCGCCCTGTTGGAATGCGACCCGAGTTTCCGATCAAGCCCGCCATCTGAGACGGCGTTTTTCCTAACAGAACCGCCAGTGCGTTCTTGGCTTGTTGGATATCGCTTTCCAACTCGGGCACGAGTGCCTTGGTGTTGTTGAGCAGGGCAGTCGATTCCTGCACATCCAACTCGGTTGTAACGCCGTTGTTGAAGCGCAGCTGAGTGAGGTCTGCCGATGCCTGCTGAATCGTGATGTTTTCCCGCGCGATGCGCAGAGCCTCTTGCAACGAACGGATGTTGATATAAAGCGCCGCTACGTCCCCGGTCAGCGTGACCAGTGCGTCGTCATAATTAGCAACCTGCAGTGCCAGGTTCGATCGCGCGGCCTGTACGCCGCGACGTTGCTGGCCCCATACGTCCAGTTCCCATTGCGCATCAAACCCAACTTGCGAAGTCGAGAATTCGGTGTCCAAGGGAATAATCCGCCGGATGTCCGAAATCGGCCCAAGATTGTCGCTGATCTGTCGGCGTTGGAGCGAACCGCCCACGGCCTGCGATTGCGGGTAGAGCTCTCCGAATGCGATACCAAGCTGCGCGCGGGCCTGAAGTACGCGGGCACCTGCGACCTGTAAGGTCAGGTTCTGCGCATAGGCTTCGGCGATCAGCTTGTTCAGCGTCGGATCATTAAACGTTTCCCACCAGCGCACAACCGGAGCGCTGCGTGAGGTCAGGCCGCTCTGGCCCGCGCTGGGGTTGTTGACCTCCATCCATTGCTTCACGACCGGAGAGTTGGGGCGCACAAAATCAGGCCCCACTGGCGTACAGGCGGTGAGGGCAACGGCGCAAAGGGCAGTGCCTAACAACCGGCGGAGTGTCATCGTACGCATCCTCAGATATCCAGTGGCCGGATGAAGTTGGCGAAGGAATAGAGGCGAATGTTGATGCGCCTCAGAAATTCAAAGCTTTTTCCCATGCCGGTGTAAATCGCCACCGCAGCGTGGCCACCTGCAGGAAAAGTATGCCCCTCAGGCACATCGACCGAGATCTGAACAGCGATCCGACCGGGCAGTTTTGGCAGCTCAAAGCCGGGCAGGCGGCCTGAGGGCAAGTATTGGCCCTGACGTGTAGCCCACCAGACCGCCTCAACCTTGCCGGTCAGAATTTCTCCGGGATAGAGGTCCAGAGCAACTTCGACCGGTTGGCCGACCTCGACAAATTTTAGGTTCTGCTGGCGGAAGGTGGCTAGAATATAGGGGTCTTCTTCGGTGACAAAGCTGGCAATGGCACCCAGACGAATTTCCCCCACAACCATCCCCGGGCGGGCCTGTTGCGAAACGATCATGCCATTTTCGGGGGCATAGATCGTTGTGTTGTCGAGAAAATACTCGGCCTCGGCCAGCTGCGCCTCAGCCTCAATAATGCCCGTATTCACGCCGTCGATCTGCGAATCCAGCGCAAGGTTGGCCTTTTCAAGATTGGCCTGAGCTTCCTTAATCTTCGCCTGATCTTCCGCGACCTGTTCGTTCCAGCGGTCTAGTTCATCCTGGCGTGCGCCCCCGGCGGGAACGAGGTTCTCGTATCGCGCTTGTTCGGTCAGCGCATAGGCCAGCTGCGCGTTCGCGCGTTCGACTGCTTCTCCCGCCGCGATAACGTCCTGTTCAAGGATCTTTGCGTTTTGCTGCGCCGCCACCAGCTGTGCATTCGCCTTGTCCACGGCCAGCGAAAACACCGTGTCGTCGAACTTATACAGCGGATCGCCCTTAGTGACCCAGGTGTTGGGCTCGACCAAAACCTCGGACAGGATTGTGGGCTGAGTCAGACGCGGGACGATCTGGATGGTGGAGCGCACGACGTGGCTGTCGACGGAAAAGGGCTGAAAGAAGCGCAGCGCGACCAAAAAGATCAGCAGCAGATGAGCGCCGACCCAGAATGAGACGATCCCCCACATGATGTTGAATTTCAGCCATTGCACCTTGAAGAAGATGAACCAGACAAAAATAATGTAGAAAAGCGTGATGCCTAGGGCGACGAACATGAGTGCTGAATTCCTTTGGCCTTAGGCTTGCTTTGTTTCGTCGGTATCAAGTGGGTCCTGGTATTCCGGTTTGACGGTGCCTCCCAGACGCTTGATTTCATCCCTTATGGCCTTGCGTTCTTCATCAGGGCCGCGGCGCATGTCGACGGTGACGCCGTCGTGAAACGCCCAGATAAAGGCATGCACCCAAGGGACAATCGCCAAAAATCCCATCCATCCCATGATCTTGACCGCTTCGGCATGGGGGTGATTGCGTTTGATCGCGATACGTCCGGGCAGACCCATTATGAATAGAAACAACGCCATCACCGCTGCCAGCAGCAAGATAAGTGCCACAAATGTCAGATAGTCATAGTAGCCCAGCGGCTGCCCCAAAAGTCCCATGCTCGCGCCTCCTGTTGTTGGAAACTGTTCCATCCTCGGGCGCTGTTGTCCAGCTAATCAATCACTTTCTGGCTGATCGGAAGGATGCATCAGCATTCAATAATTTTGGTGTTCCAGTCTATGCACTTCTGATGGAGGTCGCCGGGTAGCGGTAGATCGGTATAAACCATATCAACATCGGATAATGAGGCGATGCGTGCGGGTGCGGTGCGCTGAAACTTTGAAGCATCCGCTACAAGGCTGATCTGCCGGGCTTGTTCAATGATGGTTTGACTGACCAGTACTTCTTGGAGATCGAAATCCATTAGATCCCCATCCGCATCCAATGCGGAACAGCCGATAATCGCGTGATCGAATTTGAACTGGCGGATGGTCGCGACCGCAAGATTCCCGACCAACCCACTATCTGATCTGCGCAGCACACCGCCTGCAACGACGATCTGGCAATCGGGGTTATCGGCCAGGATATTGGCGACGTTCATATTGTTGGTCACGACCATTAGGTTTTTGTGTTTCAGCAATTGGTGAGCAACGGCCTCGGTCGAGGTGCCTATGTTCATAAAGATCGAGCTGCCCTCGGGGATGTCGGCCGCGCAGCGTTCAGCGATGCGTGTCTTGGCTTCATGGTTCAGGGCGCGCCGTTCTTCGTATCCAATATTAGACACGCCAGAACGCAGAACGGCACCCCCGTGAACCCGATCCAACTTACCTGCCTCTGACAGTTCAGTCAGGTCACGGCGAATGGTTTGAACCGTCACCTGAAAGCGCTCGGCCAGTCCTTCGACAGTAACGCGGCCCTCTTGCTCGGCGACTAAAAGAATGTCCGATTGGCGAAATGATAGTGACATGGGCGGTCCTGAGCTCCGGTGTTTTCGTTTTTGTTCTAATTTTGCGATTAAGCAAGGGAATTCGTTAGTTGCACTTATTAATATTCGTTGTTTCAGCTAAAAACGAACAATATCGAAAAATATAGTTGACGATACGAACCATCATACGGCTAATGCGCTTGAAACTGCCACGTTGGGGAATCAATTGGATATGTCATCGGACAGCAGCCAAGTTACCGATCTTTTTGTGATCGGCGGGGGTATAAATGGGTGCGGTATCGCACGTGATGCGGCAGGTCGGGGCCTATCGGTCACCTTGGCTGAAATGAACGATCTGGCCTCGGCGACGTCGTCAGCCTCGACCAAACTGTTTCATGGCGGGCTACGGTACCTGGAATTTTTTGAATTTCGTTTGGTGCGTGAAGCGCTGGTCGAACGCGAGACCTTACTGCGCGCTATGCCCCATATCAGTTGGCCCATGCGTTTCGTGCTGCCCTATCACGCCGATATGCGTTTTGACTCTGAAACGCCGACCTCACGGTTGCTCAGTACGGTGATGCCATGGATGCGCGGGCGTCGTCCTGCGTGGCTAATACGGCTTGGCCTTTTTTTGTATGACAATCTGGGCGGTCGCAAAATCCTGCCGGGTACACGTTCGCTGAACCTGCGCGCGGCACCCGAGGGGGCTCCGCTGCAAGACAAATTTGAAACCGCCTATGAATACTCGGACTGCTGGGTCGAGGATTCGCGGCTGGTGGTCCTGAACGCCCGCGATGCCGAGGCACGCGGGGCTAAGATCATGGTCAGGACCGAAGTTCTTTCGGCTGAGCGGATCGATCAAGTGTGGCAAGTCACGATCCGGGATCGGGATAGCGGCAAGACCGAAACCGTCCTTGCGAAGATGTTGATCAATGCGGGCGGACCTTGGGTAGGTGACATCATCCAGACCAAGATCCGGGTCAATTCCCGAGAAGGCGTCCGTCTGGTGCGTGGCAGCCATATCGTGACACCCAAGCTGTTTGACCATGACAAGTGCTATTTCTTTCAGGGCGAAGACGGGCGCATCATCTTTGCGATCCCGTACGAGCAGGATTTTACCTTGATCGGAACCACGGATCAGGATCATTCTGACCCCTCCGAGCCTCCGGTATGTACCGAGGCCGAGCAGGAGTATCTGTGCGCTTTCGCATCGAAATACTTCGCGAAGCCCGTTACCCGTGAAGATATTGTCTGGACCTATTCAGGCGTCCGTCCGCTATATGATGATGGCGCAAGCAGTGCCACGGCGGCTACCCGCGATTACACGCTGAAAGTTGATGCCGAGAGCGGGGCTCCGGTGTTGAATGTCTTTGGTGGTAAAATCACCACCTACAGACGCCTCGCGGAAAGCGCGCTGGAGAAGATTGGAGAGCATTTCCCGGATCTTGGCGGACCATGGACCGCAGGCGTCCCATTGCCCGGCGGGGATTTTCCGGTCGACGGCGTGCAGGATTTGATCGGGAAACTGATAGCGGAGTACCCGTTCCTGACCGATTTTTGGGCCCGTCGATTGATCCGGGCCTATGGCACCGAGACCTGGGACCTTCTGGGTCCGGCAAAGGATCAGAGCGATCTGGGTGACGATTTCGGCGCGACGTTGACCGAGGCCGAACTGGTTTGGCTGATGGACAAGGAATACGCGCGCACCGCTCAGGATGTTGTGTGGCGGCGCAATAAGCTGGGTCTAAGGCTCAGCCTCGAGCAGATCAGCCGGATAGACGACTGGATGGCCAAACGGTTAACTGACTAGCGCGGATCAGACGACCCGTACAAAAAAAGAAACGCCCCGCAGATGTGCGGGGCGTTTTGCGATTTCAATGCCAGCCCTACGCAG
>NZ_JBQFPG010000025.1:0-8830 GCF_056534355.1 Ruegeria sp. D7
CAACCAGAGGAGATGTCTCACAAGAGACATTGACGATGGGCGGGAGCCTCACACTTCGAGCGTCTTAATCACCCAGCTTGGCGTGAATCTCATCTAGATCGATCTCACCCGTCGGCATTTTGTTGGCGGGATTTTCGAAATCATACTTGAACAGTTCAAAATCCTGTTTGTAGATCTCGTAGACCAGATGCATCGACAAATCGTCAAAGTAATCCTCGACCGGATGCACGCGTTTTGGCCCATGGCCTTCGGATTCGTTAAAGCGCGGGATCTCGGACAGAGTCACAGGATGCGAGGTTTCAAGATTGTCCAACACACCCTGCATCCCATCGTTGAACTTCTCGGTCCAAAAAATACGATCATATCGCCCGCCATTAGCGATCAGCGTCGAGACATGGCCAGACATGGCCGACCAGTGAATGTCGGGGTCCATCGGACGCCGCCAACGAATCGTGTCGCGTGCGAATAAAAGGAACCGGCGGAAACTGGCAATTTGGTCAAACTCGCCCTTGCCGTCGTCACCCCCGACTTCGATTCCATAGTTGTAAATCAGCGTTGGCACCAGATTGCCGCGATAGCGTTTGCCGTTGCGCTGGATGCCGCAGATCTTGTCAAAAAAGGAACTGAGAATGCGTGTGTAGGGATTACGCACGCAGGTAAACGTATAGGACTGGTGCGATCGAATATTTCTGGCAATCGGATCCTGACTGGCACCAAAGGCCCACTTGTGCATTCCGTCCTTGGCATCGTGAATGTCACCATCAAAGAAGCTGCCATGATCCGAGAAATACATGATTTGCCCGATCGTCGAGCAGGCGCATTTCGGCACAACACGGTAGACCATGCTTTGACTTTCGGTCATCCATGTTCCGGGAAAACCCATCTACTGCGCCTCCTTAGCCAGTTATCGTATTGATACTCCGGCATTTTGACCCAAAGAACCAAAAATATTCTGTTTATTCAATCGCTCATCCTCAGTATCACGGTTGCAAATGGGCAGAAACGGGGAATTACGAAACGCAAATGGCAAAGATTGCCTATATCTTGCTGTGTCACAAAGACCCTGACGCAATCATTGCGCAGGCCAGTCAGCTGACGGCTGCCGGCGATTGTATGGCGATCCATTTTGACGCCCGCGCCAACGATACGGATTATGCGCAGATACGCGACGCCCTGAAAGATAACCGCAATGTCACATTTGCAACGAAGCGGATCAAATGCGGATGGGGCGAATGGTCACTGGTTCAGGCCACGCTCCATGCATTACAGGCGGCGGTGGATCAGTTCCCAAGGGTCACCCATTTTTACATGCTGTCCGGCGATTGCATGGCAATTAAAACCGCCGAGTATGTGCACAGCTTTCTTGATGAACGCGACATGGATTTCATCGAAAGCCATGACTTCTTCGAAAGCAATTGGATTAAGACCGGAATGAAAGAAGACCGGCTGATCTATCGTCACTATTTCAACGAACGCAATCAGCCGCGCCTGTTCTATGCCGCATACGAAATGCAAAAGCGTTTCGGTCTGACCCGCGGCATACCTGCAGACCTGCAGGTCAAGATCGGTAGCCAGTGGTGGTGCCTGCGCCGTCGCACAGTCGAGATGATTCTGGACTTCCTGCGCCAACGCCGCGATGTGGTCCGGTTTTTCTCGACCACCTGGATTCCGGACGAGACGTTCTTTCAGACGCTTGTTCGCCACCTCGTCCCGAAGCAGGAAATCGAAAACCGTACACTGACATTTTTGATGTTTTCCGACTATGGCATGCCTGTCACCTTCTACAATGATCACTATGACATGCTGTTGGGGCAGAACTACCTGTTCGCTCGCAAGATCAGCCCCGAGGCCCATGAGTTGAAGGAACGGTTGGGTCAGCTTTATGCCAGCGAAGGGGTCACGTTCCACATCTCGAACGAAGGGCGTAATCTGTATCACTTCCTTGCCGGTCGCGGTCGGGTAGGACGACGTTTCGCTCAGCGCTTTTGGGAGGTCGGCAATACGTTAGGCCCCGAGCGGCAGGCGTTTCTGATTGTTTGCAAGAAGTGGCATGTCGCCAAACGGCTTGTTGACCAGATCGCGTCGGAAACCCCCATTCCCTGCATCGAATACATCTATGATGAGCAGGATACGCCATTGCCCGATTTGGGTGGAATCGAGACGACCCTGATTAAGCGGTCGCGCCATCGGCGGGCCGTTGCACGTATGTTGTTCGATTATTTCCAAAGCGACAGGCTGGTACTCTGCGTAGATCCGGCCAATCTGGACGTCATTCAGGATTTCTGTGCAGATCAGGCCCAAACACGTGTTCTGGAAATCGAATGTGCCTATTCAGATGAATATCTGACGGGTCATGCCCATCGTGTCGGTCTTGCGGGCCAGAACAGCTCACAGGATTCTCTTGCACGCCTGCTACCGACCCTTCGCAATGCGCTGGCTTACGAATCCGAATTAATCCGCAGTACCCAGAATGATGGGCTGTTCCATTTGCGTGAGGCGGCGGAACGTTCGGAGAATGAGGTGATTATTGCGGAATTTCTGGGGATCAGTGCCGATCAGGCCAAAGCGATCATGCAACTGGATTACCTGTTCGCTGATTGAATCCGGCGGCACGATCAGGTGCCGCCGGACATTCGCGTTCAGATGTCGAATTTGACACCCTGCGCCAATGGCAACTCGGCTGAATAGTTTACCGTGTTGGTCTGACGGCGCATGTAGGCTTTCCAGGCATCTGATCCGCTTTCGCGCCCGCCTCCGGTCTCCTTCTCGCCACCAAATGCGCCACCGATCTCGGCCCCGGACGGGCCGATGTTCACATTGGCAATCCCGCAATCCGACCCGGCCGCTGTCAGGAATTGCTCGGCTTCGCGCATGTTCAGTGTAAAAACGCAGGACGACAAGCCCTGTGGCACGTCGTTCTGAATCTCGATCGCCTCGGCAAAATCGTCATAGCCCATGACGTAAAGGATCGGAGCAAAGGTCTCGGCCTTCACAGTCGCGGTCTGGCCCGGCATCTCAACGATGGCCGGTTGCATATAAACACCGCCCGGTACATTTTCGGTCACGCGCTGACCTCCGAACACGGCACCACCCTCGGCCTTTGCTGATTCAAGCGCTGCGGTCATCGCATTGCCCGAAGCTTCATCCACCAACGGCCCAATCAACGTACCCTCGGTCAACGGATTACCGATGGGTAGACCTGCATAGGCTTTCTTCAGACGCCCAACCAGTTCCTCGCGGATCGAGTTGTGTACAATCAACCGCCGCAGTGTCGTACAGCGCTGCCCTGCTGTCCCGACAGCCGAGAATACGATCGCGCGCACCGCCATTTCCAGATCAGCCGACGCCCCAACGATCATCGCGTTATTGCCGCCGAGTTCCAGAATACACTTTCCAAAGCGCTGCGCCACAATCGGCGCCACCGCGCGGCCCATCCGGGTCGAGCCGGTGGCTGAAATGATCGGCACATCCTCGCTGGCAACCAGCGCCTCACCCAGATCGGCACCACCGATCAGGGTCTGCAAAAGCCCCTCGGGGGCGTCACCAAACCGGGCCAATGCCCGCTCAAAGATTTTCTGGCAAGCCAACGCGGTCAGTGGCGTTTTCTCGGACGGTTTCCAAACTACCGGATCACCACAGACCAGGGCCAGCGCAGCATTCCACGACCATACCGCCACGGGGAAATTAAAGGCCGAGATCACTCCGACCGGTCCCGCCGGATGCCACGTTTCCATCATCCGGTGACCCGGGCGTTCCGAAGCAATGGTCAGACCATAAAGCTGCCGCGACAGACCAACAGCAAAATCGCAGATGTCGATCATCTCCTGCACTTCGCCCAGACCTTCCGAGGTGATCTTGCCTGCCTCCCAACTGACAAGCGCGCCAAGGTCGTCCTTGGCGGCCCGCAGCTCTTCGCCCAGCAGGCGGATCAACTCACCCCGGCGCGGAGCCGGCACAACGCGCCATTCCTTGAACGCCGCTTTCGAGCGGGCAAAGATGGCCCCCATCTCGGAAACCGGAGTTTCGTGAACCTCGGCCAACAGGCTGCCATCTATCGGAGAGGTCACCCGCAGCGACCCGCCGCTAAGCTCAGCTGCAGTCAGGTCCAAATTCGCAAGCGTGGTTTCAGCAGTCATTATAATGTCTTTCATATCTCAAGCCGCCTTGTTTTGTTCGGTAACGTCACCGGCGCGATAAAGCCGGCCAAATTCGGTGTTCAGGAAATCGGCAAGCTTTACCTGCTCTTGCCGAACAAAGCCTTTCGAGGGCAGAACCCCTGTCCGCATCAGATCGACGACACCCAATACGCCTGCCGCAGTGGTTACTTGGATCGCACTCCAGACTTGTCCATCGATGGTGCGCGCAAAGGATTTGTTGATCAGGGATTTCTCACGCAACGTGCCGTCAACGATGCCCTTTGCAGTGCAATAGACCAACACGACGTCTTGATCCGTACGCGGCAAGGCCGTTTCAAAAATCTCTTTCAGCAGATCGCGGCGACGCTCTAGTCCCAGGTCACTGAGCAACAAGCGCAAGATATCCCGATGGCCCGGATAGCGGATCGAGCGATAGGATACCGCCTTCGCCTTACCGTCTAGCGTCTCGGGCAAAGTGCCCAGCCCGCCCGATGTATTGAAGCACTCGTACTCGACTCCGTCATGGCCGATCAGCTCATAATCTTCGAGGGGGGCGGTCTTGACCCTCTCGCCATTCACAATGGCATCACATGGATTGCAGTATTCGTTGATTAGCCCATCAGTTGACCAAGTCAGGTTATATTTCAACGCGTTGGTCGGATAGAGCGGTAACGCCCCGACCCGCATATGCAGGCTGTCGATTTCATCGAACTCGGCCGCCAGCGCAGCGCCCGCAATCCCGACAAACCCGGGGGCCAACCCGCATTGCGGCATAAATGCCGTCTCGCTGTTCTGCGCCAGCTCGCGCACCGCGTTGGTGGCGGCGACATCTTCGGTCAGGTCAAAGTAATGCGCCCCAACAGTTTTGGCCGCGCTCGCAATCGCCGGTGTCAGAAAGAACGGCGCGGCAGAGATCACCGCATCAAACCCTTTAAGGCCTTTCTCCAAGCCCGCGCTATCGCTGGCATCAATCTGCCGCGTAGAAATGCCCCGTTTCTTGAATGCTGACAGGGCCGCAAGATCGTGATCGGCAACAGTCACCGTGTAATGTGCCGAGGTTTTCAGCAAAGTCGCGATCATCTGACCGATCTTCCCCGCCCCGACTACGCAAATATTCGAGCTCAAAACGCGCCTCCATTCTGTGTTTCTTTTGATTATGAAGGGCGACTTGTTCGGATTGCAGATCGTATCTTGACGAAATGAGGTAATATTCCGTCATTTTGCCATATTATACGTCACTTTGCTAAATAGCTTACTCGAATATGACTTCGAACATGGTCGAATTCACAATCGTTTCAGCGCTCCTTTGAAGTGATTGTACTATCAGGTATGAGAGGACCATTGTCGGCTATACAACGCGGGCAATCGCGGTTCGCCCAAGCATATAGGTGCCTTCAATGAGATCTCTCCGTGTCCTGCTTACCTGTTTCGCATGCCTGCTTCCTTTTGCAGCTCTGGCCCAATCCGCTGAGGCGCCTGCCGCTGAGATTTCGTTAGAGCTCAATGCCTTGGAAGACGTTGGTAGTGCCTGCAGATTGACCTTTCTGGTGACCAACCAATCCGGAGCCACTATCGATGAAGCCGTATTCGAGACGGTGATATTTGACACCGAAGGCAGTGTCGTTACCCTCTCGCTTTTTGATTTTCGCGACTTACCTTTGGATCGCCCACGTGTCCGTCAGTTCGATCTGCCAGAGATGTCTTGCACGACTGTTGGGCGCGCATTGATCAATGGCGCGAGTTCATGCGTGGTAAAAGGCTCCCAGAGCGACATCTGTCAATCGACCCTAACGCTCAGCAGCCGGATTGAAGTGGAGTTGCTTGGATGAATATTCTCTCTTCTCTTCGAGAGATCCTGACCCTTGGCGGACCCGTTGTGGCTATCCTTATTGTCATGTCGGTCCTGACCGTAGCAGTTAGTCTTTACAAGCTTTGGCAGTTCGCAGCCTGTGGCGTAGGGCGACACAAGATTCTGTCACAAGCGCTGCAAGCCTGGGATGCTGGAGATCGAGCCACTGCACGCGCGCGCCTCGCAAAGAGCAGCAGCTATCTTGCACCGCTTGTCGAAGCCGCGATGGACGCGCCGGACACTCCTGATCTGGACGCTCGACTGGATGCCGAAGCTGGATTGGCCCTGGCCGGGCTGGAGCGCGGATTTCGGCTTTTGGATACGGTCGCCCAGCTTGCACCCCTGCTTGGATTGTTCGGAACAGTTTTGGGAATGATCAATGCATTCCAAAGCCTTCAGTCTGCCGGGTCTTCTGTCGATCCCTCATTGTTGGCAGGTGGCATCTGGGTTGCTCTGGTAACAACAGCCGTTGGCCTTGCGGTGGCAATGCCGACTTCAATGGTCTTGTCTTGGTTTGAAAGCCGAACTGCCCGGGAACGGGTGTTTGCGGACAAAGCACTGCGCACGGTTCTGGTCCCGAACAACTCGAACCAGGCCGCCTCAGGCAGGACCGAGATTCTGAACGCTGAACATGCGTAACACGGAACCCTTTGTCAGACGACCGATGTCGATGACCCCGCTCATCGATGTCATCTTTTTGCTGTTGCTGTTTTTCATGTTGTCTTCAACTTTCTCAAAGTTCGCGGAGATCCAAATCAGCAGCGCAACCTCAGGCGCATCAGAATCGGCTGAACCCGTCGAGCGAATATTCATCCAGATCGGTACCGAGCGCGTGACTTTGAATGGCGAAACACTGGCGCTGGATGAACTGTCTACGCGGATCGGGGCCGGTCAGGCACTGGTAAGCCTTGATGCGGATACGTCCGCCCAACGACTTGTGGATTTGCTGGTTGTTTTGCGTGGCCGCGATGGCTTGACCGTCACGGTGTTGGAGTAGACCGATGATCCGCTTTGGTCGCCCAAGCCGCAAACGAGACTCGACCATCCCTCTGATCAACGTCGTCTTTCTGATGCTGATCTTCTTTCTGATTGCAGGCACCCTGGCACCACCGCTTGATCCAGAGCTGCAGCTTGTCGACACCTCGGAACTGGAAGGCCGCGACCCTCCCGATGCGCTTGTCTTGAACGCTGATGGCATCCTCAGTTTTCGTGGGGTGCAAACCGACCCTGAGGCTTTCATGTCCAGCCATGATGACGGACCGGTTAGGATTGTCCCCGACCGCAATGTTTCAGGCCAACGGTTGATGGAGGTAACCGGTGCCCTTCGACGGTATGGCGCGCCGTCTGTGTTCCTCGTGACCCAGCAGGCTTTGAAATGATCCGGAAGTCAGCGGCCATCGCTGCGTTGGCGGGTGTGCTTTCGCTTGTCCTGCATATCTTTGGGATCAGTTTCTACGGTTCCAGTCTGCCAGAACTGCGGGCCAGTGAGGAATCGGTCAGTTTGATCGAGCTTGGCAACACATTCGAGGAATTCACCGAAGACACGACGGACCCGGTGCAGCCGGACTCTGCTGAAGCCCCCGAGCCTCCGGTTGAAGACACTATTAAGCCCGATACTGCCGACATCCCGATCAGCGATACACTCGTCGCTTCCCCCAATCCTCAGCAGGTATCTTCACCCGATGTCGGAGCGCCCGTCGCCCCACGATCAGAGCTGCAAGAAGAGGTGCCGACCAAACCGGTCGCCCCGTCCAATCCGGAACCAGCCACAGACGCAGATACCTCCGTAACGTCAGCGGTCGACCCGGAACCCGAGCGCTTGGCAGCTTTACCGCCCACAGACGCCTCAACTGCGCCGGTCCCTCCACTAGAGAGTACGGCAGTCGAACCAGAAATCCCAAGTTCGGTCGATGAGCCAACAAACGAGCCACCAGAAGAACAAGCCGCGCCTTCCGATCAGGCCGTATCTGTTTCCAAACGCCCCCGCCTCCCGGACAGAAGGCCCGCAACGGATACGCCAAAATCACTTGATGGGTTCAGTAACTTCGATAACTTGCGCAACCCTACGCAGACATTGGAGTCGCCGCTTAGCCTTTATCAAAAGGAAGGGGCTGACCCGTTCCGAGCCAGCAGTGGCCGAAATCAAACCTCGGGTCGCGGCGTTGGAAACTCCGATACCACGAACTATGCCGGACAAGTCCTGGTCCACCTCAATCAAACGCCCGTCGTCTATGTCCCGGTCCGCGGGTTTGCGCAGGTATTCTTCGAAATTAATCCTGATGGATCACTGGCTTGGGTTGATATCGTCGATAGCTCTGGCTCACCTGAAATCGAACGCGCCGCCAGAGATCAAGTTATCCGCGCCGCTCCATTTCCCAGCCCACCAAGCGGGTCAAGCCGCAGGCTATCGTTTTATTACCAAAATAGTTGATACCAAAGACGGCAGTTCGCCGAACCAGTTGATCGTTCCCTGAATGCTTCAACACGCTCCAGCGAGAGGATTTCGATCGGTCGTCACGGCAAGATCACCTTGGGCGAAGCGCAGAAATTGGCAAAAAAGAGCTGAGGGGGTAAGTGGCTAGTTACGAAAAGAAGTTTCCTATCGTTGCTTCCACAGTGCTTCTAGAAGTGTTGGCGCAAATAGGAACACCGCCCTAGGGCGGTGCGTAAACATCTGATGTTGCACGGTGTTTTGTTTTCAGCATTAGGAATTGAACCTACGGCCTTCATGTTATGAGCCTGACGAGCTGAAGACGTTAAGCAATTGATCGGGGTGATCAATTGTAGTCTGCGCGGGCTGCTCTGGGATTTTCTAAAGTTGGTTGCGGGAGCAGGATTTGAACCT
>NZ_JBQFPG010000026.1:0-2500 GCF_056534355.1 Ruegeria sp. D7
GTGATCAATTGTAGTCTGCGCGGGCTGCTCTGGGATTTTCTAAAGTTGGTTGCGGGAGCAGGATTTGAACCTGCGACCTTCAGGTTATGAGCCTGACGAGCTACCGGGCTGCTCCATCCCGCGACACTTTAAGTGACCTATCGCTTACGCTACTTGAGGTCTTGTGTTGGTCTAGCGCCTATTCGGCTACTTGAGACCGGGTAGTGTTCTTTTCATCGTGTTTGAGAGACTGTGGGCTTTTTCTAGGTTTGGCGGTGACCTACTCTCCCGGGGCTTAAGCCCAAGTACCATTGGCGCGGCAGTGCTTAACTTCCGGGTTCGGGATGGGACCGGGTGTTTCACTTGCGCTATGACCACCAAACCGAGGAAAAGCCCATGTCGACTTTCTTGCTTTGCAAGAAAGCGACGAGGTGGCAGGCAGCGTCTTTTGCTTGCAAAAGGCGCGTTGCCACTCGGTTATATAATCAACCAACATCGCGGCTTGGCGCTGCGACGTTATCCAACTCAAGGTCAGTGTATGCTTTGGTCTTGTCTTTCCATTACTGGATCAAATCAAGCCTATCGGGCGATTAGTACCGGTCAACTGAACGCATTACTGCGCTTACATCTCCGGCCTATTGACGTGGTGGTCTTCCACGGCCCTCAGGGAGACCTTGTTTTGAGGGGGGCTTCCCGCTTAGATGCCTTCAGCGGTTATCCTGTCCGATCATAGCTACCCAGCACTGCCGTTGGCACGACAACTGGTCCACCAGTGGATCGTTCACCCCGGTCCTCTCGTACTAGGGGCAACTCCTCTCAAGTCTCCTACACCCACGGCAGATAGGGACCGAACTGTCTCACGACGTTCTAAACCCAGCTCACGTACCTCTTTAAACGGCGAACAGCCGTACCCTTGGGACCTGCTCCAGCCCCAGGATGAGATGAGCCGACATCGAGGTGCCAAACACTGCCGTCGATATGGACTCTTGGGCAGTATCAGCCTGTTATCCCCGGCGTACCTTTTATCCGTTGAGCGATGGCCCTTCCACTCGGGACCACCGGATCACTATGGCCGTCTTTCGACTCTGCTCGACTTGTCAGTCTTGCAGTCAGGCTGGCTTCTGCCATTGCACTCAACGAGCGATTTCCGACCGCTCTGAGCCAACCTTCGCGCGCCTCCGTTACGCTTTAGGAGGCGACCGCCCCAGTCAAACTACCCGCCACGCAGGGTCCCGGATCCGGATAACGGACCGCGGTTAGACATCAAGAGTGCGAAGGGTGGTATCTCAAGGGAGGCTCCACGGATACTTGCGTTTCCGCTTCAAAGCCTACCACCTATCCTGCACATCACAATCCTGATGCCAGTGCGAAGCTGTAGTAAAGGTGCACGGGGTCTTTCCGTCTAACCGCGGGAAGCCTGCATCTTGACAGGCAATTCAATTTCGCTGAGTCGATGTTGGAGACAGCGGGGAAGTCGTTACGCCATTCGTGCAGGTCGGAACTTACCCGACAAGGAATTTCGCTACCTTAGGACCGTTATAGTTACGGCCGCCGTTTACCTGGGCTTCAATTCAAGGCTCTCACCTCTCCTTTTAACCTTCAGGCACCGGGCAGGCGTCAGACCCTATACGTCGTCTTGCGACTTCGCAGAGCCCTGTGTTTTTAATAAACAGTCGCCACCCCCTGGTTTGTGCCCCCAGCCCCTAGTTGCCTAGGAACCGGGCCTCCTTCTCGCGAACTTACGGAGGTATTTTGCCGAGTTCCTTCAACATCGTTCTCTCAAGCGCCTTGGTATGCTCTACCAGTCCACCTGTGTCGGTTTAGGGTACGGTCTGATGGAGGGCTATTTCCAGGAACCACTCAGCAGCCCAATCAATCCGATAAGATTGAACTACACCTGTGATCCGTCACATCCTCCTGGCCTAGGAATATTAACCTAGTTCCCATCGCCTACGCCTTTCGGCCTCGGCTTAGGGGCCGGCTTACCCTGCTCAGATTAGCTTTAAGCAGGAACCCTTGGACTTTCGGCGAGAGTGTCTCTCACACTCTTTGTCGCTACTCATGTCATCATTCTCACTAGTGATCTCTCCACCGGATGGCTCACGCCCCGGCTTCATCGAAAGCCTCTCTCCTCCAATCTGCCCGAAGGCATGAAGGAGGAATGAGACTATGTCACACTACGCTCTGCTACCGATGCTTACGCATCCCTAGACTTCGGCTCATGGCTTGAGCCCCGTTACATCTTCGCCGCAGGACAACTTATTTAGACCAGTGAGCTGTTACGCTATCTTTAAAGGATGGCTGCTTCTAAGCCAACCTCCTGGTTGTTTTGGTCGTCCCACCTGCTTTCCCACTTAGCCATGAATTGGGGGCCTTAGTCGTAGGTCAGGGTTGTTTCCCTCTCCACTACGGACGTTAGCATCCGCAGTGTGTCTGCCATCTAGTACTCCCGGGTATTCGGAGTTTGGTTAGGATCAGTAAGCCTGTGGGGCCCCATTACCCATCCAGTGCTCTACCCCCC
>NZ_JBQFPG010000027.1:0-4474 GCF_056534355.1 Ruegeria sp. D7
AAACCCCCGCCAGTTGGCGGGGGTTTATTGATTGAGGTTTATTCTGCTGCGTCCATGTATTCGGTCATTGGCGGGCATGTGCAGATTAGGTTTCTGTCGCCGTATGCGTTGTCGACGCGGTTGACGGGGGACCAGTATTTGTCGACGCCCATGGAGCCTGGGGGGAAGCAGGCCTGTTCACGGGTGTAGGGACGGTCCCAGTCGCCGACCAGATCGCGCACCGTGTGGGGAGCGTTTTTCAGCGGGTTGTTTTCCGCGTCGATCTTGCCGTCGATGATGTCCTGTGCCTCGGAGCGGATGGACAGCATGGCGTCGCAGAAGCGGTCCAGCTCGTCCATGGGTTCCGATTCCGTGGGCTCGACCATCAGGGTGCCGGCCACCGGCCAGGACATGGTGGGCGCGTGGAAGCCGCTGTCCACCAGACGCTTAGCAATGTCATCGACGCTGACATGGGCCGCCTCGTCCAGCGGGCGGGTGTCGAGGATGCATTCATGCGCCACACGACCCGTTTCCGAGGTGTAGAGGATCGGGTAGGCATCCTTGAGCCGCGCCGCGATGTAGTTAGCGTTCAGGATCGCCACTTTCGTGGCCTGGGTCAGACCCGCGCCGCCCATCAGCAGCACATAAGCCCAGCTAACCGGCAGGATCGAGGGCGACCCAAAGGGCGCCGCCGAGACCGGACCCACGGCAGTGCCGTATTCCGGGTGGCCGGGCAGATGCTCGGTCAGATGCGCTTTGACGCCGATCGGACCCATGCCGGGGCCGCCGCCGCCATGGGGGATGCAGAAGGTCTTGTGCAGGTTCAGGTGGCTGACGTCACCGCCGATGTCTCCGGGACGCGACAGGCCGACCATGGCGTTCATGTTGGCGCCGTCGATATAGACCTGACCGCCGTGATCATGGGTGATCTGGCAGACCTCCTGCACGGTGGTCTCGAACACGCCATGGGTCGAGGGGTAGGTGATCATGCAGGCGGCCAGATGATCGGAGTGCTTTTCAGCCTTGGCGCGGAAGTCATTCAGATCAATGTTGCCATTCTCATCCGCCTGCACCGGCACAACCTGCCAGCCCACCATCTGCGCCGAGGCCGGGTTGGTCCCATGCGCCGAGGTCGGGATCAGGCAGACATTGCGCTGCCCTTCGCCCCGGGCGAAGTGATAGTTGCGGATGGTCAAGAGGCCTGCGTACTCACCCTGCGCGCCCGAGTTGGGCTGCTGGCTGATCGCGTCATAGCCGGTGATCTGGCACAGCTTGTCGTTCAGATCATCGATCATCTCATGATAGCCCTGCGCCTGATCTTCGGGGCAGAACGGGTGCAGGTTGCCGAACTCGGGCCAGGTGACCGGGATCATCTCGATCGTGGCGTTCAGCTTCATGGTGCACGAGCCCAGCGGGATCATCGCCCGGTCCAGCGCCAGGTCGCGGTCGGCCAGACGGCGCATGTAGCGCGTGATCTCGGCCTCGGCCCGGTTCTTGTGGAAGATCGGGTGGGTCAGGTACTCGCTTTCGCGCAGCGCGTAATCCGGCAGGCGATAGGCCACGTTCGAGCTGTCATCCTTGCGGTCGATGCCAAAGGCCCCCCAGACCGCCTCGATGGTCTCGGGGCGGGTCTGTTCGTCCAGGCTGATGCCCACTTTCGTGTCGCCGACCTTACGCAGGTTGACGCCCCGGGCCACAGCGGCCTCCATGACCGTTTTCTGCAGATGGCCAACCTCAACCGTGATCGTGTCGAAGAACACTTCCGGCTCCACAGCAAAGCCTGCCTCTTCCAGACCGGCAGCCATACGCGAGGTCTTGCGGTGCACCGATTGCGCGATGGCCTTGATGCCGTCGGGGCCGTGATACACGGCATACATCGAGGCAATCACCGCCAGCAGCGCCTGCGCGGTGCAGACATTCGAGTTGGCTTTCTCACGCCGGATGTGCTGTTCGCGGGTCTGCAGCGCCAGGCGGTAAGCCTTGTTGCCCCGGCTGTCGATGCTGACACCGATGATCCGGCCCGGCATCGAGCGCTTCAGCTTGTCGGTGGTCGCCATATACGCGGCGTGCGGGCCACCATAGCCCATCGGCACACCAAAGCGCTGGGTCGAGCCGATGGCGATATCCGCGCCCATCTCGCCGGGCGACTTCAGCAGCGCCAGCGACAGGATATCGGCGGCGACGATGGCAATCGCCTTGTGTTCATGCAGCGCCGCGATTTCCTTGGTGAAGTCGCGCACATGGCCGTGCGTGCCCGGATACTGGAAGATGGCGCCAAAGACCGCGCCCGCATCCAGCGTGTCCGGATCAGCCACCTGCACTTCGATGCCCAGAGGCTCGGCGCGCGTTTTAATCACCGCGATGGTCTGCGGGTGGCAGTTCTTGTCGACAAAGAAGGCTGCGTTGTTGGCCTTGGACCGGCCACCGCGCTTGGCCATCGCCATGGCTTCCGCCGCAGCAGTCGCTTCGTCCAGCAAGGACGCGTTGGCCACGTCCAGCCCGGTCAGGTCGCTGACCATGGTCTGGAAGTTCAAGAGCGCCTCAAGTCGGCCCTGGCTGATCTCGGGCTGATAAGGCGTGTAGGCCGTGTACCAGGCCGGGTTTTCCAGAATGTTGCGCAGGATCGGCGCCGGCGTGGTGGTGCCATAATAGCCCTGACCGATCAGCGAGGTCAGAACCTTGTTCTTGCTCGCCACCTCTTTCATGTGAAAGAGCGCATCGCGCTCGGTCATCGCCGGACCCCAGTCCAGCGGCTCTTTCTGCCGGATCGCCGGCGGGACGGTGGCGTCGATCAGCTCGTCCAGCGTCTTGAAGCCGATCACCTTGAGCATGTCGCGCATCTCGGTCGGGCTGGGCCCGATATGGCGGCGGTTGGCGAAGTCATAGGCTTCGTAATCGGTCAGTTTGAAGGCCATGTGTGCGCTCCTCAAGGATAGGTCAGGCCCGGCGGAGACGGCAGGAGCCTCCGGCGGAAGTATTTGGAAACAGATGAAGGGGCGGGGCCGCGCACGGACCCGCCGCCTGAGTTAACCGATGAAGGCCTTGTAGCCGGCCTCGTCCATCAGGTCTTCGAGCTGCGAGGCGTCCGCGATCTTGATCTTGTAGATCCAGGCCTCGCCTTCGGGGTCTTCGTTCAGCGCGCCGGGGTTGTCGGCCAGTGCCTCGTTCACCTCGGTGATCTCGCCGTCGACCGGTGCGTAAAGCTCGGACGCCGCCTTGACGGATTCAATCACGCCGATCTCGCCGCCTTTTTCGAACTCGTCGCCTGCTTCCTGCTGTTCCACGAACACCACGTCACCCAACTGCTCGGCGGCGTGTTTGGTGATGCCCAGCGTGGCGGTGTCGCCGTCAACACTCAGCCATTCATGCTCTTCGGAATAATAGGTTGCCATGTCTCTCTCTCCTGACTTCAACGCTTGTAATTCTGTTTGACGAAGGGCAGCGCCACGATCTCAGCCGGTTGCGGCTTGCCCCGGATGATCAGGTTCACCTTCTCGCCCGGCTCGCCATGGCCTTTGCTCACATAGCCCATCGCCACCGGTCCACCCACCGTGGGGCCAAACACGCCCGAGGTGATCTGACCGATGCTGTTGCCCTCAAGGCACTGGATCTCAACGCCCTGACGCGCTGGCGCACGGCCTTCGGGCTTGATGCCCACCAGCTTTTTGGCGGGACCTTCGGCCAGTTCCTTCTGCACGCGAGCCGCGCCCGGGAAACCGCCCTCTTCCTTGCGGCGCTTTTGCATCGCCCAGCCCAGCGAGGCCTCGACCGGCGAGGTGCTCTGGTCGATGTCATTGCCATAAAGGCACAGACCTGCCTCAAGCCGCAGGCTGTCGCGCGCGCCCAGACCGGCCGCTTCGCAATCCTCATGCGCCAGGAAGGCTTTGGTGATCTCGATCGCCTTGTCCTCGGGGATCGAGATCTCGTAGCCATCCTCGCCGGTATAGCCCAGCCGCGAGATACGGCACTCAACACCGTTGATATCGGCCACCGTGGTTTCCATGAACTTTAGATCACGCGCGGCGGGGCACAGTTCGCCCACAACGTTTTCCGCCGCAGGGCCCTGAACCGCCACCAGCGCGCGGTCGAAAATCTCGATCACTTCAACGCCTTCGAGGTGCTCACGCATATGCGGAATGTCCTGATGCCGCAGCGCCGCGTTCACCACCACAAAGTAATGATCCCCCGCGTTCGACACGATCAGGTCATCCATGATCCCGCCTTCTGCGTTCGTAAAGAACCCGTACCGCGCCTTGCCTTCCTTCAGCGTCGCATAAGCCTGCGGGCAAAGCGCTTCCAGCTTCTCACCCACATTCTCGCCCCGCAAAATCACCTGACCCATATGGCTCACATCAAACACCGCCGCCTTCTCACGGCACTGCTTATGCTCCCCCATAATCCCCAAAGGATACTGAACAGGCATCTCCCATCCCGCAAAATCAACCAACTTACCCCCCAACTCAACATGCAAAGCGTAAAGAGGCGTGCGTTTTAA
>NZ_JBQFPG010000028.1:0-3975 GCF_056534355.1 Ruegeria sp. D7
GTATTGGTTTGTCTGGTTGACATGCAGGGCCGTTTGATGGGCAAGCGGTTTCATGCGGGTCATTTTGTTGCGGGGGCGTGGGAAGAGACGCATTGCTGCAATTATCTGCTGGCGACGGATCTCGAGATGGGGACGCCGGATGGGTATGCGTCGACCAGTTGGGAGCGGGGCTATGGCGATTATGTGATGAAGCCGGATCTGAGCACGCTGCGCCCTGTACCGTGGCTGGAAGGCACGGCGATGGTGATGTGCGATGTGCTGGATCATCACACGCATGAAGAAGTGCCACACGCGCCGCGCTCGATCCTGAAACGTCAGGTGAACCGGCTGAAGGCGATGGGCTATGACGCGATGTGCGCCACCGAGCTGGAGTTTTTCCTGTTCGAGAAAAGCTTTGATCAGATCCGCAAGGAAGGCTTTCGCGACCTTGAGCCGATCTCGGGGTACAACGAAGACTATCACATCCTTCAGACCACCAAGGAAGAGCATGTGATGCGCCCGATCCGCAACCATCTGTGGGATGCGGGGATACCGGTCGAGAACACGAAAGGTGAGGCCGAGACCGGGCAGGAAGAACTGAACATCAAATACGCGCCTGCGATGGAGACGGCCGAGTATCACTCGATCGCCAAGAACGCGGTGAAAGAGATTGCCTGGCAGCATGGGCATGCCGCGACCTTCCTGCCGAAATGGCATCATGAGAAGGTGGGCAGTTCCAGCCACGTGCATCAGTCGCTCTGGTCCGAGGGGCGGCCGATCTTTTTCGACGAAAAAGATCCGCTCGGCATGTCGGATGTGATGAAAAGCTACATGGCGGGTCTTTTGAAATACGCCGCCGATTACACCTGTTTCATGGCGCCCTACATCAACAGCTACAAGCGGTTCATGAAGGGGACCTTTGCGCCGACGCGGATCATCTGGTCGGTGGACAACCGCACCGCCGGGTTCCGCCTGTGCGGTGACGGCACCAAGGCGGTGCGGGTGGAATGCCGTATCCCGGGCTCGGATATGAACCCCTATCTGGCGATGGCTGGGATGCTGGCGGCGGGGATCGCTGGGATCGAAGAAGGGCTGGAGTTGCAGCCGCCGACCACGGGCGACGTCTATCAGGGAGAGACGGGGATGATCCCGGGCAATCTGCGCGCGGCGCGGGATGCGCTGCATGGCTCGGCGATGTTGCGGGCTGCGATGGGAGATGACGTTGTCGATCACTATGCGCGCGCGGCCGAGGTTGAGATCGAAGAGTTTGAGCGCGTGGTGACCGATTGGGAAATTGCCCGCGGGTTTGAGCGGGCTTGAGAGGGTGAAAGCGAGGGGCCAGCCCCGCCGCCATTGGCGCTCGAACCAATGGCGCACCAATGGCGGCCCCCGAGATATTTATGGCCAGATGAAGCAGGGATCCTGCTCTCTTTAGAGATGGAGTGACTATGGGGCAGATGTTGCAATGTGTCTCGCCGATTGATGGGTCGGTTTTTGCCGAGCGCGAGGTGTTGTCGCGGGAGGCCGCGTTTGAGGTTGCGGGCCGGGCGCGGGCCGCACAGGCGGCTTGGGCGGCGCGGCCCTTGCGGGAACGCATTGATCTCGTGATGGCGGGTGTGGCTGCTGTCGGCGCGATGAATGAGGAAATCGTGCCCGAGTTGGCGCATATGATGGGTCGCCCGGTGCGCTATGGCGGTGAGTTCGGCGGCTTCAACGAGCGCGCAAGCCATATGGCCGGGATTGCCGAAAGCGCGTTGGCTGATATCGCGGTGGGCGAAGATGAGACGTTCAAACGCTATATCAAGCGCATCCCGCATGGGGTGGTGTTTGTGGTGGCGCCGTGGAACTACCCCTACATGACGGCGATCAACACGGTGGCCCCGGCGCTGATCGCGGGTAATACGGTGATCCTGAAACACGCCACGCAGACCCTGCTGGTGGGCGAGCGTATGGCGCAGGCCTTCCATGCAGCGGGTGTGCCCGAAGACGTGTTCCAGAATGTCTTTCTGAGCCATGACGTGACCAACGATCTGATCGCGGGCAATGCGTTCGACTTCGTGAACTTCACCGGATCGGTCGGCGGCGGCCAGGCGATGGAGCGCGCGGCGGCGGGCACCTTTACCGGTGTCGGGACTGAGTTGGGCGGCAAGGATCCGGGTTATGTGATGGACGATGCCGATCTGGAGGCGGCGGTTGAGACGCTGATCGACGGGGCAATGTTCAACGCGGGCCAGTGCTGCTGCGGGATCGAGCGGATCTATGTGCACGAAAGCCTGTATGACGACTTCGTCGTCAGGGCGGTGGAGATCGTGAAGGGCTATAAGCTGGGCAATCCGCTGGACGCTGAAACCACCATTGGCCCGATGGCCAATGTGCGCTTTGCCGATGAGGTGCGGGCGCAGATTGCCGAGGCGGTCGAGGCTGGTGCGGTGGCCCATATCGACATTTTCCCCGAGGATGATGGCGGCGCATATCTGACGCCGCAGATCCTGACCAATGTCACCCATGACATGCGGGTGATGCGGGATGAAAGCTTTGGTCCGGTAGTGGGCATCATGAAAGTGTCCTCGGATGACGAGGCCACCCGGCTGATGAATGACAGCGCGTTTGGCCTGACGGCGAGCCTCTGGACCCGCGATCTGGATCGCGCGGCCCGCGTGGGTGACCAGATTGAGACGGGCACCGTCTTCATGAACCGGGCCGATTATCTGGATCCCGGCCTGTGCTGGACCGGCTGCAAGAATACCGGGCGCGGCGGCGGTCTCTCGGTCATTGGCTATCACAACCTGACACGTCCCAAATCCTATCACCTGAAAAAGGTCACGGGCTAAGGACGCCGGCCTGCCTCGGAATGACCCCCTCGCCGGGGCAGGCCTTTTGACACGAAGGAAAGCAAACATGTCACTTGTTGGAAACTGGTCTTATCCAACCGCAATCAAATTCGGGGCCGGGCGGATCAATGAATTACCCGAAGCCTGTGCTGCGGCCGGCATGAAGAAGCCGCTGCTGGTCACCGACAAGGGGCTGGCCGACCTGCCGATCACCACCGCGACGCTGGATATCATGGAGACCGCCGGTCTGGGCCGGGGTCTGTTCGCGGATGTGGACCCGAACCCCAATGAACAGAACCTCGAGGCCGGTGTTGCGGCCTATAACGCGGGCGGCCATGACGGGGTGATCGCTTTTGGCGGCGGCTCGGGGCTGGATCTGGGCAAGATGGTCGCCTTCATGTGTGGTCAGACGCGCCCGGTCTGGGACTTTGAGGACATCGGCGATTGGTGGACCCGAGCGGATGCCGATGCCATCGCGCCGATCATCGCCGTGCCCACAACCGCCGGGACCGGGTCCGAAGTGGGGCGCGCCAGCGTCATCACCAACTCGGAAACCCACGCCAAGAAGATCATCTTCCACCCCAAGGTGCTGCCCACGGTCGTGATCTGCGACCCCGAGCTGACGGTGGGCATGCCCAGGTTCATCACCGCAGGCACCGGTCTGGATGCGTTCGCGCATTGTGTCGAGGCGTTCAGCAGCCCGCATTACCACCCGATGTCTCAGGGCATCGCGCTGGAAGGGATGCGGCTGGTCAAGGACTACCTGCCACGTGCCTATGCGGACGGCACCGACATCGAAGCCCGCGCCCAGATGATGAGCGCGGCGGCGATGGGGGCCACCGCCTTCCAGAAAGGCCTGGGCGCCATCCACGCCATGAGCCACCCCGTCGGCGCGGTGTTCAACACCCACCACGGCACCACCAACGCGGTCTGCATGCCCGCCGTACTCGAGTTCAACGCGCCAGTCATCGCCGACCGCTTCCAGCAAGCCGCCGCCTATCTGGGCATCGACGGCGGCTTCGACGGCTTCCGCAGCTTCGTGCAAGAGTTCAACGACAGCCTCGCCATCCCCCGCAATCTCTCCGACCTCGGCGTCACCAAAGCCGCCATCCCCGAACTGGTCCAAGGCGCAATCATCGACCCCTCATGCGGAGGGAATCCGATC
>NZ_JBQFPG010000029.1:0-2090 GCF_056534355.1 Ruegeria sp. D7
GCAATGCAATTCCAAGGAGCACGATCCTCGCCAACACCGACAGTGACTTGTGTTCCAGCCTCGCTGAACGCGGATGAGAGCACAACGACTTGCGAATTGTTCGTCGTCTTGGCTACATCTCGCAAACATGCTTGCTGAGCCGGTGTGAGCTCGGCGGACGCACTGGATGTACTCGCGTCGTCACAGGCCGCAAGCATTGCGAAACAAGTTGCGCCTGAAATCATCACCATCTTGTTGGTCATTTTCTTCTCCCTCTGGGTCCGTTGAAATTAGTGAAATTGGATGCGTTTATTTGAAGCTCTCGCGTCTGCGCAGCCAATAGAACTTACCTCGATCCTTTGACTATCTTTCCCAAAACTTGCCGCGTGGGGCTTGCTCGGCGGAACAACATTTCGTTGACCATCGGGGCCGCCAACAACGTGTGAAGGCCGAATGACGACACTGGCGAAAGCTAGAGCAAACTCTGGAAAGAGGGGGAGTACGTTAAGCTGCAGCATCGCGTCCTCCCAATGCTTGATCTTTGTTTGAGGGCCTCCGACCGCCAGCACTCACTCCAGCAGTCGGAAGGGCCCGACAAATCGGGCGACAGCGACATCAACGGAGGTAAAATGAAAGTTGTGTCGAATTCGCATGTTTGAATCTATTTTTTCATAAATCAACATTTTTTCCGCGCGTAAATTTCTCTACGCTCTCGTACGATAGGCCTCTGCATTCAAACAAAAAGGTAAGTGAGAGCATCCATACAGGCGAGTTTGTTCTTCTAGGTGGCGAAACGTTTTGAGGCCGCACAGAGATTAAGAAAGGAATGAAAATGGGATTTATTGAGGCCGTTAAAACGTGTTTTTCAAAATACTTCCAGTTCTCCGGCCGGGCTATACGTTCAGAATACTGGTGGTTCTTCTTGTTTGTGGTTCTCGTGAGTGCTGCTTTGGCTGTGTTGGATACGATCCTATTCGGGACTAACCCCGAGACAGGGCAAGGATCTCGGGTTCTGTCCTCTGTTTTTCAACTGGCTGTTCTCATACCTATGCTGGCCGCCGGTTGGCGAAGGCTGCATGATACGGGACGACCTGGCTGGTATTTGCTGCTGCCGATGGCGCTCAGCATTACAACGCTTTTTGTTATGCTGGGTGGCGTGGCGTTCTTTTCGGTATTGGAGCAAGGGACCGAGAACCCTGACGCATTACGAGGACCCGCGGCAGTCCTGGGCGTGACCGGTATTGTTGTTGTCTCAATTCTTCAATTGGTTCTGTCCATTCTGATGATCTGGTGGTTGACGCGCCCTTCGGAAGAAGGCGCAAACGAATACGGCGAACCTGTTTCCTGACCTGGTTGCCGGGGCAATTGGCCGGAATCTCAGGCTGAATGACAGTGCGAACCGTGACACCATGGAGAGAGAAAATGAGTTTCAAAACGATTTCCACTGGGACTCTAATGATGGTTATGGCGACAACTGCATCAGCGGAGTGGTCGTTCAACTCTGGGCCTATTCCCAATGCATTTATTCAAACCGGAAACATGACGCTGGAACTTCAGTGTAACCGTATTCGCTTTGCTCCGGCTGGATATGAGGACAGCCAGGACATTACGGACAAGCAGGGGCTTTCCATTCGTTTCTTGAAGAACGGAGCCACCGAAGTTGGAGCATTTCAGGTTGGCGCAGAAAACGCTGCCGTACAGATCGTTGATAACTATCCCGTCGAGGTCAGTTTCAATAGTCAAGAGGACTATGGTTTTGTACTGGGCCAGCTTGCGGCCAATGCATCGGTTAACCTGTCGATGATTGATCAAGATGTCAGCTACGGAATCTTTGACTTGAAAGGTTCCAGCGCGGCAATTCGGTCCCTTCGTTCCGCCTGCGATTCAGATACTGGCCAGGGGGCCTCCTACGAAGCACCCGAAGGCATCGTCTATTGTGGTGGCGGAGCGATAAACCGCGTGATCGAACCCGTAGTTTTCGACAATCCGGAGGGAGAGTGGGACGCGCGAGTAACGGTCAACGGTGAGTCAATTAGAGCCATGACGGCCTACAGTTACTTCGGAAACTCTGAGCCACCGGCCGGATTTGTCGTCGCCCTGCTAGGGGAAGA
>NZ_JBQFPG010000030.1:0-1882 GCF_056534355.1 Ruegeria sp. D7
CGCGGTGACCTCTATGAGGCGCGCCGTGAACTGCGTGATCTGAACGAAGACTACGATGGCCGCAGCAGCGAAGACATCGCCGATGATATCGCCGCGCTTGATCCTGCGGACCCGAACTACGATGACAAGCTGAGTGCGCTTGAGGATGAGTTGCGCGATGCAGAAACCTATGAGGAGGCGCGCGACGATCTGCGCGCTGATCTGAGGGATCTGAAATACGAAACCCGCGACGCGTTGCAAGATGCGGAGGCTGCCTTTTATGACGCTTCGAAAGGGCGTACATTGACCAAAGCGACGCTGGGCGAGTTCCACGGCAATCTCGATCTGCCACAGCCAAACCACCGGCACAAGGACTGGGCAACGATCCAGCCGGTGCCTTACGATCCTGACGGCTACCGCTATTCGGACGATAAGAAGATCTATGATGAAACCGACTATCGACTGCGCTACGAAAAGCCATATTCCGATCGCAAGAAGGACCGCTACCGCTATTACCGCGACCCGCTTGTTGCAGCGATCACCGATCCCTATGGCTCGGACAAGCTGCGTAACCTGAATGCGTCTAAGGCAGCGGCCCCGGCGTTCCGCAATGCTTCACCCAACAGCAATGTCGGCAAAATCGCGACCTACCAGGCGGCGGCGGAAACCTATTACGACTTACGCGGTGACCTCTATGAGGCGCGCCGTGAACTGCGTGATCTGAACGAAGACTACGATGGCCGCAGCAGCGAAGACATCGCCGATGATATCGCCGCACTTGATCCTGCGGACCCGGACTATGATGACAAGCTGAGTGCGCTTGAGGATGAGCTGCGCGATGCTGAAACCTACGAGGAGGCGCGCGACGCTCTGCGCGCGGATGTGAGGGACCTGAGAGTTGATGCTCTGGTCGCAGAAAAGGAAGCTGAACGCGCATTTTTTGAGGCTTCGAAGGGCGAGGTCTTGACCAAGCAGTCCCTTGCCGAGTTTCATTCGAACCTGCACCTGCCCTCGCCAGGCAGGTAAGGCTGGATTGAGCCGCATAACTGATCGGACGTGAAGGGCGAGTTACCGCTTGCCTCCTCGGGGTGGGTCGCCCATATCTAACTCATGCTTCGCTTAACACCCATCCTGCTGGCCATAGCCTATGCCGTTGTGATGTACCGGATATCCGTCTGGCGCACGCATCGTGAGTTGGATGCGAAGTCCACCGAACTGGCCGATCCTGCGCTAAAACGCATGACGGACCGGCTGGCTGCAGCCTTGGAAATTGATCGGGTCCCAGTCTACATCTACGAGATCGATCCGGTGAACGGGCTGGCCGCGCCGGATGGGCGTATTTTCATCACGCGCGGTTTTTATCGCAAATTTGGCAACGGCGAAGTATCAGCAGAAGAAATGGCAAGCGTAATCGCGCATGAATTGGGCCATGTCGCCCTTGGCCACGCCCGGCGGCGGATGATTGATTTCTCGGGTCAAAACGCCCTGCGTGCTGCGCTGATGATGCTATTGAACCGCTTCATCCCGTTCATTGGAGCCTGGATTGCAAATATGCTGACTCATTTGCTGGCCTCCCGCCTGTCGCGAAGTGATGAATATGAGGCGGATGAATATGCGGCCGCGCTTTTGACAAAAGCCGGGATCGGGATTGGTCCACAGAAGTCTTTGTTCCACAAGCTTGAGGATCTGACACAGCAGCGCGCGGGCGTTGTGCCCGCTTGGTTAATGAGTCATCCAAAGACGGATGAGCGGATCGCAGCTCTGGAAGTACTTGAACAAAAGTGGGGCGTGGGAGTTTAGGATAGGAGCGAGGGGCCAGCCCCTCGCGCTCCCCCAGATATTTTTTGCCAGATGAATGGGGTCCCGCAATAAGCACTCAGGGCATCGCCCAGGCGCGGCAGGC